>JADJWE010000004.1:0-300000 GCA_016716525.1 Candidatus Flexicrinis affinis
CACAATCCGCAGGTTGGAGTCGAACAACGCGACCGCACAGCTCGGCAGGATTATCCAAGAGCACGCGCATCATGGGGTCGTCGTAGTGGGTGGTGGTCGTGGTTACAGCCTTCACAGACCCATCCGTTGAGGAATGAGCGACTATGTCCATTATGTATGCGAAAGTTAGAATCCTGTCAACGGGCTGCGACAATGGTTTTACACAACCCCGACAATTGTGTGTCAATTCTTGACAGGTGACGGTCACTTGACACGCGATTCGGCGTGCGGTTGTGAGGCGCAGCGAGGGAAAAATCGGCCGCGTATGCGCCTCAATGCTCGGCCGAAACCTCAACGCATCGCAGTCCGGGAGGCGATTGCCGGCGCGCGGTCATATCGCCTTGACTCCGCCGCCGCCGCGAGACGGCAGAATCATTCGATTAGGCGTGTTTAACCGATACAAAGGGAGTCGGCATGGCTCACCACGAAGAAGAACAAGTGTCCGGCATGGTCCACGAGTTCGGCATGACGCCGCTGACGTGGTGGCTGGCCGGCTTGGCGGGGACGGGACTGACCCTGATGCTGGTGGCCGCCGGCGTGGGCGTGATTACCGGCGGAGACGTCGGGATCTGGTTTGTGCTCGGCCTGCTGATGATGGCGGGCGGCATTGGCGCGTGGATCGCCGCGACGCGCCCGTTCGAGAACTTCGACAACATCGACGTCCGGTCGACGGCGACCACGGCGCGCATGACGACCACGCCGACGAGGTCGCCGACGAAGCACGGCCAAACCGCCGCGCCCGCCCATCACTGGACCCCGTGTCACGCTCGACCATCCCCGCGCGCGACCCGTACGGGAAGACTCCCCGGCGCTGTCATACGTCACGGCGGCCGGTTCCTCTTGCTTGCCGCCCCCTCGCCCGACGGCGAGGCTCTTGCGCGCAGCGTCGTGATTCGTTACGGCGTGCGCTATCTCGAAAAGCACTTTCTCTCGCTTGTCCCCGGACTGATTGCGCTGGAACGCGGCGAGATGTTCACCGGAAGACGCGCTCGATTTCGTCGTCAAACGCAGCAACGTATCCCCGCACCGAGGTCTACGGCTACCAGCAGCGACGGCGCCGACGAAATGAAGACGGTCAAGTGGCTGGACGTGGCCGAGCCGTTGATGGTGCTGGCCTACGCGAGCGCCACTGATGCGTCGCCGGTCGCGGTGATCGACGTACTGGTTGGCCCGGAAGGCGCGTTCTCGGCGCGCATGTTGGCGGCACTCCCGCGCTACGATTCGCTTGACGCCGTGCCGCCCGCCGAGGCGGAATGACCGCGCTCGGCCCGCTGCGCAACCGCCGCCCGTACACGCTTCACCGACCACAGCACCTCGCCCGGGCTGGACGCGCAGCTGTTAATAGCGCATATGCTCAATGAGAGCCGCGCGCATGTCATCGCGCATCCGGGCGCGAGCTGACTTCTGCACAAGAAGCGCGGTTCGCCGCGTTGGTCGAAGACGCCGTGCTGCGGGCGAACCGATGGCCTACATCCTCGGCCAACGGGCGTTCTTCGACCGGGCCTTCAACGTGACGCCGGCCGTCCTTATCCCACGTCCCGAGACCGAAACGCTGGTCGAGCTGGCGATCACTGCGCCGCAGGCTGGCGCGCCGGCGCGGTGATCGTCGACATCGGCCCAGGCAGCGGCGCGGTTGCGATTACAGTCGCCGCTCACTGCCCGCAGGCCGACGTGCACGCCCGTCGACATCAGCGCCGCCGCGCTCGACGTGGCGCGCGGCAACGCGACCCTCAACACGGGGTTACGCTCACGTTTCACCACGGCGATTTGCTCGCGCCGATCCACGACGCCGGGCTGCAGGTCGACGTGCTGCTGGCGAACCTGCCGTACATCGACAGCGGCTGCTGCCGGCGTTGGACGTCAGCCGCCATGAACCGGCGCTGGCGCTCGATGGCGGTCGGACGGGTTGGACGTGGTGCGCCGGTTACTGGCACAAGCGCCACACGTGCTGGCGCCGGACGCGCTCGTGCTGCTGGAGATCGGCGCAGATCAGGGAGCGGGCGAGGTGATCTGGCGCGTGCCGCCCTGCCTGACGCGCAGGTCGATGTCGTGAAAGATTTGGCGGGCTTGGATCGGATCGTCCGCGCGGTTAGGGTTCCACGCACGGGATGATGCGGTCGAAGTCGGTGTGATAGATGTACGCGTCGCCGCCGGCCTCGACCACGATGCGGTAGCCGGCGACGCCCGCGGATGCAGATCCGGCGTGGGCGCAGGCGCGCCTTCGGCCGTGCATCCCAGCGTGGCGTCAGGCCAGTTGAGGGCCGCGCGCTGACCAGCACGACATCCGCTTCTTCGACCTCGGCCGTGCGAGCCGCACGCCGTGCGGGCGATCAACACCAACCCCCTCGGCAATCGGATCGCGCTGGATGAACAGGTCGGGGCGGTCGTCATACAGGTTGACCGTGCCGCACACCTGCGCGTCCTCCAGCCCGACCAGCACCTCGATGACCGACTCGCCGTCGAGAATGCTGACCAGCGTCTGGCCCGAGACGGCGCGCCCGCATCCGTCGATCATGCGCCCGCGCGCACGCCAGTCGCGGCGATGACGTCCAACTGGGCGGCGGGCCGGCCGCTTTCGGCCGCAGCGGCGTCGAGCGCCTGCGCTGCGCGCGCCTCCCGCGCGATTTCCGGTCGGATCGGGTGTCGGGGCCTCGGCAGTCAGTGTGAGAGCGACGTCGAACGCAGACGGCGGCAGCGTGACGGTCGGCGTCGGCTCGACAATCGCCGGGGTAGCCGTCGGCGGTGCGGGGTTAAGGGCTTGGGTCGGAGGGGTGTGGCAGACGGTTCGGCAGGCCCGCCGGTGCAGGCCGCCAGCCCGGCGAGCGCCGCGCCGATCAGTCCGCCGTGCGGGCGAAGCGGCGCATGAGTCGCTACAGCCCCAGCTTGGCGAGGAGGTCGGTCTTGTTGAGGTCCATGACTGACAGCAGCTTGTCGCGGCCGTTGTGCCCCGACCACGATTTCGATTCGCTTCGGGTCGACCTCGAGCAGTTCGGCAAAGAACTGGATCAGCTCTTCGTTGGCGGCGGCGCTGCCGCCGCCTCTTCGGCGACGAGCTTGACGCGAAGCGTGCTGTCGTCTTCCATCAGGCCGGCCATGCCCGTGTAATCGGAACGCGTCATGACCCGAACCGTAAAGGCTGCGCCGCGTGTCGCGGACGTAATCTCGAATTTGCGCTCCATAGCGGCCGTCCTTTCCATCGCACATACACTATACCGCGAAAGTGTGTCAAACGACTACGCCTTGACTCGCGGTCAGCTCACACTGGACGGTTCCCACCGCATGACCGAGAATTCGAGGTGGGCCGCGGCCCCACGCCCCGGCAGGAGTCGGCGCGTGCACCTCCCGAGTATTAGAAACGGGCGACCAGAAGGCGAACGTCCGTCGGAAAAGCAGTTCTCAGAAGAGCCGGTAAGGAAAGGCCCAATGACCGATATCCCGCGCCTGCGGCTGGTGACCGCCCTGCAGCGCCACCTTGAACGGCTTGACCGGCGCAGCGATGCGCTGGCGCAGCGCGAAGACCAGCTCAGCCTCGTGCGGCTTGGCGCGTTCCTGGCCGGCGGCGCGCTGACGTTCCTCGGCGCGCCGGGCGGGCTGGCGCTGCCGGCGGCGGTGCTGTGGATCGGCGCGTTCGCGGCGGCGGTCGTGGTGCATCGACGGGTGCGCGAGGCCGCGCAGACGACACGCCAGTTGGACGCGATCAAGCAGGCACACTTGGCGCGGATGCTGTTGGCGTGGGACGGTCTTCCGCCTGCGCGCCATACGAGCGCCGACCCCATCACCCGTATGCCAGCGACCTCGACATCACCGGGCCGCGCGGCCTGCTGCGCCTGATCGACACGACGACCTCGACGGCGGGGGCGGCCGCCTGCGCGATTGGCTGTTGGCCGGCACGCCAGACGCCGAAGCCATCGCCCGCCGGCAGACATTGTTGGCTGAACTGCGCCCGCTAGGCGCCTTCCGCGACCGGCTTTCGATGAGCGCGCGTCACCCGGCCAGCGACGAAGGCGCGCTGCAAGCGTGGCTCGACGATCCGCACAGCGCGCCGCCCGTGCCGCTGGCCGCGCTCGTCGGCCTTGCCATGCTGGCGGTCATCAACGTCGTGCAGGTAGTCGCCTATCTGTCCGGCGCGGAGGCAGGCTCTGCTGCCGCTTACGCTGGTGCTGTACGTCGGCCTGAGCGCCGTGTTCATCCGCGCCGTGGCGAAAGTCAGCGAAGACGCGCTCACGGTCTCGTACGAAGTCGGCCGGTTGGCCGCGGCGTTCCGGGTATTGGAGCGTCGACGCACGCCGGGTCGTCCACAGCTCGACCTGCTGCTGGCCCCGTTCCGCGACCCTGCCGCGCGTCCATCGTCGCTGCTTCGCCGGATCAGCCTGATCGCCGGAGCGGCCAGCGTGCGCGCCAATTTCATTGCATGGCTGGTGCTCAACCTGCTCACACCGTGGGATCTCATCACGGCATCGCTGCTGGCGCGCAGCAAACATGCGCTGGCCGCGGCGCTCCCGCGCTGGCTCGATGCGTGGCATGAGGTCGAGGCGCTGTCGGCGCTGGCGACGTTCGCCGACCTGCATCCCGAGTACGCGTTTCCCGCGCTGATCGACGCGCCCGAGCTGCACGCCGAGTCGATCGGCCACCCGCTGATCCCCGCCGAGCGCAAGGTGCGCAATCCGTTCCACGCCGACGCCGACTCGGCCGTCACACTGCTGACCGGCTCGAATATGTCCGGCAAGAGCTCGCTGCTGCGCGCGGTCGGCCTCAACATCGCGCTGGCGTATGCCGGCAGTGTGGTCGACGCCGATGCGATGCGCCTCGGCCGTTTCCGGCTGTTCACGTGCATCCGCGTGAGCGACTCGGTGGTCGAAGGACTGAGCTACTTCTACGCCGAAGTGCGCCGCCTGCGCGCGCTGCTCGATGCGCTCGACACGCCCGACGGCTTGACACTGTTCTACTTGATCGACGAGATCTTCCGCGGCACCAACAACCGCGAACGGCTGATCGGCGGGCGGTCGTATATCCGCGCGCTGGCCGAACGGCAGGCGCTCGGGATCGTCGCCACGCACGACCTCGAACTGACCGCGCTATCGGACGCCGTGCCACACGTCCGCAACCTGCACTTTCGCGAGACGATCACCGACGGGCGGATGGCGTTCGACTACGTGCTGCGCCCCGGCCCCAGCCCGACGACCAACGCGCTCACCATCATGCGCCTCGAAGGGCTGCCGGTGGACGCGGGCGAAGCCGGGTAGCGAGGCTGCGCCCGAGACGTTAGGCTAGTGTCGTGATTTCACACGCTGCATACGGAAGGCCGCACCCACCATGACCGACTCATTCCTGAAATCGCTGTTCGATCTGACCGGGCAAGTGGCGGTCGTCACCGGCGGGACCGGCGTGTTGGGCGGGGCGATGGCGCGCGGACTGGCACAGACGGGGGCGAAGGTCGCCGTTTTGGGCCGCCGCCGTGAAGCTGCCGACGCGGTCGTGACTCAGATCGAAGCGGCGGGCGGCACGGCCCTCGCCACGCCGGCCGACGTGCTCGACCGCGCCTCGCTGGAAGCGGCCCGCGAGGCCATCGTTCAAGCGTGGGGCGGCATCGACATCCTTGTCAACGGGGCCGGCGGCAACGTCCCCGCGGCGACCGTTGGGCCGGATGGCTCGTTCTTCGACGTGCCGGCGGACGCCTTCCGCAGCGCGCTTGACCTGAACCTAACCGGCACGCTGCTGCCCTCGCAGGTGTTCGGTGCGGTGATGGCCGGACGTGGCAGCGGCAGCATCGTCAACATCTCGTCGATGGCGGCGCACCGCGCGCTGACTCGCGTCGTGGCATACGGCGCGGCCAAAGCCGCCGTCGAGAACTTCACCCGATGGCTGGCGGTCGAGCTGGCGCAGAAGGTCGGCGCGGGGCTGCGTGTCAACGCCATCGCGCCCGGCTTCTTCGTGGGCGAACAGAACCGGCGCCTGCTGCTTAACGAGGACGGCACGCTCACGGCACGCGGCGGGACGATCATCGCGCATACACCAGCGGGGCGTTTTGGCGAACCCGAAGACCTGCTCGGCGCGCTGTTGTATCTCGCGGGGCCGGCCAGTCGATTCGTCACCGGCACCGTGCTGATCGTGGACGGCGGGGTCAACGCGTTCAGCGGGATCTAGGGGCGAGGTTCGCTTAGGCGACGGGTGGCGGACACTGCGGCGAAGGAAAACTAACCACAAAGGACACAGAGGACACAGAGAAAAGGGAGCACACAGAGACGGTTTGTAGGGGCGACCCGTCGGGTCGCCTTGCCCCTTGTCTCTCCCTTAAACGTCGAGTGCATAGACGTCGTTCTTCTTCCAGCCGCTTTCGGCGGCGACCTGCTTGGCTGCGGCCGACCGGCTGTCGCCGGCGTCGAGGCGCGCCTTGAACGCCGCGCGTACCTGATCGGCGTCCCAATGCAGCGCCTCGGCCGGCGCGCCGCCGATCAGGAGTGTGATCTCCCCGCGTGGGGGCTGCTGGCGCATGTGTTCGCGAACTTCGGCCGCGGTGCCGCGCACAAACTCCTCGAACTTCTTTGACAGCTCGCGCGCCACCACGACCGGCCGATCGGGTCCGATCCCGGCGACAATCGCGTCCAACGCGTCGGTCAGACGGTGCGGGCTTTCATAGCAGATCATCGTGCGGCGCTCATCTCTGAGGCCAGCGAAGTAGTCGCTCAGGTGCTTGCGCGGTAGAAATCCGAGGTACACGAACGAGTCGGTTGGCAGGCCCGAGCCGACCAGCGCTGTAATGACCGCGCTGGCGCCGGGTAGCGGCACGACCGGATAGCCGCGCTCGACGGCGGCGCGCACCAGCTCGAAGCCCGGATCGCTGAGTCCGGGCGTGCCGGCGTCGCTGATCAGCGCGACATCGCCGGTATCGAGGACATCGAGGATGGCGTCGAGTTTGACCAGCTTGTTGTGCTCGTGATAGCTGGTCAGCGGCGTGTCGATTTCGAAGTGATTAAGCAGGACACGGCTTGTGCGCGTATCCTCACAGGCAATCAGCGCGGCGGACTTCAGAATTCGCAGCGCGCGAAGGGTGATGTCCTCGAGATTGCCGATGGGCGTAGGGACAAGGTAAAGGGTGCCGGTCATGGTGCGTCCATCAGTCGCATGTTAACAGTGGGTCAGGCGGCGTGCATGCATCTAAACGCCCGCCGGCCGCTGTGCTATTATACGGGCAATCATTGAGAGCAGGCTGAACCATACCCTATGTCCCGAGTGCTGATCCTCCTTGGCGTTGTGTTCGCGGTCGTGCTGACCGCCGCCCCGGCGTCCGCCAACCTCGACTCTGCCGCCTGTGCCGGCATCGACCTGTCCGTCGGCGTGCCGAGCGCTTGCCTCGACTACATGCGGGCGTTCCCAAGCCCGACGCTGGCGCAAGTGCGGCGCGACGGCTACACCATCAACAACTACAGCTTCTGGAAGGTCGACTCGGCCGGCGCGCCGGTGTTCGACGCGCCCGGCGGCAGCGTTATCCGCGAGATCCCATCCGGCTTCCACGCGGTGCAGTCGCTCGACTGGACCAGCGTCGAAGGCTGGGTGCAAATCGAAGGCGGCGGTTGGATGACGGCGGCGTCGCTCAAGTACACGCCGGCGTCGGAGTTCCGGGGCGTGCAGGTGCTGGACGGCTTGCAGAACCAGTTCGCGTGGGCGCTCGACACGATGTACACGTCGGACTATCCCGGCGGCCCGCAGAACGCCGACAGCGGACGCTTGCTGTATCGCTACGACACGATCACGCTTTTCGCCGAAGCCTACGACGAAGAAGGGGTGGCGCTGGTACATGGTCGGCCCCGATCAGTGGGTCGAGCAGCGCGTCATCAGCAAGCCGCTGAAGACCGAGCGCCCGGAAGGCGTCGAAGGCCGGTGGGTCTCCGTCGACCTCTACGAGCAGGCGATGGTCGCCTATGACGGCGATACGCCCGTGTTCGCCACGTTGATCGCGTCCGGCCTGCCCGGCACCGACACCAACGAGGGTCTGTTCCGCGTGTGGGCCGATCTGCCGCAGGACCGCATGAGCGGGTTCGCCGGCGCGCCCAACGCTTACGACCTCAGCGGCGTGCCGTGGGTGATGTACTTCGACGACTCGATCAGCCTGCACGGCACGTACTGGCACGACAACTTCGGCTACCGCCGCAGCCGCGGGTGCGTCAACCTGAGCATCAGCGATGCACGCTGGGTGTTCGAGTGGTCGCAGGAAGGTTACCGCCAGCAGGGTATCGACCGCACGAGCCGCGAGACGCCCGGCATCTACGTTCTGGTGTGGAGCAGCGGAGAGTATCGCGCCACCGGCGCCGCCACGAAGTAGACCGCACGCCGGGGCGCTGCCCCAAGCCCCGGCAGGAGTTTCCACTCCTGCACCTCCTTGCTCGCGAAATCATGCCGCATGCGGCATGATTTCGCATAGAAGGGAGTCCAGAGGGAATCCACCCTTTGGGAGAACAATGTCCGATTTCGAACATCTCAATGACTCGCAGCGCGCGGAGGCCATGCTCAACGCCGCACGATCCGCGCTGGCGGCGTGGGGCTGGCGAGACGCGAATGCAAGCCTGCTCAGCCTGCGCAGCAACGCCGTGTATCGCGTAGAGCGTGGCGGGCAGCAGGCGGTCGTGCGCGTGCATTGGCCGGGTCGCAAGTCGCAGGCGCGAATCGACTCCGAACTGGCGCTATTGGCGCATCTCGGTGGGTTGGGAATCAACGCGCCTCGACCGCTGGCAGCGTCCGTGCGCGTTTCACTTACTGAGCACACGCCGGCGATCTGCACGCTGGTCGCGTGGCAGGACGGCGAGACAGTGCCGGTCGATCAGTTCATGCCCCGAACACGCTGCGGCGGCGGGATCGGCCATCGCCGCGCTGCACGCCGCGGCGCGCTCGTTCGATCCACCCGCCGGCTTCGACCGTCCCACGCTCGACATCGCCGGGCTGTTCGGCGCGAACTCGCCGTATCAGCCGGACGCGGCCGGACAGGCGCTGCTCGAGCCGATCCAAGACGTGCTCGACGCCGTGATCGAACGCACACAAGCGGTGTTCGACCGGCAACGCGCAGCGGGCGCGGCGAAGCAGCTCATCCACGCCGACCTCAAGCCCGACAACCTGCTGTTCGATGCCGGCCGGGTCGGCTTCCTCGATTTTGACGACTGCGCGTGGGGTTGGCCGCTGTACGATCTCGCGCCGATGCTGCTGTTCCTGCGCACCAATCCGGAGTACGGCGCGATCAAGGCGGCGCTGTGGGAGAGTTTCGCCGGCAGCGCGCTGGACAACACGACCGGCGCCGACCTCGAAACACTGGCCGCGGCGCGCTACGCGACCTCCTGCCGGTGGGTGGCTGTGCATCACGATCACCCGTCGTACCGCGGCAAGGTGCCGGGCATCCTCGCGGGGAGAGCGTCGGAATTGCGCCGGTATATCGAGCGCGGCGCCCTATGATACAATGCGGCCGTTTGACGTAACGATGTAGGCTCGTGACATGCGCGGTGTCCCCGGTTGGATGTTCATCTTGAGCGTGCTGGCGCTGGTCGGCGCGACGGCCTTGTGCTCGGTCGTGGCATACGGCGCGGCACAGCAGTTCGCCGTCGACGCGGGCGAGCGCGGCATCGACACGGCGGCCATCTCGTTCGACGTGTTCCGTGAACAGCTCCCGACGCAGACGCCGACACTGACCCCCACCGTCACGCCGACGCCGGAACCGACCAGTACGCCGGAACCGGGCGTGACGTTTACGCCGGCGCCGCCCACCGAGGAGCCGACCCCCGATCCGCTAGCCGGCATCCCGGAGCTTGACGACCCGACCCGCAAGACGATCCTGCTGCTTGGCATCGACGAGCGTTCCGGCTTCGACACCGA
This sequence comes from Candidatus Flexicrinis affinis, assembly GCA_016716525.1. Taxonomy (NCBI): domain Bacteria; kingdom Bacillati; phylum Chloroflexota; class Anaerolineae; order Aggregatilineales; family Candidatus Flexifilaceae; genus Candidatus Flexicrinis; species Candidatus Flexicrinis affinis. The sequence continues at coordinate 9,895 of JADJWE010000004.1, forward strand.
GCGCGCCTATCGCAGCGACACGATCATCCTGATCAACGTCGACCCGGCACGCAAGCGCGTGGGCGTGCTGAGCATCCCGCGTGACATGTACGTCAGCATCCCCGGGCAGGCGCAGAATCAGCGCATCAACACCGCCAACTATGTCGGCGACCTGAGCAATTATCCGGGCGGTGGCGGTCCCGCGCTGGCCGCAGAGACGATCCGCCAGACGTTCGGCATCCGTGTCGACAACTACATCCGCATCAACTTCGACGTGTTCGAGACCGTCGTGGATTCGCTCGCACCGCAGGGCATCGAAGTGTGCCCGACCGAAGCGATCGACGATCCCAAGTACCCCGATGCCGGATATGGCACGATCACAGTGCATTTCGACCCCGGCTGTCAGCGCTTGAACGCCGAACGCCTGCTGCAGTATGCCCGCACGCGCGCCACCCAAGGCGGCGACTTCGACCGCGCACGCCGCCAGCAGGAAGTGCTGAAGGCGGCGCAGGCCGAGTTCCTGAGCCTCGGCGGAATCGCCAACTTTGTCACGCAGGCCGTGCCGCTGTACCACGCGTTGATCGACAGCATCAAGACCGACCTGTCGCTGGACGAACTGCTGGCGCTCGCCCGCCTCGCCGGTGAGATCCCGCGCGAGAACATCACGACCGGCGTGATCGACAATCGCTACGTCAGCTTCGCCAAAGATCCGACCGGCGCGGACGTGCTGGTGCCGAACATCGGCGCGGTGCGCGGCCTGATCCAAGACGTGTTCAACCCGCAGCCCTCCCGCACGCTGGCCGAGCTGCGCACGCTGGCCGAGAATGAAGGCGCGACAATCAGCGTCTACAACGGTACCGATATCGCCGGGCTGGCCGGCCAAACGCGCGACTGGCTGATTAGCCGGCAGGTGCGTGTCGAGCCGTCGGTGGGCAACCTGCCGACACCCGACAACGGCCCGACCCGCATCCGCGATTACACCGGCAAGCGCTGGACGGCACGCTATCTGGCGGCGCTGATGGGCATCCCCGAGGATCGCATCGAGGCCGGCGTGGACGGGCTGGTGTCAGCCGACGTCCTTGTCGTGGCAGGCGGGGACATTCAGCCGCTGTTGGCCGGCGAACCGGCTACCCCCGCACCATAGGCGCTCTTGGTGAGAGATATGATTCGCGAACATGACCGTATTGTGCTGACCACGGACTTGCCTGATGGCCGGTTCCGCGCCGGAGACATCGGCGTTGTCGTCATGATTCACGGCGACCACGCGGGTTATGAGGTCGAGTTCTTTACCCTCACCGGCGACACGCTGGATGTTGTCACAGTGGATGTAGAACAGGTACGCCCGGTCAGCGAACACGAAATTCTTCACGCGCGGGCGATGTAGTTTGTCTCGGCGGATGTCTAGCCGCAGGCACATGGTACAATTAGCTAAGATCTAGACGCCCAAACGAGTGAACCGCGTGCCTGTCTCCCTCTTTCCCGCATCAATTCGTGAACATTTCGAGATTCATGAGTGGCGTCACGCTTCTAGCATACTTCACGCAGACTTTCCGGAAGAATGGAAGGACATCATCGCGCTTCTTACTGAGTTCCGGTTGTGTCGAAGCTGGATCGAACGCGGTGGTGGCAACAAGAGTGAGGTTGCACGGCATGTCGACCGGACGCTGGGCGCGCGGGGATGGATCGAGCGCAGTTTCGACACGGCCATTCGTGTCAACGATCAGACGACCAGACTCACCCACACACAGCGTCGATTGTTTCCAAGAATCGAATTGCGCTTGAGGTCGAGTGGAACAACAAGGATCCTTTCTTCGATCGAGACTTGAACAACTTTCGCCTACTCTTTGACCTCCGAGTCATTAGTGTAGGAATCATTCTCACGCGCTCGGATGAACTGCAAGCGATATTCAACCGACTCGGCCGGGGTTCATCGTACGGAGCCTCTACGACCCACATGAGTAAGCTGCTTCCAAAGGTTTCCGGCGGTGGTGCAGCCGGCTGTCCTTTGTTAGTGTTTGGGATCAAGGCGGCGTTGTATGCGGAGGATTGTTAGGGATGACCGATTCTCAAGCCGCATACGACTTCGCCGCATTCGTGAATGGGCAGAAATTCGGTACGATTTTGGCTGATCCCCCATGGCAGTTTCAGAACCGCACAGGCAAGGTTGCACCTGAACACCAACGCTTGTCGCGCTATCCGACCCTATCGCTCGACGACATCATGACGCTTCCCGTGTGTGACGCCGCTGCCGATCAAAGCCACTTGTACCTCTGGGTTCCGAACGCTTTGCTGCGCGAGGGTCTGGATGTACTTGCTGCATGGGGGTTTGAATACAAGACGAATCTCGTGTGGCATAAGGTCCGCAAGGATGGCGAGCCGGACGGGCGGGGTGTCGGGTTCTACTTCCGCAATACGACCGAACTCGTACTATTCGGCGTCCGGGGAAAACTGCGCACGCTCCAGCAGGGAAGAACGCAGGTCAACATCATCAAGACGCAGAAGCGTGAGCATTCTCGTAAACCGGATGAGCTGTACGACATTGTCGAAGCGTGCAGTCCCGGTCCGTATCTCGAGATGTTTGCCCGTGGTTCACGTCCGGGGTGGCTCGTTTGGGGAAATCAGGCCGACGACTACCTCATTTCGTGGGACACATACAAGAACAACAGTCAGACACTCTCTATGCCGCGAAACGGGAAGGTCAATTCTCAATTGAAACTGTGGGACTCCGACGATGGCGACTGATCCGACCCCCGCACCATAGGCACGGGGCAAGCGCTACGTGGCCGAGAGTTCCGCGATCGCCAGCACCGCCCAATTGACGCACAGCAGAACTATAAGCAGTGCCGTGACCGCGCGTGCCCGCGGCCCGATCAGCGCGAACGTTTTTCGAGGGTGAGCAATCACTGCGGCCGCGGGAACGCATATCAGCGGCACGAACGGCACCAAGAATCGATTGTCGCCGTAGGTCAGGAACGCGCTGCCGGTTATCGCAAGCAGCAGCACCGCGCATAGCTGGACTGCGGGTTTGGCCCGATGCGCCACGCTGCCGATCACGAACAGAACCATCACCGCGGCGAAACTGACGCCGATGACGGCCGTCGGCATAAGCCAGCCCAAACGCGCAATCGGCGATTGGCCGTAATACCCTTCACGATAGCTGTAGGCGTACTGGCGCGGTAGTTCGTACAAGTAGCGCACGGCCTGTACGCCTTTTCCGGCAAACGGAACCGGATTACGCACGATCCACGCGACCGCCTCTTGCGTCCCACGCTGTGCCTGTTCGATCGGCGTCAGGCCGTAGAGCGGACTTGCAGGGTCGTCGAGATATGCGACTCCGCTGCCCCACGAGCCGTCCGCCCATGGATTGTTGCCTGCGTACAGGTCGCGGCCGGTTCGGGTTGACAGTGTCGCCCAGCCGTACGTCTGCGCGTTGTAGATCAGCCACGGACTGATCGTGACGACCAACGCGACCAGCGCGGCCACTGCATACACGACGGCGCGCGCCTTGTACCGCCATACGATGTAGACGAGCATCACGGGCAGCAGGGCCGCTCCGAGCGTCCCGCGCGTAAGCGCCGCTGCGCCGAACAGGACGCCGAGCAGCACGCCCCATCCGATGCCGCGAGAGGCGTTCAATCGGCGCATACCGACCTGTGCAGCCGCAAACGCAGCAGACAAGACAGCAGCGTACAGCGTTTCAGTCAGCAGATAGTCGTTGTAGATCAACAGCAGCGGGAGTCCTGCGCACAACCCGCCGGCGATCAGGCCCGCGCGCGGGCCGAACGCCGCGCGCCCGACGAACAGCGCGACTGCCACTGGCGTGAGTCCGTACACGGCTTGCAGCAGTCGGCCCCCGAGCAGTCCATCTGGCCACAATCCGTAACCCGCCGCCAGCGTGACCGGGTACGCCGGCCAATGCCCGCTGGAGAACTGTCCCGTCTCAAGAAGCACGCGCTTCACGATCGTAGCGGATCATGTCGGCCACAAGGACAGGCTCGGGGTTGAGCAGGATTGGCGCGAGCCGCAGCATCAAACCCACGGCGAGGATCACCATGGACCATGCAAGCCATTGCCGGACTGGACTTCCATTGGCGTGGGTGCGGACTTCCGCGCTGTCGGACATGAGTCGACCCTCCCCCGGAAACTCCCGATTGAGTAAGCACGTCGGACTTGGGGTGTGATCGAGGGGATTGGACAGCCCGGGTTGCGCGCAGAGTATGGCGTTTGTTTCGCATCATTGCGAATCGGGTGACGGGCCGCGGGCGCGCTTTCCTCAATTTCTGGTACAGTCACGGGTCGCGAGTTTGGTGTATCGTGATCATTCCGCAATGACACACAACGCGATAGGAGCGCCGCATGTCGAAGGTCGTGTATTACGTCGCCGCGAGCGTGGACAATTTCATCGCCGACGGTGACGGCAAGGTCGAGTGGCTGGAGAATTTCGGCAGCAACGTCGACTATGGTTATGAGGCGTTCTATGCCTCGCTCGGCGCAGTCGTGATGGGCAGCAAGACGTACATGGACATCTTCGGGTTCGGGGTCGGGTGGGTGTATCCCGGCGTCGACGCGGTCGTGATGACCCGGCGTGAGCTGCCGCGTTTTCCCGAGGCCGACCGGCTGAGCTTCGCGCAGGGGGATATCGGCGCAGTGATCGCCGATCTCAAAGCGCGCACCGACAAGGATATCTGGATCGTCGGCGGCGGCGATCTCGCCGCGCAGGCGGTACAGGCCGGCGCGCTGGACGAGATTCAGCTTGCGATTATGCCGATTCTACTCGGGCGTGGAACGCCGCTGTTTGCCGCGTTTGACGGTCAGTTGCATCTGACTCTCGCGTCACACACCGTGTTTCCCGACGGCGTGCTGATGCTGACGTATGCGGTCAGGCGCTAAGGCGCCGTTTGAGAAGCAATGTGTAGGCATTGCCTCCACACCTCCACAAGGGGTTTACACCCCTTGACCCCATCTCTCCGGATTGTCCTCGCACGCGAGGACAATTCGCGAGAAAGGGAGGCCGGAGGGCGACAGCCTTCCGGCAGGGTTTGGGACAGCGTCCCAACCTGAAATCTCGTTTTCGAACGACCTCTAAGGCGCGCTGCCGAGCTGATCGATCTGATAACCGTTCGGGTAGGTGCGGCTGCGCTGCCCGGTGAAGTGGTACGGTCGCTTGCGCACCGGCAGCAGGCGGGTGATTGCCGCGTTTAGGCGCAGCCCGCGCCGCACCGTCCATCGCCACCATGCCGGCGGCGTGCGAAACCCGAACGCCGCCCGCATCCGGTCGTCGAGCAAGGCGACGATACCCGACCGGATCAACGGGTGCAGCGGGCGCGGAAACCAGTTCATGAATACGTGGATGGCCGCTTCGGCGATCTGCGCGTTCTCCGGCGAATAACGGAAGTGCGCGGCCTCGTAGGCGTCGTAGAAGGATTCCATCTCGGCGTAGGTGGCGGGGATGTCCTTGATGCCCATGCGCGTGCCGACCTCGCGCCAGAAGTAGAAGTTGGCGAGGCGTTCGGCCTCGGTTGAAGGCCGCCATGCCAATACCGGGTTCCAGCGAATCGGTTCGAAGATGAACGAGCCGAGCACGTAGAGATAGTCGTCGTTGGCGATGTCGAACCGGCGGTGCATGCGGTTCATCTGACGGATGGCCGCGTGCCCGCGTTCGCTGTCGATGCCGTGCTCGGCAATCTCGGAGACGATCAGCGCGGTGTCGTCGTAGCGCTTCTGCCCGCGCGTCGTGAATTCGCCGGTCTGCGCGAGCAGCTTGGAAATGCTCGGCACGGCGAAGGTCTTGAACAGCGCGAACTCGAGCGACCGCTGGGTTGCAAATGGGAATTCGTACGCGCCGACGAGATAGACGATCCGCTCGTAATCCGTCGACGGATCGAGCGCAGCGATTTCGTCGCGGCGGGCATAGCGGCTCACTGGAGACGTGGCGCTGGCTAGCCGATCAGGCTGCGCACGTTGCCGATCAGGAACACCGTCAGCAGTACGCCGCCGACGATCGCGATTGCCAAGTACACGTGCTTGTGCCTATAATTGATGGCGTAGAACTTGCGCACGCTGGCCACCAGCGCGACGAACGCCACGATGTTGACGCCCATCACGAGCGGCACGGCGATCGAGTTGCTCAGGTTGAGCAGCGGCAGCATGAACGGCAGGACGACATATTCGAGAATGCAGCGCACCCCGGCGAACAACATCGACGCCATGAACGTGTTCTCGGCGGCGCGCTGCGCCGGTAACGTGGGCGCCGCAACAATAGGCTCAATGGCGCTGTCGGGAGGGGTGCTCGTGATCTGCATGTCGGGTGATTCCGCATTTATGGCTGGACACGCCCCGCAGTGTATCATGTTTTTGTAGATTTGTGACGTTTTTTCGGTTTTTCGGTGTTGTGATCTGAGAATTCCTATGGGATTTGGGGCGCTGCCCCAAGCCCCAGCAGGAGCTTGCACTCCTGCACCTCCTTACTTGCGGAATTGAGCCGACTGCGGCTCAATTCCGCAGATAAGGGAGTCCAGAGGGCGTAAGCCCTTTGGTCGAGGTGTGGAGGCGAAGCCTCCGCGCTGTGCCTGCCTGACTGTTGAGGAAGCCGGAGACCGTGTCCCCGATCGACACCCTGCTTGGCGCCATCTTTGAGCACCGCCGGCCCGGCTTCTACACCGAGTTCGAGGCATGGGTGCGCGGGTCGCGCCGGTACCGTGCGTTTGCCGAAACGTACCAGACCAAGATTCGTTCGAAGCTGCGGGCCGCGCGTGACGCCGATGCGGTGAGCGATCTATACGCCGAATTGCAGGCCGCCGCGCTTTTGCTCCACGAGCCGAAGATTGCGCTCGAGTACGAGACGTATGCGGCGACCGGCAAACGCGGGCCGGATTTCTCGGCGACGTGGAAGGCACACACGCGCTTCAATGTGGAGGTGCGGCGCGTGCGCAGCGTGGAATGGCAGAACCTCGACCCTGAAGCACGGCAAGCCAAGCTGACCGGCATCCTGTGCGACAAGGCCGGCCAGATGCCGGCGGGGATCGTCAACGTGTTGTGGCTTGCCGGCGATGCGGGTGTCTCGGTTGACGACGTGGCCGGTGCAGCGGCTTCGCTGCGCGGGCGCGCCGAAGGCAAGGAGGAGACGTTCTTCGCGAGGCGCGGGTTCAGGAGTGCTGCGGAGTTCATCCGGCACTACCGGCACGTCAGCGCCGTCGTGGTGCGGGAAGGCGGTGCGTTGGCGGTGTGGCCCAACCCTTTGGCGCGTCATGTGATGCCCGGAGACCTGTCGCGCATGATCGAACGGCTAGCGGCTCACTAGCGCTATGCCCTGCGGGGTATCGAGTTCGTGGAGGAGTGGATCGATCAGGCCACGGGGGCGGGCCGGTCAATCGCCAGTTCGCAGCGGCGGAACGCCAGCACGTAGCCCAACTGCTTGAGGATGGGCCAGTACGGACTGCCGTCGGGGAGGTCTTCGATCTTGGTGTCGAACTTGACGTAGACCTGATGCATGGATGCCAGCAGCGCCAGGGCGACATCGGCGCTGACCCATGGGCCGAATACGAAGTGCGACAGCATATACGGGTCGCGGTGGAAGATGATCCAGCTCTCTTCGCCGTCCAGTGTGCGGGCGCGCAAGCCGGTCAGCTTGCCGACGTTGCACAGCGAGGCCGTCGCGTTGACCCACGTCGGCTGATCGGTGCGACGCTGCAACAACCACTCGATTTCATGCGGGAGCAGTGTCGTCACGTGCACATCGCGCATCATGAAGTCATTCGGCGCCAGCGGGGGACGGCGCAGGACGAGCAGCTCGCGCCTGGTGCCAAAGCCCGCGCGATCGTACAGCGCTCGCGCGGCATCGTTGCCGCAGATGATCTCGAGCGATACACTGCGGGCGGACGTCGTCCATGCGGCGTCGAGCAGGGCGTTGACGATCGACGTACCGATGCCCTGACCGCGGTGACCCGGGACGATGCCCAACCGTGTCATCCACGCCTGCCATTCCCGCACGCCCAGCATACCCAGCCCGATCGGTTCGCCCCAGCCATCAATCGCCACGACCGATTTGTCGAGGGCAATGTCATAGATGTGAGCATGCTCCTGCAAGCGCGGCCCGTCCATCGGCATTGGCACGATGTAGTCAGCGCGCGTGACGTTGTACAGGCGAGCCAGTTCGTCCCAGCCGAATTCGCTCGCGGGGATCAAATGCGTGTACGGGACAAGTCGGAGCAGATTGTTGGGCTGTAACATGACAGTACTTTCGTAATGCAGCTGCGGCTTCGGGCGTTTCGTACTGTGCTGCTGCTGCTGTCTGCTGGTGGCGGATAAGGTAAACGTCGATGGCGGCTGCGGGCGGTAAATATCGGCTCTGTACGGCGAAAGCGGATGCTCCTTGTGCCGTACCCGGTCTAACTCGGACGTTGCGTCAACTTGTGTTCGGCTGCTATGTTAACTTGCGTTAGTGAGTCGTAACCTCAGGGCGATGGAAAGTTTGATTAGTGTTACTCGCAGGGCTGGACGGCCGATGCGACACACCCAATGTATCACAACTATTGACGTCAATAAATCAATTGTTCCTTAATTCTTCTCGATCTGATCCCTCCCTACCGGATTCATGCGTGCCGGCGTACACTCTGCGCCATGAACATCCACGATCTGCCCGCTGCGCTGACCTCTCGGTTCGCCGACGATCCCGGCCTCGCCCGCTACACTGCCGCGCGCCTCGGCGGGCCCGCCGAGGCGCTCATCGTCGCGCGCGACACCGAAGATCTCGAAACGATCGTTACGGCGGCGTGGGCAGCGAACGTGCCGGTGCGCGTGCTGGGCGGCGGGGCCAACGTGCTGATCAGCGATGCCGGCGTGGATGGATTGATCGTCATCAACAATCGCACAGCCGAGATCGTGCCGCGGGACGCGAACACCTTGCGCGTAAGCGCGGGAACGACCCTGACTCATCTGTCGCGTACGTGCGCAACACTTGGCCTGCGCGGGTTCGAGTGGGCGGTGGCCGTCCCCGGCACGGTCGGCGGCGCGGTGGTCAACAATGCAGGAGCGCATGGCGCGTCGATGGCTGACTGTGTGGTGTCGGCCCGTGTGGTCGAGCCCACAGGCGCGCGTGAATGGACGCTGGCCGATCTTGGTTATGCATACCGGCATTCGGCGCTCAAAGCGCGTGTCGATCGGCGCTTTCTGGTGACCGGCGCCACGCTGCGATTTAGCTCGGACAGCCCGGCCGACATCAGCGCGCGCATGAACGAGCACAACGCGTATCGCAAGCGCACTCAGCCGCCGGGGGCGAGCCTCGGCAGCGTGTTCAAGAATCCGCCGGGCGACTACGCCGGGCGACTGATCGAAGCGTGCGGGCTGAAGGGCTACGCGATCGGGGGGGCACAGGTCTCGCCGGTGCACGCCAACTTCTTCATCAACGCCGGTGGCAACGCGACGGCGGCGGACTATTACGCGCTGATCCGGCACGTGCAGGCCGCTGTCGAAGGGCGGTTCGGCGTGCGGCTTGAGCCGGAAATCGAACTGCTGGGCCGGTTCGACGCATCGTGAGCATTGTGTTTGCCTTAAGGCGCCTAACTGAAGTTCGGATACAATCACGGTAGGTGGGTGCCACCAACGATCCACGCCGAAGGACGCAGCATGCAGACGCGCTACACCGGTCAGGTGACTGCCGCCGAGTGGCGGTGGGTGATGACAGGCGCCACGATTCTGGCGCTGTTCATCCTGCTCCCGATGATCCTCCTCCCCATGCGTTTGACCGACCCGGCGCGGGCGTTCATGGGCGCCCTGCACACGCCGGAGGATGCGGCGCAGGTTCTGAGCACCATGCGCATCGGTCAGGACAGCGAGTGGTTGTGGCGCACGCTGCACACGGGCGAAACCCAGCCCGGCCTCCTTGCCGATCCGTTGTACATCGTAGTGGGGCAACTCGCGCGGATAACCGGCCTCGACGGGATCACGTTGTTCCACGTCGCGCGGGCGCTCGCAGCGCTGTTCATGTTCCACGCGTTGTACGTGCTTGGCGCGGCCATCTGGACACGGCTGACGATTCGGCGCGTGTTCTGGTCGATCGCGTCGGTCGGGGCGGGCTTTGGCTGGCTGATCCCATCGGGCGCAGCCGACACCGCCGGCTCGGGACTGTACCCGTTTCAGGCGGCGCTGCTCAACGTGCACCTTCCGCTGGCGATTGCGTGCCTAGCATTCCTGTCGGCGGCGATCCTCGACGCGCTGGCGCCGGAAACGACCGATGTCCCCAAAGTGACCAACAGCGGCCTGACACTGATCGTGTTCTCAATCGTGCTGGCGCTCATTTATCCGCAGGCGCTCGGCCCGGTGACCATTACGTTCGGCGTGCTGCTGGCGGTCGACGGTGTACGCCAGAAGCGTCTGCGCCGTAATGTGCTGTGGTTCGCGTGGATGGTGGTGCCGACGCTGCCGATCCTCGCCTACAATCTGATCCTCACCACCGGCTACCCGCTGATCTCGATGCTGTGGGAACTGCACGGGCAGGACACCGTACCTGCCATCGGCCCGCTGCTGGTCGGGATTGGCCTTCCCGGTTTGATCGCGCTGCCGGGCCTGTGGCGCGGGATTCGCCGGTTCGAGCCGGACGGTTCGGCCTTCATGCTCGTTTGGCTGGCGGCGATGCTGGGGATGGCCTTTACGCTGCCGTTCGTGCGTGGGGGGTTCCTGACCGGGCTGATGGTGCCGGTCGCCTATTTCGCAGCGCGTGCGACCGAGGACGTGTGGTTTCCACGCTTGCAGAACCGGCGTTGGCGGTATCGTGTAGTCGCCGTGATGCTGCCGTTGGTGGCGGCCAGTCATGCGGTCGTGATGCTGGCGCCGCTGGAGCTTTCGCAGCAGCGCGTGACCCTGCCCGCCGAGTACCTGCGCGCTTTCCAGTTGATCCGCAGCACGAGCCGTCATGTCGTTCTGGCTTCGCCGCAGGTGAGTGTGTGGCTGCCCGTATGGGCCGGTCAACAAGTCGTGTCCGCCGGCCCGGCCTTGACGCTCAACGCTGCCCGCAAGGCCGATGCAGTGGCGGCCTTCTTCACGGCGGACGCCCCCGGCGACTGCTTGCCCGTGCTGCACGGGGCTGGATCGGTGGCGGGACGCTATCAGGTGGACTATGTGCTGGTGGGACCGTACGAGCGGGCCATCGGACAGAGCAATGTCTGCCTAGACCCGCTCGCGTTTATTGCCAGATATGGGGATGTCGAGGTGTACCGCGTGCCGGCTACGCCGTAACTGCGGGGATGAACTGGCGTTCCTCGAGCGCTTCGAGCACCTGAGCGACGCATTCGTCGACGCTGTACAGGTCGGTGCGGACGTGAATTTCGGCGTTCTCCGGGGCTTCGTACGGGTCGTCGATGCCGGTGAAGTTCTTCACCTCACCCGCGCGGGCCTTGGCGTACCAGCCCTTCACGTCGCGGCGTTCGCACTCCTCCAGCGGCGCGTCCACGTACACTTCGAGGAAGTTGGTCGTCTCGTTGCGGACGTGCTCGCGCATGGCGGCATACGGCGAGATGAACGATGCGATCACGGCGACGTTGTTGCGGCTGAGCAGCTTGGCGACGAACGAGACGCGCTCGATGTTCTTGTCGCGGTCTTCCTTGCTGAAGCCGAGGTCGCGGGTCAAGCCTTCGCGGACGGTGTCGCCGTCGAGGCGCCTCAAGGCGCACGCCGCGCGCGCGAAGCTGTTTTTCGATCGCCAGCGCAAGCGTGGTTTTGCCTGCGCCGGACAAGCCGGTCATCCACAGCACGAAGCCGGGGTGTTCAATCATCATGGATCGGGTTCCTCAACACAATCGGTCGGTCAAACGGCGGCCTATTGTACGGGGTGTCGGCGCGCTTGTCAGTTCTGAGTTTACGACTTGGGATACCCGAGTGCGTTGACGGCGCGTGCCGCGGCGACATCCTTGGCGGTGATCTTGCCGCCGGCGTCGTGGGTATTGAAGCGCACGGTGACTTTCTTGTAGCCGATGTGCAGGTCGGGGTGGTGGTCAAGTCCCTCGGCGATCACGCCGACAGCCGAAGCGAACGCCGTACCGGCCAGATACGCGTCGAATTTGACGGTGCGAGTCAGGGTGTCGCCGTCGCGCTCCCAGCCGGGCAGGCCGCTCAACGCGTTGGCGATTTCGGTGTCGGTCAACGGAACGGAAGCCATGGTCAGTCCTCCCTCGGTTTGCGGTCCATGCAGTGTAGCGTACGCAGATGACGTTGGAATGAGAAGGGACTTCAGGTTGGGACGCCGTCCCAAGCCCTGCCAGAAGGCTTTCGCCCTCTGGACTCCCGTTCACGCAACCGAGGCCGCACGCGGCCTCGGTTGCAGAAATGGGGTCAAGGGGTGCAAACCCCTTGTGGAGGCGGCGTCTCCGCAGAATCCTCCCCCGGCGTTTACCGCCTCCGCGCCGCCGTGTGATATACTCCAGTCCATTCCAAACTGCTCCCTGCGCTGCCATGCCGGAAGGATTACGATGCGGCATTTCCTCTCTCTTGACGACTGGAGTACGGCCGACCTGCGCGCGTTGATTGACGAAGCGATTGCGCTCAAGGCCGAGTACATGGCCGGCGGCAATCGGCCGATCCTCAAAGGCAAGGTGCTGGCGATGATCTTCCAGAAGCCCCTCGCTGCGCACGCGCGTAAGCTTTGACGTCGGCATGCAGCACCTTGGCGGCAGCGCGATTATGCTCGGCCAGAACGAGATCGGGTTGGGGAAGCGCGAAGCGATCAGCGATATTGCGCGCGTGCTGTCGGGGATGGTCAACGGCATCATGGCGCGTGTGTTCGACCACAACCACGTCGTCGAGCTGGCGAAGTGGTCCGGCGTGCCGGTGATCAACGGTTTGAGCGACGATCACCACCCCTGTCAGGTCATGGCGGATGTTTTGACGATTCGTGAACACTTCGGGCGCACTGATGGCCTTAAACTGGCATATATTGGGGATGGCAACAACGTTGCGTCGTCGCTGCTGTTTATGTGCGCCCATTTCGGGATCGACTTCAGCATCGCGGCGCCACGGGGGTATGCCATTCCGCAAGCGGTAATCGACGCGGCCATGCCGGTCGTACAGCGCAGCGAGATCGAGTTCACGCAGGTCGAACGGCCCGAAGACGCCGCCACCGGCGCCGACGTTCTCTACACTGACACGTGGATCAGCATGGGTCAGGAAGACGAAGCGGCCGAGCGGATTTCAGCGTTCGCCGGGTATCAGATCAACGCCGCGCTGCTCGATCAGGCCAAGCCGGACGCGGTCGTCATGCACGACCTGCCGGCTTACCGCGGCAAAGAGATCACCGACGAGATGATGGATGGCCCGCGCGCGGTGATCTTCCAGCAGGCGCACAACCGCCTGCACGCGCAAAAGGCAATCCTCGCCCGCCTGTTGGCAGGCTGAGGGCGGCCATCGTCGCTTACGGAGAGAATCGGGCGACCGAGTAGTGATGGAGAGGTCCGGGATGGCCGGAAACCGCGACGCCTACACTGAATACATGAACGCCGGGCACGACGCGGCGTGGGACCAGAACTGGGAGGCGGCCATTGACCATTATGGCCGGGCCGTCAAAGAGTTCGAGGACGACGGCGATGCCCAGCTGCACTTGGGGCTGAGCCTGCTGCGCGCCGACCGGCTCAGCGAGGCGCTGCGCGTGTTGGAACGCGCCCATCAGCTTACGCCCGACGACCCGTCTGCGGCCGAAAACGCCGCCGAGGCGCTCGAGCGCATGGGGCGCAACCGCGAGGCCGCGCAGAAGTATGTGCAGGTGGCCGAGGCGTACTTGCGCTGCGCGACATCGACAAGGCGATCTTCAACTGGGAGCGCGCCGCCAGCCTGACGCCCGGACTCACGAGCGTGCACGCCAAGCTGGCGCAGGCCTACGAGCGCATCAACGACCGCAAACGCTCGCTGCGGCAGTTCCTGATTCTCGCCTACTATTTCCGCCGCGACAACGACAACGAGCGCGCGATCCGCGCGGTCGAGCGGGCGCTCAAGATCGACCCGCGCAACTCGTTCGCGCTCAACGGCCTGAACGCGCTGCGCGCCGGCGGCGAACTGGTCATGCCGCCGGAAGACGCCGATGTCGCGCCGCACGTGGTCCGGCACTCGGCGGCACGTTTGGACGCCGATTTCGAGTCGGTCGACGAGGACGACAAGGCGATGTCCGAGGGCGACCCGCGCGGCCCGATCGGCGAGTCGCTCAATCAGGCCCTGAGTATGTTGGCCGCGCACGTGCTGGAAACCGGCATGCTTGACGCGACCGGCGCCGATGCCCTCAAAGCGATGGAACTGCAGAGGCAGGATGCGCGCACGGAAGCGATCGATGCGTATCTGCGGGCGCTGCCCAGACTGAATCACCCGGCGCTCAAGATGAACCTCGGCGTGCTGCTTCTGCAGGCCGACCGCCCGCAAGAATCGGTGGCGCATCTCGGCGAGGTCCTGAACGTCCCGCAGCTTCGCATCGGCGCGCTGCACGCGCTCGGGATGGCGAATGCCCGGCTTGGCAAACAGCAGCATGCGGCCCGCTTCCTCGTTCAGTGTTTGCAGTCGATCGAGACCGACCGCAACAAGGCACCGCGCGCCGAGGTCGAGCGTGTGTACCGCGGGCTGGTCGACGCGCTGGAAGAGGCCAACGACGGGATTCTGGTCGCCATCAATCAACGCTTCCTGCGCACGCTTTCCGGCAAGGAGTGGCCGCAGCGGGTGGAGACCTGCGGCAGCACTTGGATGAAATGCTGCGCACGGCGGGCGCAGGCGGCGTCCGCGACTTCTTGGGCAGCGGCGGCGGCGACGAGCTGGCCGAGGCGGTCCAGCGCATCGACCGGTACATCCGCGAGGAACGCCTTCTGCTGGCGATGGACGAGGCGCATCAAGCCGTCGAGGAAGCGCCGTACTACCTGCCTGTCCACGTGCGTATGGCCGAGATCATGGTGCGCGAAGGGCGTTTGCGGCAGGCGATCAACAAGTACCAGATGGTTGCGCAGAGCTACATGGTGCGCGACGACTTCGACCGCGCCGCTTCGATCCTCAACGAAGTGCTGGAGATGGCGCCGCTCGACACCACCATCCGCACCGAGCTGATCGGCTTGCTCGAGCAGCAGGGCCGTCAGCCGGAAGCGATGCCGCACTACCTCCACCTCGGCAGGACATTTCGCCAGCTTGGCAATGTCGACGGCGCACGTGAGGCGCTGTCGATGGCCCATGCGCTGTGTAAGCGGTTCACCGACGATGCCGAACAGCTTGTGGCGATCAAACATCAGATCGCCGACATCGACATGACCCGCTTCGACCTGCGCCGCGCGCAGCGCACGTTCGAGGAAATCCTGGAAATTAGGCCGCACGACGAGCGCGCCCGCCGCCAGTTGATCGACATTCACTTCCGGGCAGGGGAACAGCAACGAAGGCGTCAAGCGACTCGACGAACTGCTGTCGCAGTACGCGCGCGAAAAGCAGGTCGGGCCGATCGTCCGCACGCTCGAGGAACTCGTTCGCCTGTACCCTGACGAGATCGCGCTGCGCTCGCGGTTGGCCGGCCTGTACCGCCAGACCGGGCGCAACTCGGAGGCGATCACGCAGCTTGACGCGCTGGGCGAACTGCAGCTCAAGGCCGGCATGACGCAAGAGGCGGTCGTCACCATTAAGCAGCTTGTCAAACTGGGGCCGGAGAACGCCAACCAATACCTGCAGCTTCTGCGGCAGCTTGAACGTTAGGGACTGCCGTGGAACTGCTGTGGGCGCTCGAAAACTTCGACCTGCGCTCGATCATCGATATTCTGATCGTCGCATTCCTGTTCTTCGGCGCCAGCTTGCTGTTCCGGGGTACTCAGGCGGTCGCGCTGCTGCGCGGCACGCTGCTGCTGATCGTCGTGCTGGTCGTGCTGTCGTCGCTGTTTCAGCTTCAGGCGCTGGGTTGGGTCATCTCCAACCTGCTCACCGTCGTGGCGGTGGCGATCCCGGTGATTTTTCAGCCGGAGCTGCGGCGCGCCCTTGAACAGATCGGGCGCGGGTCGATCTTCAACACCACTCAGCAGCGCACCGAAAGCCTGCACGCCGAGATCATCGAGGAAATCTGTCAGGCGGTCGACAAGCTGTCGGAGCGGCGGCACGGCGCGCTGATCGTGCTTGAACGCGAGAGCACGCTCGGCGACTTCGTGCGCACCGGCATCCCACTTAACGCGCAGGTCACGTCGCAGCTTCTGCTCACCGTGTTCTGGCCGAAAACCGAACTGCATGACGGCGCGGTCATCATCAGCCGCGACGGCCGGGTGGCAGCGGCGGGCGCCGTGCTGCCGCTGACCGCAAGCCGCAACCTGCCGAACCGCAAGATGGGCACGCGCCACCGCGCCGCGCTCGGGATCAGCGAGGTCAGCGACGCGATCTGCGTGCTGGTCAGCGAGGAGACGGGACGCATCGCGCTGACGCAGGGCGGACGTATCGTGCTGCGCCTTGAGATCGACCGCCTGCGTTCCCTGCTCGAGAGTTTCTACAGCCCGCAGACGGTCGGCTCGATCGGCGCGCTGAGCCGCCTGCGACTGCGCGTAAGTTCGGCCCTGCGCCGCAAGCCGCCGAAGGCAGCCGCATGATTCGACGCATTCGCGGCAACGTGCCGTGGTTCATCGCTTCGCTGGCGCTCGCCTTTATGGTGTGGGTCGTCGCTACGCTGCAAGTCGACCCGATCCGTGTGACGGTGTTCAACAATGTTCCGATCCAGTTGATCGAGAACGACGCGATGATCATCACCAACCGCACGTCTTTGCGGCGGATGGTTGCGGTGGAGGTGCGCGCGCGCCAGTCCACCATCGAGCGCATGACGCCCGAAGACCTGACGGTGCGCGCCGACCTGAGCAATTACAATGCCGGGACGCACGCGGTCCCGCTGCAGGTGTCGACGGCACGGCAGGCCACCGTGGACACGCGCCCTGCGCAGCTCACCGTGACGCTCGAACAGCGGCAGGCCCGCCAAAAGCCGGTCGTGGTCGAGATTATCGGCGAGCCACCGCCGGGCTATCAGCGCGGCGAACCGCAGCTCGGCCAAACACAAGTGCTGGTGACCGGCACGCTGGCGCAGGTCGACCGCGTCGACCGCATCCGCGCGACCGTCGACCTCAGCGAAGAGCGGACGACGTTCAGCCGGTTGGTGGGCGTGTCGGCGGTTAACGCGAACGGCACGATCCTCAGCGACGTTGTGCTCGGCGCCGATACGGTGGAGGTCACCATCGAGATCCGCCAGCGCGAAGATGTCGTGGCGCTGCCGATCCGCCCGCAGATCGACTTCGAAAGCTTGGCTGACGGGTACGTGGTGCGGCTGGAGACGTACACGCCGCAGACGGCGACTCTGCGCGGTTCGGCCGCGGCGTTGGCGCTGCTGCCCGACCTGCTCGATACCGCGACCATCGATCTGACCGACCGCACCGAAAGCTTCACGATCAACGTGCCGGTACGTCTGCCGGATGCGCTCGCCAACGGCGAGGTCACGCTGCTAGAAGGTCAGACGATCACGGTCGACATCGTCATCGAGGCGCGGATCTCGCAGGTCCAGCTCGATGACATCGAAGTCACTGTGACCGGGACGGTCGGTTCCGTGCGTGTGATCCCGAGCCTCGTGACCGTGCTGGTGACCGGTCCCCAACCGCTGATCGACACCCTGACCGCGGATGAGATCGTGGTCACAGTCGACGTGACACAACTCGCCCCCGGCACCTACGACCTTCAGCCTGTCGTCACGGTCAGCTTCGGCACCGACGAGCCGGACGAAATCCGCGTGATCCCCAGCACAGTCGGCGTGATCATCAGCGCCGTCGAGCCGTAGGTGTGTTATGCCGGGAACCTGAGGCACGAGTCGGTGGAGCGGTCAATCGCAACTCGGTTTCCGCTAGTAGGGACCTGCGCAGTTAAGTGGTCCCAGATTCTCTCGGTTACCCACTTGGCCCTTGAACGTAATTTCCTCTCGAGTCAGTGGAACATACATGTTGATAATGCTGTCATAGTACATCGAGGGCCAGACGGCGTAATGGACGCCAGTAAACGCGGGGAACGGGGGAATGTCGTCTGTCTCGAATGTCTTGAACTTATGCTTGGTCACGTAGTAGACACCTCCGCTTCCCGGAATAGCGAACCGATTGAGTTTCGTGGGTTCGCTGGCAGAGATCGCCGTTCGACCACTTACAGACCTTTCGCAACCACGTCTTGCACTTGTTGTCAGGATCAGTTACGTCGATCGCCCGAAAGTCGCTCTTGATGACATCCATCACGTAAGTTGGGTACCAATACAGACCTGGCCATAACAGCGTACTATGTGAGTAAAGATATTGCGGAAATTGCGAAGCCCCGTTGATCACGCCAGAGAAGTAGTCGTTATTGCCGGGGTACATCACGAGAGTGTCATTGTAATCATGTTCGTACGGACGGGTCGGCAGCGGAGTTAGGAATGGGTATGCCGTCGTTACCATGCCCGTAGAGAACATGAGGCTCGATACGACTCCCACACCGGCAACAACAGCTGCAATCCAGGCTAGATATCTGCGAGACATCATATTCCTCCTTACTGTTGACTACTCGCCGTCAATGCCGAGCCAATCGAGAACGGACTGACGTTCTTCCTCGCTGAATTGTCCTTCCTGGTTTGAGGCAATCTGACCTACCACTGAGCCGACCAATTCAACACCAGCCAGTGTGTGCATCAACGTGTTTGCCCCGCTTCCTAAGCCGAGGCTGAGCGGGCCAACCAGATCAGCAGCGTCTTCATCCTTGCACTGTTGATACGCCTCGATCACGCGCTGCCGGTCGCTTTCAAGCACCGTGTGAGCAGAGAATGTCATTACGGCATAGTGATCTTCGTCGGGATACTTGTACTCGACCAACCGGATGTCCCGGCAGTTCAATCCCATCAGAGCGCGGACGTCGTCCGACGTCACGTTCACGATTCCCAGCACGGTGCCTCGGTAATAGGCATCACGCAGCCACGCCACATTATCTGTATTGAAGCCTCTCCAGATATCGCCGATGAGGATCAGGCCGTCGGGGCGCTCGACTTCGCCAGAGACGAACGCGGAAATCGAGTCGTACGTGTCGATGCCGAAGGTCGATTGCAGAAAGTCCGGCGCCAGATTGCGCGCCTCCAGATCGATCGCGACGGAGTCCGGGTCGGCGATCATCGCGATCCGGTACTTGATCGCCATCGGTTGAATTTCGGCGATGGACTCAGCCAGCGAGGGTTCGGGAAAGGGTTCCGGCGGCAGTGGCTGGGCTGACAGTGGAAGGACGACCAGGGAGAACCAGCATCAGCGCGGAAACCGTGATAACTCGGCGTGCATTCATCGTACACCTCCAGAACAAGTGGTTCACACGCTTGTCTCTAAACAGCATGTATAACCACTATATCATTACATTAGCTTACCCCCCCCCCGCGAGTATTGTCAATAGGGTCAGGACCATCGTCCCGGAGTGACACGGCACCGCCGTGTCCGGCAAAACAGAGGGCACAGAGACCACAGAGGAAGAGCGAGCACACAGAGGGGATGTAGGGCCGACACGCCGGGGCGGACAGCCCTGCTTGAGGCGCGGCGAGCAGGGCTTCCGGCGTCATGGCGTGACCGCGCTTCTTGACCGTGATGCGGCCGATGTTGTGTGTCCGAACGTACTGCTTGAGCGCCTTGAGATTGAACGGCATCCAGTCGACGATCTGCCACGCGCGCGCCCACGGCGAGTCGGGGCGGGCCGCGCTGGTGAGATAGGCGATCTCCGGGTCGAGCAGCGCCGCGCCGAGTGCCTCGCCGAGCGGCTGGACGAGGCCGGCGCGGATGATCGCCGGGTCGGGTTCGATCAGCCACGCTTGCGGTTCGGTGACAGGAGGCCGGCGTCGCGCGGCGCGTGACCCCAGCGCAGGACGTCCCCGTCGGTGAGGAGTACGGCCGAGGTCGTTTGCGGCAGCGGGCCGGTCTTGAGCAGCGCCTCTTTCAGCGCGCCGTCCGCCGAGATGAATTCCACGGTGCCGCCATACGGGGCGGTCTCGCTCAGGTCGACGCCGGGCGAGAGCTTGGCCCACACCGAGCGCGCGTCCCAGTCGCGCACGGTCGACAGCGGCGGCTGATACCCTCGACGTGGTAGATACGCTTCCCGTCCGCACGGCGTGCCGGATCGAAAAAGACGAGATCGGCGGGTTCGGGCAGTCCACGCGTGACGTCGTGGACAGCGAAGCGGGCGTTGGGCAGGCCCAGCACGGCCGCGTTGTGGCGCGCGAGCTCGATGCGCACCGGGTCGAGGTCGACGCCGAGCACGTCCAGCCCGGCCTGCGCGAACGCCAGCGAATCGCTGCCGATTCCGCAGCACGCGTCGATGATCGAGTGGGCGCCCGTCTCGGCCACCGACGCGGCACGGTAACTGCGCACTGCCGGATCGGACGCCTGTTCCAGCGCGTCGCGGGTGAAGAGCATCCGGTCGGCGGTTGAGCCGAACTTGTCGATCGCGGCGCGGCGCAGGCGCATCTGGTCCACCAGCGCGGCGGCCTGCTCGCGGCTATACGACTTGCGCAGGCGCGTGATCAGGGCCAGCGCCGCCGACTCCGACACGTCCTCGTCAGCGAGGTCGGCCAGCGCGGCGATGCCGTCAGGCGAGGTGAGAAACGCGAAATCGGCAGAATCCATCACACAGGTACAGGCACGGGCGGTCCCGTCGGGCAGGCGAGTTACCGGAGCGACTCGGCGACGGCACGCGCGGTTTCGAGGTCGGCGCTGGTTTCGAGGCGGTACGTGATCGCGCCGTCTTCCCACACCAGCACGCCGCTCAACGTCTCGTACGACAGATCGGGCAGCAAGGCGGCGTCGAGGCCGAACATCACGACGTGCGACTGAGTCGTCCAGACCGCGGACAGGTCGCCCACCGTCGTCTCGGAGAATCTCCGGTACCACTTTATACCATAACCGTCGCCGGTGGCGATGACATACAGCAACCACTCGATCGCAGTACGGTCGTCGGACAGCCACGCCGCGATCACGACCCGGTCTTCGGCTTGCATGAACACGGCATCGGGCGCGGGCAGTGCGGCGGGCAGGCGGATCGGGACCGGAAGGCGCGCGGGCGGCATCGAGCGTGGTCGCGCCGGGGATGTCCGCCAACGCGAGGGGCGGCGCGGTCAGCGTGGCGTCGGCGTCGACGGCGATATGCACCATGCCGACGCGGATCTGTTCGAGCGCGACGTACAGCGGCACGAGCATCAGCAGCAGCGCGCCGGCGAGCGCCCACCGCAGCGTGCGCTGGCGCTGGAACGCAATCGTCTGCCGGCGCGACCAGCGGATCGCCGGCGTCGGCGGATAGGCGAATGACGCGGCGCGTTCGCGGAGCTGTTGTTCAAAGTCGGTCATGCCATACCCTCCACCAGTCCGGGATAGTCGGCTTCGATCAGGTCGCGCAGGGCGATCAGCGCGCGGTGCTGGCGCGACTTGACCGTGCCTTCCGGGACGCTCAGCGCCTCGGCGGTCTCCTGCACCGAAAGGTCGAGGAAATAACGCAGGTAGACGACCTCCTGCTGCTTGCGCGGCAAGCGCTGTACGGCGTGCCATAACTCCCTCGCCTGCATCTGCTGATGCGTCTCTGCTTCCGGGCTGCTGATACGCTCCCCGGCCTCGGCCGTGAACTGATCGGTGCGGCGGCGGTAGCGCCACCACGCGCGGTAGCGGTTGCGCGCCAGATTGGCAGCGATGCGCAGGAACCACGGGCGCGCGGGCCGGGCCGGGTCGAGGCGGTCGAGCCGGGCGAAGGCGCGGATGAACGTCTCCTGCGCGACGTCCTCGGCGTCGTCGGCGCTGCCGAGCAGCAGGTAGGCCAGCCGAAAGACCGCCTCACGATGCTGCTCCACCAGCCGGTTGCGCGCGGCCGCGTCGCCTGCCTGACGCGCGCGATCAGCGCAGAGTCCGCCGTCAGATCCGCCTCGGGCATGCCTCAATCGCCTGCTTGTGCGAGGCCGCGTCGCTTCGATCCGCCCGTGCGGCCGGTCAAGCCGATGGCGTTGCGCACGGCCGGCACGCGCAGCAGCAGCAGGACCGCGAGGATTACGCCGTACACGATCAGTTCGAACTGCGCGTTCGGGTCGAGCACCAGCACCTTCTTGCTGAACTGCGCGGCCAGCACGCCGTGTACGACGGCGATGATGCCGGCGGCGTACACCAGACGGTGTAGGCGCTTCCAGTTCTTGCCGAGCGTGCGCATCGCAAGCCGGTTGGACGTGAGCGCCATGACCGACAGGATCGCCAGCACGATCGCGCCGGTGAGCAGGTAATTGGTGCTCAGGAAGGGCCGCCACCACTCCGGGCAGCCGACGCAGTTGAACACGTTGCGTTCAGTCAAGTACATGGTGAAGTGCAGCGCGCCGAAGCCGAACGCCCACAGCCCGGCCGATTTGCGCAGCGGGATGGCGCTTCGCCAGCCGAGCATACGGTACACCGGCGTGATCGCCAGCGAGACGAGCAAGAAGCGGATCGCCCATTTGCCCGCGTCGAGCATCTCCTGGGCGTGCGGGCCGAAGCAGCCCGCTGCTGCCGGTGGCCGTCGCCGCGCGTACGAGCAGAACGACGAAGATAGTCAGCGCCGCTACGTTCAACAGCGCCCAGCGCCAGTGTTCCCGGATCCACGCCATGGTTCCTTCTCCTCGAAGCGTATCGTCACCCGGTATACACCGGCCGGCACGTAGAGGTTCCATGGACACGGCTGAAGCCGATTGAGAAGTAGTGCAGGCGTTGCCTCCACCTCCACAAGGGGTTTGCACCCCTTGACCCCATCTCTGCGGATTGTCCTCGCACGCGAGGACAATCCGCGAGTACGGGAGGCCGGAGGGCGAAAGCCTTCCGGCAGGGTTTGGGACAGCGTCCCAACCTGAAAGCCCCTTATCAAACTGTCTCTTAGCGCGCTATGCGCTCGACGAACTGCGAGAGGTGATCTTGCGCAGCAGGTCGAACCAGAACGGCGCGCCCTGTGCCGCGGCGATGGCCGAGACCGCCAGCCCGATCAGCTTGAGCATGAGCAGCGAGAACCATCGCGGGTTGCCGTTGGGGGGCCACAGGTTCCACAGGTTGCCGGGGTCGTCGTGCGGGTCGCGCAGGCCGAGCGCGGCGGCTTCGTCGGCCATGTCCGGCGTCAGCGGCAGAAAGCTCCAGCCCAGCGGAATTTCCAGCCGCAGCAGCTGCTGGGCGGTACGCTGCGCGTCCAGCACGGTGTCGATCACGCCCGGCGATGTCGATGTCGATGTCGATGCCGCGTCGGCATCGTCGGCGAGGTCGCTGTTGGCGGCGGCACGCGCCGCTGCGGCCACCGACGCGCGCAGGCCCGGGTCGTCCCACAAATCTTGCGTGATCGCCAGTGTGTCGACGTTGAGCAGCACGACCAGCGCGCAGCCTACGATCAGCGACATGCGCTGCAGCTTCTCGCGGAACAAGTTAGACGAGCGCTGCATGCCGTCGTTGAACCACGCGCGCAGCTTGTCGAAGGCGGCCTCCAGCGAATTGGCGGAGTACAGGACGACCTGCATCGCCTCGCGGAAGGGCGGTGTTTCGATACGCGACATGCCGATCAGCAGCGGGATCATCTGTGCGTTTCGGCTGCGGACTTCGGCATAGGCGCCTTGCAGCGCGTCGAAGCGCTGGCGCAGCAAGGTCGGAGCACCGGGCAGTTCGGGCATGGCGTTGACGGCCTGACGCAGGGCGGCCAGTCGCTCATCGGACGGATCGGCCTGCAGGTCGCCGAGCAAGCCGAGGATGCGGCGCTTGGCTTCGGAATGCGGCAGCGCGCGGGCCGCTTGCTCGACCGGGCCGAAGGCGCGCACGGTGAGGATGCTCACAGCGCCTCGACAAACGTCTCCGGCGCGATGTCGGCGACGCGGGTCAGCGGCGCGTCGAGGGTTGGTCGGTGGTGTCGACGTCGGCACTCCAGCGACATCATCGCCAGCTTGGACGAGTCGACCAGTTTGATCAGGGGATGGACAGGATCTCCGCTTGCAGCGTGCGGTCGCCCACCATCTCGATCAGGCCCTCTTTGAGGTTCTGAGCGCGCAGGTTGCGGGCGTTGGTGAGTAGGGTGTTGATCTGCGTGACGAGAATGGCCGTCAGGCTGTAGATGAAGACCAGACCGATCAGCAGTTCAAGGATTGCCGTATTGAACATGGGCGCTCCCCGTGTATGGTGCGTGAGTGGACGATTGTAGTCGTCAGCGAGGGATAATGCGAAGTCGGTGAGGGAATTGGACTGAGATGTAAGGGGCGGCCGTCCGCCTTTGTCTATAGACTTGAGATATGTTTCACAAGCGGGGCGTTAGCGCTCTAAAGGAGATATTCATGTACAGCACCAAGGTCCGCACCCACGGCGGGCACCTTACGACGATTACGGCAGGAGAACATACGTGGTACGCCGATTCATCGGTGGACGAGGGTGGCACCGACAAGGGCGCGACGCCCGAGGAATTGCTGCTGGGCGCGCTGGGTGCATGCGCGGCGATCACGGCGAAGATGTACGCGGCACGCAAGGGATGGCCGCTGGAGGACGTCGCCATTTCGCTGGAGATGGAGCGCAAGCCGACCGAAGAGTCGCAGTTTGCACACGAGGTCGTCGAGAAGATCGAGCTGATCGGCGATTTGACCGAAGATCAGCGCACGCGCATACAAGAGATCATGCGGCGCTGCCCGGTGCGGCGCGCGGTGACCAACCCGATGACGTTTCTCGAGGAAATCCTCGTCGCTGAGTAAGGCGTGCGGGGACGGCCCCCAGCGACGGTGGTTTTATCTTGACAGCCTCCCGGGGCTTTGATACTCTACCGAGTGCTATTCCACAGTAGCTCAACGGCAGAGCAATCGGCTGTTAACCGATGGGTTCCTGGTTCGAATCCAGGCTGTGGAGACAGTGTGGAGACAGATTGGAGCCAGTCCGAACATCCAGCATCCTCAGAGGTGCTGGATGTTCGCATTTCTGAGGGGGCACTCGCTGCCCGCGCTTCGCCTTATCTGACAATTCCTTCAGATACGCGAACGTTGCTACAAGTCAGAAGTGGTGCCTAACGTGGCCAATGCGGCGTACTCAGCAGGGGGTAGCCCACCGAGTGCGTCGTGTGGCCGGTCATGAATGTAAAGGGCGATCCATCCGTCAATCCATTGGCGCACCTCCTTGAGCGAGCGAAACAAATGCATAACCAGCACTTCTTTGCGTTAGGTCCGGTTGGAGCACTCGATGTCGTGGTGGTGGGCAGCGTGTTAAGGGGGACGCGGCGGATTGACCCCCTACCCGAGGCACTGAACGCCGGACTTTTGATTCCGCGGCCCTGCCACACATCATCGGGAAGGCGGCGCGTCAGAAAACGGGTATACAATGAGATCAAACACCCGCGAGGTCAGACCCCCGATGACGGACAGCGCGCCGTGCACCCCAAGCTCATCTCCTGCTGGTAGTCTCCCTCGCAAAACCTCGTTGACAGGCCAACCAGCGCGTACGTTCCGCCGGCGAGTCTGTGCCTTGCCGCGTGCAGATGCCCCTGTGTTACGTTGTGCCTGTGCTTCCCAGTCGTCGACCGGCATCTCCACATAGTCGGCTGTGCGCAGCACGGAGCCAATCCGGGCAGGAATCGTGTATAGGACGGATGCGGTACATCTTGGCGCGACCTCACGCGTCGGGTCATCGCGCAATCAGGCAGGTGAGACTTATGGAAGGCTTTGGACTGGATTACATACTTTCGATTCTCTTGGGCGGTGCCCTTTTGGCCCTGATCATCGCAGCGCTGTTGAGCATGATTCAGAGTGTGACGCGGTCGAGTTGGCTTCGCATCGCCATCTCGGGCGGGGTGGGGACCGCGGCACTCGGCGTATACATTGTCTTCGTGCTGCTCAGTCTATTCGGCAGCTCCGTCACGCTGATCTGGCTGGTGTTTTGCTCGGGTTATGCGCTGTTCGCCCTGCGCCGTGAGACGCGCGAACGCAGCCTGTATCGTTTTACCCGGAACGGGCCCTTTCACGCCTATGGCATTCAGCTGGAGGGCAAAGGCGCCCAACTTGTCTTCAGCACCGACGGGCTCGACAGCCGAAATGACATGGACGAGAGCAAGGTTCTTGACCTGATCGCCCGGCTGTTGAAAGATCGATTCCAGCTCGGCTCCGATCGGGTCACAATCAGCGATGTCGATCCCGCAGCGAAATACGACAAGCAGTTTCTCGTGGCGCAGTACACCACGACGCTTGAAACGACGATCTCGACGATTTTCCACGTCTCCCGTCACTACATGAGCCAGCATCTTGTGTGGTGGATCATGCTGCGCGGGAAGGTTCGTCTAGGTGATGCGGTCGTGTTCGTGCTGAGCGCGCCGCTCACGATATTTGATTGGTGGATCCGTTGGGCACGCGGCGCGCACAGCGTTCGCGCGCGGATTGCCGCGATGATCGACTTCACGTACGACCAGTTTGACATCAACGCGTGGCTTGACATCTACCAGAACCAGTTCTTCGCCGCACTGCTCGACGCGCTCGAGGATCTCGGTATCGATGTGAGCGCCTATCGCAATAACCCGATCAACTTCGTTCAGTCCAACTACGTCAGCAACATCCTCGGTTCGGGCAACATTATCGGCGCCATCGCGCAGGGGACCGCCAATACGACGACCGGTAGCGTCAGTCTGCCGGCAGGTGCGCCGGTACCACGCGCTGCGCCACCGCGGCCTGCGGATCCCGAATCCGTGGATATGCATGTGCTGGAGAGCATCGACGAGCCGCAAGACGTCGTGTCGAAGTAATGGACTTCGCACGGCACCGCGCTGCCCGGAATCGACTGGAAAGCGCCGAGTCAGCTTCAGATCGGAGGGGACTATGACCGACGAAAACAAGAACCAAAAGGATTCGCATCACCTCAACATCTCGGGGAGCGGAAATGTGATAGGCGTCGCCCAGCAGGGGGAGCACAACCGCGCGCGTGCCCGGGTCGATATCCGTCAGGACGCGTCGGCCTCCGAGTCCTTGCAGAGTGCGGACGCCCTGTTTGCCTTGCTTGACGAGCGTGTGGCGGCGCTGTCCGACGACTATGAGCGGAAACTGGCATCGGTGTCGGTGGAAGGGCTGAAGGCCGAAACAGCCAAAGGCGAGAACGCCGAGGAAGCCGTGCTGGCGAAGCGCCTGCAAGCGATCCGGGCGACTCTCTCGGACGTCTTCGAGGTGGTCGTTGCGACGATCGCCAATCCAGCGGCGGGATTCGCGCTGGTGGCGCAAAAGGTCGCGAAGAAGGTCAGATCCGAGGCCGATCAGCCGGAGTGATACACAGCGGTCACCGGCGCGAAGCTGCCTACGGCACCCGAAGCATCACGCGCTCCATTTCAATGTCGGGCTGAGTCCATCCCTTCTGCTGCATAAGGTCGTAGAACGCGCGCCGCAGCACAGCCCGAACCTCGACGTGTACGGGCCCGTCGCCCGTCGTCCCGAAGACAAAATCCGCCGTGGTGCTGCCCAGCGCGGGAAGGCGTGTGTCCTCACGGATGCGCGTCGGCATCCAGTACGCGCCGCTCGGATAGAGTTCTGTCCAGCGTTCCTGCAGGATCTTGGCGAAGTACAGGCCGGGATGTCCAGCCAGATCGCCCGACCACGACGGGAGTACCGGCCCCGAGAGGAGATCGACGGGCATCATGTCGGGGTCTGCGACTGAAACGGTCAGCAGCACCTGGCGCAGCGGCGAATCGGTCGGGACATGGTGGCCCGCTCCGGCATTGGCGACGTCCACGTGCACGTACAACTGCTCGCCGTCGCGCCGGGCGACAACCGCAAGCTCCAACGTGGCTTCCAGCAGCGCCGTATCCGGCGCGCCGGGCATGCGATGGCTGTATATTGTCTGCGAGTCGCGGACCAGCCCGCCTTGTTCCGGCAGCGCGAACGTCGGCACGCCCAGCCGTGGCATGTGGCAGTCCTGACACGTCTGTCCGGTGATCGGGTCGCTGTACGGGCTGGCGAGCCACTCGCCGAACGAATCGTAGACCACCGTATCCCAGAACACGCCGTAGTGACACGGCGCGCAGAAGGCGCTCTCCGTCTGCACGGCCGAGTACGTGTCCTCACCGGGGGCGACATCGTCGAACGGCCCGGCGAAGAACTGGTGGCCTTCGTCCGGCCGGCGGAACGCGTAGGACAGCACGCCCGGCATGTTCGCATAGGGCAGGCCGGTGCGCGCGTCGAGCGACACCGACCAGACCTTGTGACAGAAGTCGCACCCGATTCCTTCCGCATCGACACCCGCGACCTGCCGCGGATCGACGCCGTAAGGCGCGTTAGCCGCCGCCATTGGGGTGTGGCACGCTGCGCAGTTGCCTGCCGTGCCTGGGAAATCGAGCTTGTAGCCCGGGCCGTAGTAGGGCAGGTTGGGGTCGGGGCCGAGCGGACGTGTGCCGTAGTCCTTGGCGGAGACGTAGCGCGTGATCGGGCTCTGGTTTCCGTCAACGTCAGCGCCGGCGTACATGGTGAGGAATCGCGGATTGATGGCGCTCTGCGAATGCGCATCCAGCACCCACTCATCCGCCGGCAGCGTGTACGGCGAAGGCGGTCCCCACCGCGCTGTGGCATGCGGCGCAGCCTTGGTGTTCACCGGCGCCCGGGGCGTTGAGCGACGGCAGCCATTCGTAGTCTGGGTTGTCCGTCGTGTTGTGAGCGATCAGCCGGAGCTCGACATCGTGGTCTCCGGCGAACGCCTCGACCGGGCCAGCACAGAAGTACCCTTCTGCCCATGCGGTGAGCGTGTACGGGTCTGTGCCGTCTACGGACAGCACAAAGCGGCCGGACGCGTCCGTGGTCGCGGCGTTCGACGTGGTTTGCACACGCACCGTTGCGCCGGCAACCGGCCCGCGGCTGTCCACCACTATGCCGGTGATGGGAGCGCTGGACTGCGTGTAGGCGGGACCCACCAGCAGCGCGGCGAGCGCCACAGCGCACATCACGCGAATCAGCAGAGGCAGCAGATTGGACATCGGGTTCTCCAAGGCTCCACCGCGGTCTACGGCAGGCGGGTTGTCCCCGCGGAGCCGCCGCGATGACGACAGGCCGGACAGCGCGCCGCGCAGAATCAACCGGCTAGCGGGCTGGTACGCCCGGGCCAAGCCGCCACGTGCCGCCGCTAAACGATCCGGCATACAAGGTTGAGCCGTCGGTCGAGAGCGCCAGACTAATCGGCGTGTTGTCAAACCCGTCGTCGATCAGCTGCCACGTCTGCGCATGGTCCATCGACACGAACACGCCCGACCATTTGGAGGCCGCATACAGCACGCCCGGTCGATCTGGATCGGCGACGAGCGCCATGATCGGCTCGTTGGGGTCCATGCCGTAGGCCGCAGTGCGCCACGTCGCGCCGCCGTCGTCGCTGCGAAACACGCCTTTCTGCAGGATAGCAGCATACAGAATATCGGGGTTCGCCGGGTCGAAGGCGACCTCGGTTGCGATCACCGCGTCCGAGCGCGACAGGTAGCTGTCGGTATCCCAGATCGTGATCTGCGCCGCGGCGTCCGACAGGGCTGAGACAAGCTGCCAGCTGTCCCCGCCGTCGTCGCTTCGATACAGACCCTCGCCCGTCGCGGCGAACAACCGCCGCGCATCGTGCGGATGCACTACGATACGCCGAGTCGAAACGCGCTCGAATGGGCCCCCGACCCGCTTTTCCCACGTGTATCCGCCGTCTGTCGAACGGAAGAATCCGGGCATCGCGATCAGACAGGCCTCGTCGGAAGCGGTGGCACACAGGCCATCGTGGAAGGTCAGGTACATCGTCTGAGGGTCGGATGGGGCGACGGCGATGCGCGACGCCAATACGTCGTTGCCGATCCGGCCCGCCTCGACCTCGGCCAGCAGATTGATGAAGCGGATGCGACTCCAGGTCACACCCCCGTCGGTGCTGTGCAGCACGTCACCGGCTGCTCCCAACACGAGATGCTGCGCCGGTTCGCGTGGCGGCGGCGGGGTCTCTGTGACCGTCAGGCCGAGCCACGTTTCCCCGCCGTCGGTGCTGCGGAAGACCCCGGTATTGGCCTCCGCCAACACGGCATCGTCTGGCAGCACGAACACGCCGATCGACGCCCCGGTGTAACCGCTGCTGGCATCAACCCACGTTGCGCCGCCGTCGGTGCTCACGAAGTTCGAGCCCCCGTAGTTGTTGACGAACACCCGATACGGATCGCGCGGGTCCACTTGCAAGTCGATCGGCATACCGGCACCGTGATCCGGGGTGGCGAGGACGTATTGCTGCCATGTCCGGCCGGCATCGTCGCTGCGAAACGCCCTATCCTCGGTCGCGGCATACCAGATGTCCGGGTTGCTCTCAGCGATCTCCACATTGTGCATGCCGGTCGTATAGACCAACATTTGCTGCCACGTGTCTCCGCCGTCGTATGTCGCGAAGACACCACTCCCTTCATTCGCCCCGTACACGGCCGCGATGAGCGTGTCCGGATCGGTCGGGTGCATGTACAGGCTGGGGATGACTCGCCCGCCAAGCCCATTGCGTTCGTCGAGCGCCGTCCACGTCTGCCCGCCGTCATCGCTGCGCAGCACACCGACCCCGCCGCGATCCCCCGCCGCGAAGTCCGAGTTGGCCGGGATGCGGTCGAAAATGCCGGTCGATACGTACACCCGGTTCGAGTTGCGCGGGTCGATCCAGACGTACCGTGCCACGTTGGGCCCCTGCCAGATGCGCGTCCACGTGAGGCCGGTGTCGGTCGACTTGTAGACCTCGCCGCCTGCTACTTCTGCACTGGCTTCCGGGTGTTCGCGCTGCCATACGCCGACGTCGACTTCGAGGCCGACGTAGACGACATGCGGGTCATTGGGGTCGATGGTGATTCCGCGCAAAGAGCGTCCGTCATGCGGGATCCCGGTATCGCGCGCTTCCCAGTGTTCGCCGCCGTCAGGCGTACGGTAGAGATGGCCGCTCACCTGCGTCCCGACCCACACGACGTTGTAGTCGTGTGGATCGATCGTCGCGCAGAAGATCGGGATCATCTCCTCCGGGCCGAACGCCATAGTGCTGCTGTTGGTGGCGTACCAGGTCATCCCGCCGTCGGTACTCTTGAAGATCCCGGCGCGCGCGTCCGTGACGTACATCTCGTCCGGCCGATCGGGGCGCATGCGGATGTCATAGCCCAGCCCGCCCGGGGGGCCGCCCAGCCGAACCCATGTCGTGGACTCGTAGGCCGGCGCGTCGGCCGGCGTCTGTGGGGGC
The DNA here is from genome assembly GCA_016716525.1 of Candidatus Flexicrinis affinis. Taxonomy (NCBI): domain Bacteria; kingdom Bacillati; phylum Chloroflexota; class Anaerolineae; order Aggregatilineales; family Candidatus Flexifilaceae; genus Candidatus Flexicrinis; species Candidatus Flexicrinis affinis. The sequence continues at coordinate 41,058 of JADJWE010000004.1, forward strand.
GTCGGGATGCCCGGAGCGCCCGCATCCACGGTCTGCTGCAGCACGTCATCGAACTCGCCAGCCGCGCCCCCGCGCGCTTGCAAAGTTACTCCGCCTGCGGGCAGTGGTGTTGGGTCGAGCGCGGTCAGGCGAGACTGGCCGTCGATGGCGACCGCATGCGTGCCGCCTTGCACATGGATGACGAGCTCTGTCCATTGCTTAGTCATGATCCCCGGCGGGCCACCGGCAAGCTCCCGCACCACGCCGTCCGCCTCGCGCTGCAGGGTCAGGAATTCGCGGTGCAAGGCCAGCGTGTAGCGGCCTGCCTCGCTCACCGCGTACCCGACCACCAGCTCACCGTCGCCAAGCAGGCGCAGGCGGATGGCAAGCGCACCGTCCGCGAGGTCGATCTGCCACGCCGCGAACGCGTCGGAGGGAACGTACAGGATGCCGCCTTCGACCATCGCGCCGTCGTGCAGTACCCACCCCGGCGGATCGGGGATATCGAACGGTTCGCGCAAGCGTGGTGCCTGGCCCGCGGTATGGAGTGTTAAGAAGACGAGTGCCGTCACGGTCAGGGCGCCAATCGTCCACCGAGATGATGGGTTGCGCATGGGGGGCTCCTTTGGATTCGACACACGGGTGCTGCCCGCGTCGATCGAGGCACCACCCGTGTGCGACATCCATATCTCGTTGACCCGACCGCGGCGGGTCCCACTTCCCCGGTGCGGGTGCCTATGCGCCCTACCTTGAGCGTACGCCGACCGGTTCGCGTGCCTAAGCGCCGATTGTCATACGCAGGACGTGACATCCGTCATATGGACGTCGAGGATGGGCCGACCTGTATCGTTGGGCCGGTGTAGAGCGCAATCTACACCCGAATCTACACCCGCGGGTGAATCGACATGGCGGTTCGACCGGCCCTACCATGCGGACTGAAGCCATTCTCAGTTCGGAGAGCGAACATGCTGCGTCGATTCCTAATTCTGGTCCTCCTCTTGACGGCGCTGTCCACGATGAACGGCGCCTCGCACGGTCCGCCCGCTCAGGGCGGCGATCCGCTTCCGGTCCCCCTCGCTGGACCACGCAACCCGATCGCCAGCGACTTCGTGTTCACACAGGAACTCGTGCCCAACCTCGATCTTGGCGCGTTCGTCGGCTACAGCGTCGATATCGACGGTGACGTGGCGGTCGTCGGCGCACCGCTAACGTATGTGAATAACGAGCCGTTCTCCGGCGCTGTCTACATCTACCGGCGCACGTTTACGCCCGGGCCGGTGTGGACGTTGGAGCAGACGCTGACGCTCGCGTCGCCGACGCCAACCGGGTTCACCGGCGACATCGATAACCAGCAGTTCGGCGTGAGCGTCGCCATTGACGGGACAAAGCTCGTCGTCGGTGCGCCGCGCAGGGTCATCAACAGCCCGGAGCAAGGGGCCATCTTCTTCTACGAATACGTTGGCGGCACGTGGATCTTCCGTAGCTTCTTCACCGTGCTTGACGGAGAATTCGGCGCGGACGTCGCACTCGACGGCAACTATGCGGTCGCCAGCGATCCGGCCTACGACGACTACCGTGGTATGGTGAAGATTTACTCGTTTGGCGGCACTACGTGGTCCGAAGTGCAGACGTTCACTCAGCCCGAAGGGGTGGCCTTGTCGGGCACCAGCTTCGGCTTCGGACTGGCGCTTGACGGCGATATCCTGCTGGTGGGCCAGCCGAATTGGCGTGAATCGGACACGGCCCCGAGCGATACGGGACGGGCGTGGATCTATCGCAAGGGCGGGGGCGGAACGTTCGCCTTCGATCAGGCCATCGAAGCCCCCGAAGTCGCCGCCAGCAACGTCTTCGGGCTCAGTGTTGATGTCTACGACGGCGTGTTCGAAGATCTGTTCTTCGTGGGCATGCCGACGACTTTCGGGCTCGGCAAGGCGTTCATGTTTGCCGAGACGACCGCGAACGGCTTCCAGCTGATCAACACGTTGGGCGACCTGAGCGGATCGTTCGGCAGTGCATTCGGCGCCGTCGTCGCCATCGACCGGCAGGATACGCTGCGCGCCGTCGTCGCGTCGCCGGGGCTCGACAAGGTGACGGTGCTGGAACGCACCGGGACCGGCAGCGGTCAGCCGTTTTTCGCCGCCGCCCAACTTCCGTATTCGAGTACTGCCGGCAATACGTTCGGCTTTGACCTTGCGATCGACAATTACACGATGAACGTCGGTGGGATTGGGAACGGCGCGGGCTTCACCGGCTACGCACTGATCATTGACGAGTACGGCCTCGGCATCAACACCAGCACCGTCAGCCAGCCGCTGGAGGAAGGCGACTCGATCTTCTACACTGTGCGCCTGACGCGCCGGCCAACCGCCAACGTGACGCTCACGCCGTCCCAGCCGTTTGGCGGAAGCACCGTCGGCCAGTGCGACAATTTCAGCGACACGCTCACCTTCACGCCGACCAACTACGCCAGCGAGCAGGCTGTGCTTGCGACCGTCGTACAGGATACGGCAGCCGAAGGCTTCCACGCCTGCACGATCAGCAACAACTACACCAGCACCGACCCGAACTACACCGAGAACTTCCTCAACGGTCGTGAGGTCTCGTTCTACATCATCGACGACGACGAAATCGTGCCGTCGTTGACCATCAACGACCCGGCCGGGTACGAGTGCACGGACGGCTACAGCCGCGATCTGCCGTTTGTGGTCACGCTGTCCAGCATTGCCAGCAACACCGTCTCGGTCGACTGGGAGACGTTCCCCGATACGGCGGTCGAGAACGTGGACTACGACTACAGCAGCGGCACGTTGAACATCCCGCCGGGCAATTCGCAGGGCGTGTTCATGGTCGAGATGCGCTGCGACGACCTCTTCGAGGGCAGCGAATCCTTCTCGGTCAGCTTGTCCGACCCGGTGAATGCGACGATCGCCGACGGCGGCGGCTTTGGCGAGATTATCAACGACGACCCGAAGCCGTCGATTACCGTCACGACCCCGACGCAGACTGAGGGCGACAGCGGCAATACGACGTTCACGGTGACGGTGGCGTTCGCGTCCCCGACGGAGCTGGACGGCGCGTTCATGGTGAGCACAGTCGACAGCACGGCGGTCGCCGGGTCCGACTATCAGGCGCTGTCGACATTCTCGCCGCTGACGATCCCCGCCAGCACCGGCTCGATGAGCTTTGACCTGACCGTGTTCGGCGACACAACGGTCGAGTCCGACGAGACGTTCGCGATCCGTATCTCGCCGGCCGCGGACGAGGCGAACTTCTATCTGCCCGGCGACGCCGCCTATCTCGACTACCCGGTGACGATCCTGAACGACGACTCTGCCAGCGTGCCGGCCGTCAGCGTAAGCGACCAGAGCATCACCGAATGCGACGGCCCGACTGGCAATACGACGATGACCTTCACGCTTTCGCTGTCCGAGCCCGCGCCGGGGCCCGCGAGTGTCATTGCTACCACGATACCGGGTACGGCCCTCGCGATCGACGACTACGAATATCACCAGACGACGGTATGGTTCAGTACCGGAGAAACGACTCGGCCGTTTGTCGTCTACACCTATTGTGACGACATCCCCGAAGCGAACGAAACGTTCAACGTCAGCCTCACGTCGCCGAATAGCCTGACCGTTGCGGACGGCACGGGTGTGGGCACGCTCCTCGATACGGACACCGGCCCGGCAGTCTCCATCTCCGACCTGACAGCGTCCGAGTGCAGCGGCGGGGGCACCTTTACCGCCAACGTGACCGTCAACCTATCGTTCGGCCTGACGATGGACGTGGACGTGGACTTCGAGACGGCGGACATCACGGCGCTGGCCGGGTCGGACTACGTGGCAAAAACCGGCACCGTGACCTTCGGCATCCTTGAGACGTCCAAGACGATCGGCATCGACATCGTGTGCGACAACACGGTCGAGCCGGACGAGACGTTTGCCGTCAACCTGACTGCGTCGACGTTCAGTACGATCGCGGACTCCTCGGCCACCGTCACGCTTGAGGACGACGACAGCGCGCCGGTCGTGCCAGCCGCGACCGTGGGCGACTCGATCACCACCGAATGCTCCGGCGCCGGGTCCACGTCAATCACCTTCCCGGTCAATCTCGACCAAGCCGCGACGGGGCCGGTCAGCTTCGACTATGAAACGTCCGACTTGACAGCGACAGCCGGTTCGGACTATCTGGCCAAGAGCGGCACCGTGACGTTCGCCATCGGCCAGCTGTATCAGCCGATCACCGTCATCGTCCTGTGCGACGCGACCGACGAACCGAACGAGACGTTTGCGGTCGAGCTGGTCAGCATGAACGGCGGAACGATCAGCGACGGTGTAGGCATCGGCACGATCATGGACGACGACGATCCGCTGCCGTCGCCGATCGTATCGGTCACCGATGCCGGCGGCTATGAATGCAGCCCCATGCCCTTCTACGTCACCAAACCGATCATTTCGGTGTTCAACCTCGCCTCAGGCAGTGTCACGGTGGACTGGGAGTTGTCGTCGACGTCCGCAACCGCCGGCGAGGACTACGTAGACGCGTCGGGCAGCGTCACGCTCACGCCGGCGCAGCCGTTCGTCGAGGTGCCAGTGATCATCCTGTGCGACGAGGTGGTTGAGCCGGACGAGAGCGTGCAGATCGTCGTGACCGGCGTGAGCGACCCGGCCGTCACGATCGTCGATGGCACCGGCAATATGGACATCGCGAACGACGACCCCAACGCGAATTCGGCGACGATCACCTACCTGCTTCAAAACGGCGGTTTCGAAACCCCGGTCAACGGCACGGACTGGTCCATTGTCAGCGGTCCGGCGTCACGCGCGGACGACAAGGTCAAGTGCAACAAGCCGGCGAAGAATAAGTTCTACAGCGCCGAGCGCAACTGCGCCTTCGTCTTCAAGGGCGGCACGTCGGAGAACAGCCAGTTGAAGCAGGCCATCGCGCCGGCCGGCAGCGAGGCGACAGGCAGTCCATTGGTGTTCTGGATGCTGTACAAGTCCGGGTCTGTTGTGGACGCCACGGCTGGCGTCAAGGTGAAATACAGCGACGGTACCGCGACCCAGAAGATACAGGCCAACCTTGTGGCAGCCAATGCCGGGTTCGCCGACTTCGTGACCTTCGACCTCTTGACCAGCGGGGCGGTGAAGAAGTACAACGTCTTCATTAAGCACAAGAGCACGTCCGGCAAGCTCACGGTTGACGTCGTATCGCTGTACCTCGACCAACCGGCAGGATCGCCGCGGTCGCTGGAGGCGCTGCCAGTGCCGCAGTCGCCCGCCGGGTTCCGGGGGAACGGCAGCTAGCCCCGAACCGCCACACCCTTGATCGCCACACAGGCCGGAGTGCGTCGTACTCCGGCCTGTGTGTATGTACTCGAGACACACTTCAATTCTTCGGCCCCGGCAATCCGCTACAATGGAAACACCTTGTCAGGAGTGAGCAGACCGGAAGTCGATCGGTGAGTCCGACGCCGCAGTGGGGAAAAGGCCGCTACCGGGGGATGGAACTGCTCGGAGCCGGGGGCATGGGCGCGGTCTGGAAGGCGGTCGACCGGCTGAACCAGAGTGAAGTCGCCGTCAAGCAGGTTCGGCGCGAGATCACCGGGGACGCGCCCCGCTTGGCGCTGGCCCGCGAGTTTCAGACCCTGAGCACGCTGCGCCATCCCCACATCATCAGCGTCCTCGATTACGGGTTCGACGAGGGAAATCCGTTTCTGGTGATGCCCCTGCTGCGCGACAGCACGCCGCTGACCGCCGCGGCGCTGCGACACGCCGGCATCCCGGTCGAATCCGCAGTCCGCCAGATTCTGCAGGCGCTGATCTACCTGCACCGCCGCGGCGTTATCCACTGCGATCTCAAACCGTCGAACGTCATGGTTGAAGTGGACGGACAGGTGCGGCTGATCGACTTCGGCATCGCGTCCGAGTCGCAGACGACGGGGCAGGGGACGTTTACGATGCGCTACCTCGCCCCGGAGCTGGTGTCCGGCGGCAGCGTCAGCCCGGCGTCCGACCTCTACAGCGTGGGCGTGCTCGCCTACCAGCTGTTGGCTGGCCGTCACCCGTTCGAAGGCAGCGACGCGTTCGCGCTTGTCCCGCGCATCTTGTACGAGGAACCCGACTTCGCGCACATTCCGGGCCGCTGGGCTCCGTTCCTCGCCCGCCTGCTGGCCAAGACGCCGGAGGCACGCTACGGCAGCGCGCGGGAGGCGGTGCTGGCATTGGCCGAGGCGCACGGGATGCCGGCGCCGGCCGAGACGGCCGATCTGCGTGAGAGCTTCTTGCAGGCGGCGCGCTTTGTCGGCCGACAGCCTGAAATGACGGCGCTCCAGCGGCGGCTGGACTCCGTCCGTCAAGGCTGTGGCGGCGTACTGCTCGTCGGCGGAGAGAGTGGGGTAGGCAAGTCGCGCCTCGTCGACGAGATGCGCACCGCGGCATTGTGCGACGGGCTGCGCGTGACACGCGGCCAAGCCGTGATGGACGGCGGCCTGACCTACCAGATCTGGCGTGACGTGCTGCCGCCGCTGCTGCTCGATGCGCACGTGCCGCCGGAGATGGCGGCCATCTTGCGGGCCGTTGTGCCACAGGTTGGCGCGCTTACGGCGCACGCCCACACCGCTAATGAGCCGGTGGACGCGGCCAAGCGCTTTCCGGGCGCGTTAACGACCCTGCTCGTTAGCCTGCAAGAGCCGACCCTCATCGTCCTTGAAGACTTGCAGTGGGCCGCCGACAGCGTCGACGTCCTGCGCGACCTGACTCCGCTCCTTGCCGAACGCCCCGTCCTCGTGGTTGCGACCTACCGCAGCGACGAGATGGCCGGGCTGGTCGACAGCCTGCCGGGGGCGGAGGCCATCGTACTCGGGCGTCTGCCTGCTCCGGCCTTGGCCGACCTGTCGCGCGCGATTCTCGGGCCGGACGGCGTCTCCGGCGATCTGCTTGACGACATCGCGCGGCAGACCGAAGGCAACGCGTTCTTCGTGGTGGAAGTGATGCGCGCGCTGGCGGAGGACGCCGGCAGCCTCGATCAGATCCGCGGGGCGCCGGCCGCGCCGATCATGACCGGCGGCATGCGCCACATCATGCGCCGGCGGCTCAACCGCGCGCCGGTGTGGGCGCGGCCGCTGCTCAACACCGCGGCGGTCGCAGGGCGGTCGCTCGATCTGCGCGTCCTCGACGTTCTGGCCGGGGACGACGTCCGCCTCGAGCACTGGCTTGCCGCCTGCGCCGACGCCGCGCTCTTTGACGTGGTCGAGACCGGCTGGCGTTTCGCGCACGACAAAATCCGCGAAGCGCTGCTGGCCGAGATCGACGATCGCGAACTGGCCGCACAGAATCGCCGGGTTGCCGCTGCGCTGGAGGCGGTGTACGGCGAAGACCCGGCGTATGCGGGCGTAACGGCACGGCACTGGGCGGAGGCCAGCGACCCGGAACGCGCATCCTCGGCGGCGCAGCGGTCGGACATCTACCACCGCCGCACCAGCGCCCACAAGGCCGCCCAGCATATGCTCCGTTCGGTGCTGGCGCGCATGGACGATTCACGGGACGCCGCATACAGCGTGCCGCTGTATCTTGCGCTTGGCGAACGGCATGTCGAACTGGGCGAGTTTGCCGACGCGCGCCGCGCGTACGAGCGCGGGATGGCCGTAGCCGCCGAGCACGGTATCACGCGCGGTCTGGTGCGGGGGCCGCTCGGCCTCGCGTACATCGAATGGCGTACGGGCGATATCAATGCGGCCTTTGCGCTCTTTGAGCGGGTGTTGGAAGCCGACGACGCGGACGTGCTCAGCCGCGCGAGGGCACTGAACTTCATGGGAGGCTACTACGTCGCAAGCCTCGACTTTGCCCGGGCCGAGCCGTTCTATCGAGAGGCGGAACAACTCTGCCTCGCTGCGGACAACAACGAAGGACTGCTGCTCACGCGCGGGAACCTGTCGTATCTGTACCTCATGAACGGTCGCTCGGAGGCGGGCATTCAAGCCGCCCGGGCCGCCCGCGAGCTTGCGGTTCAGGAAGGAAATGGCCTCGCAGAAGCCAGTGCGCTCGTCAACTTGACGTTGGGACTGTGCTACATCGGCGAGTTCGACGAGGCCGAGCGCACGATCGACATGTTCGACGGCTTGATCGAGCGAATCGGTGAGCGGTTCCTCAGCGCCTACGGGCTGCGCACGCGGGCCATTCTGTCGGAACTGCGCGGCGATTACGCGCAGGCGTGTCCGCTGTACCTGCGCGCGATCGACGCGTTCGATGCGATGGGCTCGCCGGTCGAAGTGATCCACACGCGAGTCGAGATGAGCCACGCTCTATGCGCGATGGGCGACTTTGACGCAGCGCGCGTTCAGCTCATGGCGATGCTTGACGACGCCCGGTCGATCGGAGACCGTGAAGCGTCCGACGTCATTGTGTACGCTGGCGCGCTGCTCGCCGCATCGCTTGGACAGACCGGCTTTGCGCGGGCGTGGCTCGACGCTCTGGAGAACGGCGCCAAGGTCGGCGGGTACTACCTCGCGATGGTTCGCAGATCGATCGACGCGCTGTTGGCGCACGACGATCCTGCGCAGCGGCGCAACGTCGCGCCCCCGAACGGCGATATACTGGACGCCATCAGGGCTGCATTTGACGAGGGCTTTCCGGCATGACGCGCCTTCAAGCGCCGACACCGTTCTTCATGGGGCGTACACGCGAACTGAGCGAAATCCGCGAGCGGCTGACCGATCCTTCGTGTCGGCTGCTCACGTTGACAGGGTTGGGCGGGGCAGGCAAAACGCAGCTCGCGCTGCGCGCCGCGCACGATCTGGTGGATGCGTTCGACGGTGGCGTGGTGTTCGTCCCGCTTGCCAGCCTGATCAGCGCCGACGACTTGCCGGCCGCCCTCGCCTACGCGCTAGGGATCGGAGATGCTGTCCACGATCTTACGGGCGAGATCTACCGGCAGGCCGATCAGGACCGGCTGATCGTGCTGGACAACTTCGAACATATTGCCGGCGCCGCTCCGCTCATCGGTTCACTGCTGGCCAACGCGCCGAACGCGACGCTGCTCGTCACATCGCGGGCACCGCTCAACCTGATGGAGGAGTGGGTATATCCGGTAGGCGGCATGGATGTCACCGACCCGCAGGACGGCGCGGCCGCGTTGTTCGTCCGGCATGCGGCGCGCGTTAACGCAAAGTTCAACGGCGCGAGGCACAGCGACGACGTACGCGCGTTGTGCGAGGCGCTTGACGGCATGCCGCTGGCGATCGAACTGGCGGCCACGTGGGCGCGTCTGCTCAGCCCGGGCGAGATTCTCGGGCGCCTGCGCGCCGACGCGGGGTTCCTCGCCACGGCGCAGCCGGACCGGCCGGAGCGCCAACGCAGCCTGCGCGCCGTGTTCGAGTACTCTTGGTCGCTGCTGTCACAGGATGCGCAGCGGACGCTGTGCGGCGTTTCGGTGTTTCGCGGCGCCTTCCGCGATACGCTCGCCGCCGACGTTACCGGCGCGTCGCTGACGTCGCTGGCCGAGCTGGTTGACTGCGCGCTGCTGCTGCGTCTACCGGACGGCCGCTATCAGATTCATCCGCTGCTGCGACAGTTTGGCGCCGAGAAACTCGACGAGGCCACCATGTCGTTTCCCACCTACACCGCCCATGCGCGGGCCTATGCGCGTCTGCTGCGCGATCACGGCCCGGCGTTGAGCGCAGGCGACCCGACCGCCGTAGCGACCGTCGCGGACGCGTTCGAAGACGTTCGTGCGGCGGTCAAGTGGCTCGTCTGGGGGCGCGAACTGGCGGCGCTTGACCCGCTGCTCGCGCCGCTGGCGGACTTCTGCCGGCAGGCGCATCAGGTCGCTGATGGCGTCGCCCTGCTCGAAGCGGTTGAAACGCTGGCGCGCGGTGCGCATGCCATCGTGCTCGCCGAGCATGCGCGGGTCGTGCGCGAATCGCTGCAGAAGACGCCGACTCCGGCCTATCACGCGTTGACCGATCGAGAGGCCGACATCTTGCGCCTGATGGCGGAGGGCCTGAGCAACGCGCAGATCGCGGATGTGCTGACGATCGAGGTCAGCACCGTCAAGAAGCACGTCAACAACCTGTTTCGCAAGTTGAACGTTTCCAGCCGCGAGGCGGCGATCCGGGTCGCGCAGCAGCCAGCGGGTTAGCGGAGCGGACCGATCCGAAGCGGCAGGTGGATGGTCCGGCGGCTGGCCGCCTTGCTCAGTTGAACGAGAAGTTGAAAGTGCTGAGTGCTGAGGAAACGCCAGACACCGTCGCTCGATCTAGGCTGCGAAGTAGAAGACCGATTCTCTCGACTTTCGAACAGTGACATAGGACATCTCTCGAACAGGTGGCACGGGTGTCACCTGTTTCGATTCTCGTCGTGAACTCCGTCATTTCCTGGCTGGGTAACCACCCCGTCTTTGGGCTCTTGCTCACTTTGTGTGCACGAACCTCGCGCCAGGTCAACGCAGCTGTTATGGCGCGGCCTTCGAGATGTTGCTACGCACGGGCCTGTCGGAGGGACAAAGTTGATTGCTTGGATGCCATCTGTACGGTCGCGCCAACCTTGATGTCTTGAGTCTAAGGATCCTCTACTCCCCTTGAGCACAAAGTGAGCAAGAGCCTTTTCGGGGGTGGTTACCCATCCCTTGCTCAGTACGTCGCATCGGCCAGCCTAGACTCCACGTTTGACCGGTAGCGAAGACGGGGTGGTTACCATGAGCGCCGGCGTAAGCGATACCGTCCATGCCGCGCTTTGGCCCCCACTTCATCAATCGGGTGCAGTCGCTTCAGGATGTGCCCGATCCACTGGGCATCACCTATCTTCTCGACTGGCTGACCGATCAGACGGGCGACCGTTCACGCATTGCCGCACTTTCAGTCCTTACCGATCCAGTCCAGCTTTCGATTTCAGTCCAGCCTGATCGAGAATCTGAATCTGATGTCGTTCAACTCGGATCAGGTTCTCGCGCACCAGACTGCGAAGTGCGCGGTTGAGTACGTCCGGGACGGTGCCGAGGCGGTTGGCTAGCTCTGCCTGCGTCGCCCAGCGAGGGCGGGCCAGGAGTGCCTGATTCGACTGTTCAACCAGATACCGCGCCAGTCGCGCTTCAATACTTCGCAGCGAAAGATCCTCGACTATCTGAATGAGCTGCTGCACGCGTCCCGCTAATTCGCGAATGACAAATCTTCCAAGTTCCGGATGTTGATCGAACAGATCGAGTACATTTTTCTGCTCGATCACCCAAACGGACGAGGCTTCCAGGGCAATTACCGTGGCTGGGTTAGAGTCTGCGACAAACACACCAATCGCATTGAAGATGTCGCCTGACCCGATGAAGTGCAGCACCTGTTCGCGCCCGTCGGGCGAGGTCTTCACCGCCTTAAGCCAGCCCGTATCAACGATGTAAAGCGCGACATCTTCTTCCCCTTCGAGGAAGACAATCTGCCCGGCAGCATACTGGCGATACTGCATCTGTCGGCTGATCACTTCGGCAAGATCAGCATCGAGGTTGGCGAAATAGGTAACCTGTGCCAGTGCTGCTTTTGCTTTCCCAAGCCCACCCTCATCGAGCATCATGGAAACCTCAAATCAGCCTGCAGTGCGAGAAAGTAATCTGACTGTCCCATGAAGTACGACAAAAGTCAAAGACGTGTGGCGGGTTCTGGCGCACACTGAAAACCATCTAGCCGTTCAGGGGTGTGTTGAATGGCTGCAAATGTCGCAACACTCAACCTAGTCCGCGCTGTTACGACGAACTGATCCATCTGACGTGAACGATGGCACACATTCTGCGAAGCGAAGCGCGGGAAGGAACGGACATCACGGACCGAGTAGAACCCTTCCAGTTCCGATCATCGATTTTGAGCGCTGTACCGGGTGCGGATTATGCGTCCGTGTGTGCCCAAATCATGCCCTGGGGGTAATCGCAGGTTGTGTAGTGGTCACTGCCCCATCCGCATGCAACTATGCCGGGCATTGTGAACGTATCTGCCCGACGCAGGCAATCAACCGCCGGTTTCAGATCGTGTATTTAGCCAAGGAGAAGAAGTTGATGCAAACGGTATTCGTAGCAGACTGGCGCGACCAGACAGTCTTTTCGCCCGATGGCCCGCACCCACAGGTGCTGCTGCACAGCGACAAGCTCAAAGTCATCATTGGCAGTCTTGAGGCTGGACAGGTGATCCCACCACATCCAGAGGCGTTGGCTGTCTATCACTTCCTTGAAGGTTCGGGCTGGATGACCGTTGATGATCATCGCTATTCCGTCCACAGCGGCGCCATCATCATCACACCAGAAGGAGCGGCGCGCGGCGTTGAAGCCGAAACCCGTCTGGTCTTCCTTGCCGCTCGCATCGCTTAACCGACTTCTCGATTCCTACTGTACCCAACAAGAAGGAGTACGCTCATGGCATTCGTGACATTCATGACTGGAAATACTGGTCGCCTGCTGCGGATCATAGTCGGAATCGTCCTCATGACGATTGGACTGTTGGTCGTTAAGGATACGCTGGGGACGGTAATGTCCGTGGTCGCGCTGATCCCAATCGCGGGCGGCGCACTCGATTTCTGCGTCATAGGCGCAGTACTTGGGTATCCCTTCCGCGGAACCGCTGCCCGTGAACAACTGGCGCGGGAACGCCAATCCCGTTGATCCGTCCGTTTATTCCAACGAGCATGAGATCCTCATCATAGGAGTTGCCACGTGTTCAATCCCTATTTTCTTGTCGCTTTCCTATATGTCGCGCTGGCTGTGCTGGGCGCACTGGATGCGTCGTTGGTCAATTTTGGAGTCCTGCCATTCTTCGCCGGGCTGCGCTGGATGCGGGTGCACTTCATCACCTTGGGCGCGCTGACCGAGATCGCATTTGGCTTTTTGCCGCTGCTGGTTGCTGCGCGATCAGGACTTCCACGACCCAAAACCCGATGGGATATCTGGCTGCTGCTTAACCTTGGTCTGCTCATCCTCCTGATCGGCATCCCACCGATCAACATGGTCCTGATTACCACGGGCGGTACGCTGGTTTTCATTGCCGCAACCCTGTTGATCGTGCAGTTGGGTGCGATGCGCTCTAAAACTATCCGGGCAGCGCCCGCTTCGGGACGCAAGTTCTACATCATGAGTTTGGCCTATCTGCTGTTGGGCATTCTTGTTGGCACCGGCTTGTGGCAGGGATGGAGCACATGGCTGCATATCCGCGTACCGCTCGAAGTCCATATCCATGCCAATAACTGGGGCTTCATGTCGCTGCTGTTTGCGGGGCTTTTGGTGGACCTGTATCCCCACTTTGCAGGGCGTTCGCTGGCGTGGCCGCGTGCGGTGACCCCGATCTTCTGGATGATGACACTGGGAGCGCTGGGATTGGTACTGGGGCCGTGGTTCCAGTCGAACCTGTTCTCTGTGCCAGGGCTAATCCTTCATCTCAGCGCAACCCTCTGGCTGCTGGCGAGCATCATCAAGCCATTGATGGGAGACGTAAAGCTGCGGACACCGGGGATGTTGCATCTCATTACCGCCTACGCCTGGATTCTCGCTCCGGTCATGATCGCGCCGCTGATCATTCTGGAAGTTCCGGGTTTCCCCGGTGCTGGTATTGAGCAGAATGCTCCACAGGCATTGATCTATGGTTGGGTACTCCAGTTCGGTTATGCGATTCTGCCGCTTCTGTTCCGGCGTGTGTTCGTCGCCAACACGCCCGACCGGCTTGGTGGCAACTGGTTCAGCCTGATCACGGTGCATTTGGGAGGTATTCTCCTGTGGGCGGGCATCTTTGTCACGGACAGCCAGCCCGTTCTGCACGGTCTCGCCTACGGGATGTGGTTTATATCCCTCGTCCCGATCGCCTACGAATTGTGGCAGATCGTTCGAGGGGGCATCCACCGCGCCGAGGATCGTCTCGCAGCGCTCGCCCCTGACGGCAGCGACTAGCGCGATACTAATGGTTATCGTCACGCGTGGTGATTGTGACAGCTTGTCGGGGGGGGGGGGGGGGGTTCCAACGGTGGGGGGGGGGGGGGGGGGCTTCGGGGGGGGGGGGCGGCCGGCTCCGGGGGGGGGGGGGCCTCCGGGGGGGGGGGGGGGGGGGGGGGGGGGGGGGGGGGGGGGGGGGGGGGGGGGGGGGTGGGGGGGGGGGGGGGGGGGGGGGGGGCTTCGGGGGGGGGGGGGGGGGGGGGGGGGGGGGGGGGGGGGGGGGGGGGGGGGGGGGGGGGGGGGGGGGGGGGGGGGGGGGGGGGGGGGGGGGGGGGGGGGGGGGGGGGGGGGGGGGGGGGGGGGGGGGGGGGGGGGGGGGGGGGGGGGGGGGGGGGGGGGGGGGGGGGGGGGGGGGGGGGGGGGGGGGGGGGGGGGGGGGGGGGGGGGGGGGGGGGGGGGGGGGGGGGGGGGGGGGGGGGGGGGGGGGGGGGGGGCGCTTTCACCGTAGGCTAGCCGCCATTCATCCAATTATCTGCGCGACAGCGCGCATGACCCACGCTGGAACGCGCTGTCGCAGCGCCCATTCCGCCACACGCTCGCGAATCACCAGCGGGACGGAGCTAACGAACCAGTGCGTACTCTGATCGGCGAGGCTTGGCGCGCCGGATCGGTCAAACACTTTGCAGCCCAAATACGGATCGAACTTCCAGGGGTATCCTACGGGCCGCCGCATTGACTTAAATGGCCGTACATAGCTGCTGCTTGCCATGACGCCCCCATTTGGGTCCTCCAGTACAAGCTCGACCGTGTCGCATTTCTTTGGGTTCCAGCGTGGCGCCAGTACCTGCACCACCGCGTTAGCTGGAACGGCCGTTTGCGCGGTCCCCTCGTACGCGATACTGCCCTGCGCAGTGCATACGCGCCAACGGACACGCGCCACTTCGTAACTCGTGTTCGTGTCATTGAACACCCACACGGCGAACGGTCGACGGCCGTTGTGCTCAAGCGCAACATGCACAGGCTGTGACGCATCACGGAGCGCCGCATATCCCCCTTTGGGCCGACGATCGCTGTCGAGTACACCGCAGCCCACTTGTGGTACCAGATCGGCGAGCCAGAAATGGATGTATCCCGCACATCCCTGTGCCCTGAGCCTGCGATAGTGTTCCACGTGGAACCGGACGAGTTCCGCCTGATACGTCCACAGGTCGTCAATCTGCGCTGTCAGATGCTGCAATCGTTCCCAGCAATCTGGGTGACTGCGTAGGGTGTCGGCATGTGCGGGGGCCTCGAACCCGAACTCGGTATTGAGGCGCGCCTTGTGCCGGTACACGTCCGTATAGGTGTCCGTCCAGATCGCCCCGTAATACGTGTGAACGTCGCCGGCTCTCAGCCAGTCATGCTCCATTTGACCGGAGCAGATGAAGACGGGTCGGGTTGGATCCTGCTGCTTGGCGTCGGCATAAAGGGTCGGGTCCGGCTGACGCTCCAAGTTCTCGCGCCGTGTGAAGACCATAGTCGGCTCGTTGTGACAGCTCCACGTGATGATCGCGGGATGGTTGTACAGCGACGCGATCATTTCATTCTGTAAGCGTCTCGCACGGGCCTCAAAATCGTGCGTGCTCGCGTGTATCCAGTTCAGTTCAAAGTCCTGCCAGATCAGCATACCTGCCCGGTCGCAGATGTCGTATAGCTCGTCGGGTGACCGATGCACATGGACTCGCACGAGGTTGAGGTTGGCATCTTGTGTGAGCTGAAGATCGCGCTCAAGTGTCTCATGCGTGCAGCGGGATAAATACAGATCTGGCATGTACGATGTGCCGCGGATGTAAACCGGTTGGCCGTTAATCTCGTACGTGAAGCGTTGACGCGTTCGTTCGAGCCGCACCGTCCGGAGTCCAAACGTCTCCGTATGATCGGCGATGACGTGTTCCGACGAATCGATCAGTTGACAAGTCACACGATACAGGTTGGGCTCGCCGTGGTCCCACGGCCACCAGAGCTGTGGGTCCGGAATATGAAACGCCACGTCTGCTTGGTGCGTGCCGACGGGGAGCCGTAACGAGACGTGAACCTGTGTACCTGCGCCGTGATGATTCTCCGGTTGAGCATCGAGTACCAGTCTGCCGAACCACGGTTCGTGTGTCGCGTTTGTCAGTGTCGCGCGAACGGAGACGGCACCGTCCGTGTGCGTCCGGATGCGCAGGCGGTCAATGCTGACACCGTGATCGAAGATCAAGTAGACCGGACGCCAGATCCCGATGGGGTTGACCGCCGGCGGGATTAGACCTTCGCCATGCTCGTAATTCCCTTTTACGAGGCCGCGCAGGACATGGTCCGACGGAAAGGTTCCGCCGGGATTCGGTGCATCCCAGGGTGCACTCACACGCACGTGCAGCAGGTTTTCCTCGTCGTGAAGCAGCGCGTGCGTCACGTCGAACTCAAACGTCGTGAAATGTCCTTCGTGACCCCCGAGATACTGCCCGTTGAACCAGACCGACGCGAAGTAGTCGACGCCACCGAAGCGCAGTCTTGCCCTGCGATACGGTTCTGGCGCGACGGTGAACCCACGTCGATACATCCACGCACTCTCGTTCACAGCGCGTACGCGATCGCCCCAGTATGGATTTTCGGGATACAGAACCGGTTGGAGGTGCGATGCGTCAGGAACGGTGATCGTGCTGCCTGACGGCGGCTCTGGCCATAGCACCGTGTTGTCTAGGGGTACGGGGTAGACCTCCCAGTCTCCGAGTAGGCGACACTGGCGTGACCCGGCTGGGGCGTTCATCGACCGCCGTTTTCCAGGGTCGACAAGTAGGTTCCGGTCGGCCGGTGACGATCGGTCAATCGACACGCGTCGGCTCGCCAGCATGGCATGAGACCGTCGTTTTCGCCAGCACCCCGCCGTCCGTAACTTGGCATTCTAGCACGCGTCATACAGGCGAGTCGGTCAATACGCCGACCCGTACCAACGGGCTGAACGTCTTTGCTGGAAACCGATTCGACAACTGCCGTGCATAGTCTTCGAGATCGATAAACGGCAGATGGAACAGGTCTCGCCACGGGCGATGCGCTTCATAGATGTAGACGTCCTTGGGGTCCAACATCTCAACCCACTGTGGTATGGCTTCGGCATCGTCCGGTTCAACCGCGAACAGCAGCACATCCGCCGGCAGTTTCTTAGCGACCTGCTTGACCTCTTCCGCGTGAGTCAGCCGATGCACGCCTTCCGAGTAGTTCAGTACCGTCGTGCCGTCCGGGTAAGCGATGTGAAAACCAAGCTGAGGCGCATTCATCGGTAGGCTCAGTCCGAGGGTGCCAATGCGGAACAGGTCGACTGGGTGGGTCAGAAGCTGAAAGATGTACTCCATCTTTTCACGCAGGCCCGGCGGCAACAGTGGCATGTGGACCCACCGGAAGGTCGATACGGTAACACCGGCGACCGTCACGCTGTCAGCGTCATCGACCCGGTGCACATTGTCCGGCGGCAGAATTCCGTTCCGGTTGATGTGGCGGATGACCTCGGCCGACGAGATCAGGTGCACACCCGGCAAATGCGGGCGCGAATCGGGGGACTCGAGAAACGCTTGCAGCGAACCCGCGTGTTCGGGGTGGCCGTGAGTGAGACAGAACAGCTTTGGCATCCCACCGTCTAGAGCGGTCCAATGCACATCATCACCGTACAGGTCGAAGCCGATGACCACGCCTCCGTGTTGGAGCGTAATTGCCGACCAACCGAAATACTGTATCTGCATTGTCACTATCCTTTTCTCGTGCTGCCGTCATCTGGCACTGCCATCGGCTGTTTGTACAAGCCCGCAGAGTCCGATTCCTCCCAGCGCTCGGTGACCGCGATCCCGCGCCGACGCACCTCGTCTACGAATTGTGTTGCTGAAATCGCCGTCTCAAGTGGCTGGACACCAGCGTCTACTTCTCCGCGGGCGATAAACTGCGCCATGATTGCCGCATGCCAGCCCGTCAGGCGTTCCATCGCCGTGAAGTCCGTCACTTCGTCATAGCGGTCGATCAGCTCGACGATCACCGACACGCGCCGACCCTCAACGCCACCGGTTCCTTGCGCCCGCATCAGACAAATGTCCTTGAAACGGCCGTTCTCGAGCTGCGGCCCAAGTAACGAGTGATACAACTGGCGCGGAGACACGGAACACCCGGCCGCGATTGTCAGCGGCTCTTCGTTGAACAGGCCGAGATCCTTGAACGCCTTGAACTGGCGGTAGTGTCCAGGATAACGAAGGGTCTTGTTCTCGTAGAATTCCAAGATCCCTTCGAACGTATACGGTACGGTGGAGGTTCCACCGGACGTGACGAACGCCTCGAATTCACCGTGTCCGTCGAGTGTGAGCGTCTCCGGTTCGGTCAGCGCGTCGACTTTGGTCACCGCGCCATTGCGCAAAACCAGCGCCTGACCATCGTACTCGTTGGTCAGCCCGTTGATGTGAAACGAACAGCTGTAGCCCCATGGCGGGGTCGGTTCCTGCGGAAGACCGCCGTCCCAGAGCTGCACGCCGAACGGGCGAATCCTCCGCGCAAGCAGTTGCTCGATGGCATAGACCCCGAGCGTGTTGTTCAGGCCCGGACCCATACCACAATCGGGAACAACCGAGATTCCCGCCTCACGCACTTCTTCGCGCATTCCCCACTGGGCAAGGACGGTTTCGGTGTGGCCGCCAAGGTCTACCATGGAGGTTCGTGATGCGATTGCCGCGCGCGTGCAGTCGAGGATCAGGCTGAACGGCGTGGCGCATAGGAAGACGTCAATCGGTTCAAGTGCCTTGACCAAAGCCTCCCCATCGCGCGCATCGAGCGCGCCGGACCCGACTGACGGGTGGCCGGTCAATCGTGACACGCGGCCAGCGACGTCCGCCGCTCGCTCTGGATTCGCGTCGAGCACCAGCACGTCGGCCGCGTCTCCATGGACGGCCATGTCGTAAGCCGCTGCAGCCCCTTGCCGTCCCGCGCCAACTACGGCGTAGCGAAAACTCCCCACAGCAAATCATCCTTCCATACGAGAAAGCCGTTAACGAATACGTTCATGCGTCACGGCTCGGCAGCCGACAAGGGAAGGTTGTGAGCATCCCTATGCGTGCGATACATCATCGACGCCACGCGAATCGCGCCAAAGACCAGTCTCGGAATATGCGGCTTGAAAAGATATCTCGGACGGTAGAGCTTGAGCCGCCATATCGCCCGCAGTACGATGCGGAAGTAGTATTTCTGGATCAACCGATACATCTTGGCTGGAGGAAGGTTTGTAGTCGGAAGTACGAAGTGAGCCAGATCGTAGACTTCACGATTATGCGTTGTGATCTGGGCCTTCACTTCCTCGTGGAATCCGGTTCCGGGCAGCGGCGTAAGCGGCGTAAGCTCGGTCAGCGCGATATTGGGGTGACGCCGCGCATAGGCGTCGATTCGCCGGAAGTCCTCTTCGGTGTAGTCCGGCATGATCAAGAAGCCTGCGCTCAACACGATGCCGTTACGGGCTAGGATTTCGATCGCCGTCTCGTTGATCTGGACGCTGGTTCTCTTATTGACCTGATTGATGCGCGAATCGTCGATGGCCTCGAGCCCGGTCATCACCATGACCAGTCCGATACTTGCCCACTTGGCGAAAATATCCGGATTGTTCACGACGCAATCGGCGCGCGTATAGGCAAAGTAGCGTTTGCGGATCCCCGCCGCCTTGATCAGTTCGTAAAGACGCTCCATGCGCTTGACATCTATGAAGCTGTGATCATCACAGAACATGATGAAATCCTCTTTGATCGTCTTGAGGTCCTCAACGATCAGTTCGGGCGAGCGCGCGATGAAGTGACGCCGGGTGAAGTGCTGGCAGGAACAGAAGTTGCACGGGAAAGTGCATCCCAGCGAGGTCTGAATTGAGGCGACAGAGTTTTCGAACAGATAGAAATAGCGCGCGCGGTACTTCTGAGTGAGGGTACGATCGGGCTGGGGCATGTGATCGAGACTGGTGGGCAGCGGACGGGGATCGGTCAGATAGAATTCGCCCGCACGTCGCAGCGCAAGCCCGCGGATATCGTCGAAGTCGACCTCCCGCTTCTCGTCCCAACGCGCAACCAGCTCACGGAATGCCGATACGCCTTCACCAATCACGACGACATCAATAAAAGGCGCGTCGAATTCGTGGGGGCAAAGGGTCGCATGATGCCCGCCGACGATGGTCAGCGTGTTTGGGTTGGATTCCTTCGCCGTCCTTAGGACACGTCTGGATGTGTAGGTCTGCACAACCTGTGCGCTGACCCCGACGATGTCTGGTCGATAGCGCTGAAGTGTGCCTTCCAAGTCGGTATCGAGCTCCATGTCGAGGAGTTCGACGTCGTGACCCGGGACAGACGCCCCGATGATTTCCAGTCCCAATGGCTCGATCTTTGCCAGGTGCTTCAGGCCAACAGTGAGGCTTCCACTGGGTGGGTTAACCAAGAGGATCTTCATGGGTCACGTCGCTCGTTGAAGCCGCGCAATAGAAATGCAGCAATGCGAGAAATCTCGCCAATTACATCTCTACTGTGTCGCGAACGCGCCCGATAAGATGTGACTCACGTCACACCGTCACGTCAGGTGTTAACGTTCACCTGTGCCGCAGATGCGGCGCTTTGGGACAGTGCCCCCTGCCGGCGGGACAGGAAGGCCACTTTTCACGCTGCGATATCACTCTTCGAGCGTTTCAAGTTGTCCAAGTGTTTGTGGGGCAGTTGGATCGATTTCATCGCTTCCTCCTGCCCTCACTCTACATCCCTTACCATTTACGTGGGCGTACCTAGGTCGCCACGCGTTCCACCGGAACGCCAATAAGGTTCCCCCATTCCGCCCATGAACCGTCGTACTCGCGTACATCGGGATACCCGAGCAGATACTTCAGGACAAACCACATATGTGTCGATAGCCCTCCGCGAACGCAGTAGGTGATGACGGATTTGTCAGGCGAAATACCGTGACCTTCGAACAAAGCACGCAGTTCATCGGAAGATCTGAAGGTTCCATCCGCGTGTGTTGTGGGTAAGGCCCAACGGCGGAACTGTCCGTTATCCATTTCCATCTTCGCAGGAACGTTCACTGCACCGGGGATATGCCCGCCCACGGTCCCGCCCATCGCATCGTCGCCGGCATACATTGACGTGGTCCGGGTATCTATCAGCACGCGGTCGGAACGTCCGACACTTTCCTGTACATACTCGCGGTGCGCCCGCAGTGTCAAATCGGGCGCTGAAGCTTGGTAGGCCGTGGCCCGGTTTTCGGGAATATCCGTGGTCAGGGGTCGGTTCTCGCTCGCCCACTTCTCCCGATTGCCGTCCAGCAAACACACGTGTCGGTGGCCGTAGATCTCGAGCAGCCACAACGCCATTGCCGCGAGCAGATTGCTGGAGCCATCGTAGATAACGACCGTCGTGTCTCTGGCGATCCCGGCGCGTGACATCTGCGTTTCCAGTTCCGTCTTGGACAGAATGTCGCGGCTGCCCGCCCGCAGCACGTTGCTTCCCCACGCCCAGAAGACCGCTCCCGGGACGTGACCGGAGTCGTACGCTTGGGAATTGAAGCCGACCTCGATAAAACGCACGTCGGGGTGACTCAGATGATCTGCTGCCCATTGGGTACTGACAAGCATTTCCGGATGCGCGTACATGGCTACCTCTCTTATGAGCTGGCAGCGGGCGCGGTTGGGAAGCCCGCTTCCATCCACGCTTGAACCCCACCGTTCAGGATCGAGACGTTCGTGAAACCCAGGTCGTGGAGCAACTTGCCCCCCAGCGCGCCCAACGGGCCGAGAATACAGGTTGTTATGATGGGTCTGGACCGATCGTTCAGCGCCGGGTCGCGCCAGTCCTCCGGGACCTCGTTATCGGCTTTGTAGGTCAGGCTCCCGAGCGAGATGTTCAGCGCGCCCGGGATAGTGCCTGTTGCGGCAATCTCGGCCGCGTCACGCACGTCGATAACGAGGGTGTTAGGTTCGTTTGCTAGGCGTTGCCGAGCCTCTGTAGGGCTGATGGCAGGCACGTGAGCCAGCGCCTCAGCGACCATGAGACCAAATGTCGTTGCCATTTCATCCTTCCTTTAGCTAAAAGTGTGCGAGAACGCTTGGGAGAGGCTGCTTATACTTCCCTAGACATTCATATCCACGACGTGTTTGGTGACCGACATCGCAATCGCTTCGATAGGATGAATCAGCACCCCGCTGGTGACATACGAGCGCAAATCGGCGGTCACGCTGTCCATCAAGCGGGTATACGTCGCCCAGTCGATGGCCGCCTGAAGCAAGGCGCCGTAACCGTGAACGAGGCTTTCAACGGACGGAAAGTACGCTTGTGCGTTCAGTTCATAGACATGGGCGTCGGTGAAACCTGCAGCAGCGGCCAAGGCGCGCACCTTCTCGCGGTCTCCCAGTACGAACGATCCCCGAATACCTTCGCGTGCGTCCGCGCTGAAGTGATGTCCGAATCCTTCGGCAACGGCGTGGAAACCCGGGTTGCGTTCGATCGCACCCCAGACCAGTGCCAACAGTTGCCCGCCCGGCGCAAGAACACGATACATTTCCTTGAGGGCGCCAACCCGGTCCGGAAAGAACATCAGGGCAAAGTGGCACGTCACTATGTCGAATGAACCATCCTGGAATGGTAGTTGGGAGACGTCTCCCAACTGCCAATCGATACCGGTGAAGGACCACTTCCTCCGTGCAACCTCCAGCATCTCCGGGCTGATGTCGTATCCGACAATGCGGGATTCCTTGCCCAGACGGTGGGCAAACTCAATTGTGACAGCACCGGTCCCGCAGGCCATATCGAGTATTCGATGGCCCTGACGGGGTGAAAGCTGATTAACCACCTTGTGCGCCCAGACGTTCATCACGGCGGGCACGAAGATATGCTCGTATATCTCTGGCAAGTTGCCGATCGCATTCCACTTCACTGTGTCGCTCATGGCACGAATCTCGTTATGGGCACTGCTTCGCAATCGTCAGCCGAAGCAATCGAACGATGTTCGTTTCACAAGAATGTCAGTGGTGGCAGTTTCGATATCGCGCGTACTGCAACGCGCGGCGCGCTATTTGAATGGGGGAAGTAGAGCGGCCTTCCGCGGTGAGTCGACCGCGGTTCGGCCAGACAGAGGTGCCCGACGATGCTCTCGTAACGAGGAGGCTACGACAGCGACGAATTCCGGCGTGCTAGGCGAGCAGCGAACGAGTAAAAGCGCGTGAAACACAAACTCGATTGGATTTCGCGTCCCTGAGTATCTCCCTTCCGTCAACAACGCTTGTCACACCGATTCAATCGTATACAACTCACGCGCGCGGAGTTGTGACTCATGTCACATCCTGCGAAATCCATTATCGGCGAATCGCCAACATCATTGCTAGGGGACCGCTCGATTATTGCACAAAATGTGTCTGCAAGTCCGATACGGGTCCTGCATCTTCCCATCTCCAGCCTCGCCGCCGGACTCTCGGCGGTCTCCTGGGTCGTGATTGCGGGGCGAGGCATGGCTTATCGCTCAGGCTGATCCGCCGCACTTGCCGCCCTAGACTCCGATCTTCATTGGTAGCAATGACGGGATGGCTACGCCAGTTCGGCCCGGACGATCTTCGTCCCGGCCAGCATCGCCTTGAGTTTTTCGCGGGCAACCCAGCGCGCCGTCATGCTGAAGCCGCAATCCGCGCTGATCCAGACGTTCTTCGGATCGTTGAACTTGAGGACATCGCGGATACGCTCGGCGACGATCTCCGGCTTCGCGACCGCGCCGGCCTTGACGTCGATCACGCCTGCCGCGAGGTACTGATCGGCCCGTGCGTGTTTGGCGAACAGATCGGTCTGCCACATGCCGCGATTGGCGAACTCGAGATGGATGATGTCGGCGTGCAGGTCCAGGCTGACGCCGCACGCTGGCGCACAGTGTCGGCAAGTCGACAGACCCGATCGCCAGTGGATGGCAGTATTGTGTCATCGCCAGCGTGCGTCTATACGGTCGACCAGAGGACATCATGCTCAGCAAGGCATACACCGCAGACGGAACATCGTGCATCGTTACGTTCACCCTTCCGCCCGATGTCAACGCGGATACCGCGTGTCTTGCTGGCGACTTCAATGACTGGGACGAGACCGTATGCGTCATGACGTGCAAACCGGACGGGAGCTTTGAGACATCACTCACACTGGACTGCGATCGGGCGTATCGTTTCCGATACGTGCTGGATGGCGAACGATGGGAGAACGACTGGCAGGCGGATCGCTATGCCCCGAACGTCTACGGCGAAGACGACTCGATCGTTGAGATCCGCGCGGTCTCGGCCGCAGACGAGCATCAACCACCCGCTTAGCATCCGAAAGACGCGTGATGATGACAGCGTTTCGTACCCGCAGTCAGCATCACGCATTTACCTATACAATCTGTGCACAACCGAACGAACGATGTGAAGGTACGCGCCATGTCTAATGGTTCTGCTGCAGAGTCCGCCCGACTGTCCGACGCACACCATGGCAGAGCCCGATGGATGCAGTGGGGACCATACGTTAGCGATCGTGCGTGGGGAACTGTACGCGAGGATTACAGCCCCGACGGGACGGCTTGGTCCCACCTGCCGCACGATCATGCGCGCAGCAAGGCATACCGCTGGGGCGAAGACGGGATCGGCGGGATCAGTGATGACCGCCAATACCTATGCTTCGCACTGGCGCTATGGAACGGACGGGACCCGATCCTCAAGGAAAGGCTGTTCGGTCTTGGCGGCGGTGAGGGTAATCACGGCGAGGACGTCAAGGAGTACTACTTCTACCTCGATGGTACGCCAACCCACAGTTACATGAAGATGCTTTACAAGTATCCTCATGCAGAATTCCCGTATACTCAGCTCGTCGAGGAGAACCGCCGGCGAGGCCTGAATGCGTTTGAATTCGAGCTGCTGGATACGGGTGTTTTCGATGAAAACGCATATTTCGATGTCACCGTAGAGTATGCAAAGCATTCACCCAGCGACATTCTGATTCGAATTTCGGCTGTCAATCGCGGCAGCGATCGCGCGTCATTGATGCTGCTGCCAACGCTCTGGTTCCGAAACACATGGTCTTGGGGATATGACACAGGGCCCATGAAGGATGTCCCGGGCAAGCCGAGCCTCACGGCTAGCGAGATGTCGACGATTCGCGCCGACCATCCCGTCCTCGGCCCAATGTACCTCTACGCAGACGGCCTTCCTGAGCTCATCTTCACAGAGAACGAAACTAACGCCCAACGCCTTTACGGGCTCGACAACCCGACTCCGCACGTCAAAGACAGCTTTCATCGCTATGTGATCGATGGCGATCTTTCCGCCATCAACCCGGATCGGACGGGAACCAAGGCTGCCGCTCGCTATGCGCTGGCGATCGGCGCTGGCGAGACGGCAACGCTCCAACTTCGGTTAACATCGACGGCGCTTGATCATCCATTTGAGGCGTTCGGCCAAGTGTTTCGTGACCGAATCGCGGAAGCGAACGCGTTTTATGACGCCCTGCACCGCCCCACGTTGTCGACAGACGCGCGCCAGATCCAACGCCAAGCGCTGGCCGGCATGCTGTGGAACAAACAGCTCTACTATTACGACGTCGAGCAGTGGTTGGCCGGCGATCCGATCGCCGAGCCGCCTCAGCAGCGCAAGTCAGGCCGAAGCAGTCAGTGGACTCATCTCAACAATTTCGACATCTTGTCGATGCCGGACAAGTGGGAGTACCCGTGGTATGCCGGGTGGGACCTGGCCTTCCACTGTATTCCGCTCGCCATGGTCGACGCCGAGTTCGCCAAGGCACAAATCCTGCTGCTAACGCGCGAATGGTACATGCATCCCAACGGACAGTTGCCAGCATACGAATGGGCATTTGGCGACGTCAACCCACCCGTGCACGCCTGGGCCGCGCTGCACATCTATCGCCTGGATGGACGGCGCGACACGGTCTTCCTGAAGCGAGTCTTCAACAAGATGCTGCTCAACTTCACGTGGTGGGTGAATCGCAAAGATGCTGAGGGGCGCAACATCTTTCAAGGCGGCTTCTTGGGGCTGGACAACATCAGCTTGTTCGACCGGAGCAGCGCACTTCCGCTGGGCGGCCATATCGATCAGAGCGATGGTACCGCGTGGATGGGCTTCTACTGCCTGGAGATGATGAAGATCGCCCTCGAACTGGCGAAGTCCGACCCGCCATATGAAGACATGGCGATCAAGTTCTATGAGCACTTCCTGTGGATCGCTCTGGCTATCGGGGGTGATACTCGCGACGGCGTAGGGTTGTGGGATGCCGAAGACGGCTTCTACTACGATGTCCTCAAGATCCCCGGCCACCGGCCACAGCCCTTGCGCGTGCGCTCTCTGGTCGGGCTGATGCCCCTCATCGCAGTGGAGACCGTCAGCCAGAAGACGCTCGATCGGTTTCCTGCGTTCGCGACCAGCATCCGCTGGTTGTGCGAGCATCGACCAGACCTAGCCCGCAACCTTGCCAGCACGGAAAGGCTTGGCAAGGAAAGCACACACCTCTTTGCGATGGTCAGCGAAGATCAACTGCGCCGCGTTCTGAGTATCCTGCTCGACGAACGCGAGTTCCTGTCGCCATATGGCATCCGTTCGCTGTCAAAATCCCACGATACCCCATACGAAATGGAAACCGGCGGCCAACGCTTCAGTATCCGCTACGAGCCAGCAGAGTCGTCCAGCAATCTCTTCGGAGGCAATTCCAACTGGCGCGGTCCGATCTGGTTTCCGATCAATTACCTGCTGATCGAAGCCCTTCGCAAGCACGCGCGATTCTACGGAGACGGGTTCAAGTTGGAATGCCCTACGGGCAGCGGCGTGTACCTGACATTGGACCAGATTGCAGACGATCTCGGCCGGCGCCTCGTCGCGATTTTCCTTCGCAACGACCACGACGTGCGCCCTGTCTACGGCGGCCAGCAGCGTTTCCAGACCGACCCGCACTGGCGCGACAGTATCCTGTTCCATGAGTATTTCCATGGCGAAAACGGGGCCGGACTCGGCGCGAGCCACCAAACAGGCTGGACCGGCCTCGTGGCCACACTCCTGAGCCAATGCTACTGATCGGCTTGGCCGGGCCAACGCTGCTCGCCGGCCGCGACTGGAACAGACAGACGGTTTCCGGCGGGGGCGAGCGGGCATATCCAGCGCGGGCTGTACGCGCAGGATGGATTGTAGGCAAAATTGAAGTCCAGCACGGCGCTTGCCTCTGAAAAACCGGGGTCTGCGCCTTTGATGGAGTCGATCAGGTAGCGTCCGCCGCCATACGTGGTCGCTCCTTTGGTCGCGTCAGCGAACGGCAAGAACAGGCCGCCCCCATAACCGGTGATCCAGTACAAGTCGAACTGACAGGGCGCGTTGCCCAGCACAAACTTCACCCGGCCGATCCGCATGCACCGAAAGCCACCGTCGTCGCCGAGGTCGTATTCGATCTCGACCGGCTCCACATCGTGCGACATGACGCCCCGCACACGATAGGCGGGATCATAGTCATAATAGGCGAGCCCGTCGAAACCAGCGCGTGCGGCGGCGTCGAGCGGGGACTGAGGGTGGTCGCGCAGCAGGCTGTCGCGTACGCGCCGAAAGTGGGACCACGCGGTGTACGGGTCGTCGGTCTGGCGGATCGTGGCATACAGATCGGCGATCTGTCGGCGGTAGTCGAGTAGTTCGAACATGGCGCCCGCTTTCGTGGGTTGAGTCAAATCCGGCGCGGGTGTCAAGCCCGCGCCGGACATGCGGCTATTGCAACGGATGCAGCTCGCTGAGGATCGTGGGCAGGAATTCGGCGACGGTCGGATGCACGGGGAGCGCCTCCATCATGACCCGGTAGTGCGTGCCGGTCGCCATGAAGTAGCTGATCGCCTGAATGACTTCGTCGCCGTGGAGACCGAGCACTGCAGCCCCAAGGAACTCGCCGCTGTCGGCGTCGACAAGCAGCTTGATCAGCCCGTCGGTCTCCGATTGCTCGATCGCGCGACCGATATGACTCATCGGTTTGGTGGCGATCAGGACGTTGCGGCCCGATTCGCGCGCTTCTTTTTCCGACATGCCAACCCGGCCAAGCGGTGGATCGGTGAAAAGGGCGTAGGCCATCGTCCGATCCGTCCACTTGCGATCGCGCCCGTAGAACAGATTGTCTCGTACGATCTCGTAGTCCTGATACGAGGTGTGGGTGAACGCGCCTTTCCCATTGACGTCGCCCAGCGCGTATATGCCCGGGGCCGTCGTTTCGAGATAGGGATTCACGTCGATGTACCCGGCCGCGCCCGTGCGAATGCCGACGGACTCAAGGTTGAGGTTATCCGAGTTCGGCGTGCGGCCGACGGCGTTCAACCAATGGGTCCCGATAATTGCGACGTCCTTGCCCTTGTTGCCGTCGTGGACAAACAGGCGCACCCGACCGTTTTCGGCCGGTTCAACGCGCTGCAGCTTGCTCTGCGTGTGCACCACAATCCCTTCACGGGTGAACACCCGATGAATCTCCGCTTTGATATCGTCATCCTCGCGGTTGATCAGACATTCTGCCGTTTCGATGATCGTGACTTGACTGCCGAGGCGGCGGAAGGCCTGAGCCATCTCCAGACCAATGTAGCTCCCGCCGAGGATCACGAGATGTTCGGGCAAACGATCCAGACGCAGCAGCTTTTCGCTGTCCAACCACTCGACGCGCTCAATCCCATCGACAGCGGGGATACGAGCGCGGGTTCCTGTGTTAATGAACACCTGCGGCGCCGCGATCACGGCGTCCCCGACCCGCACGACGTAGCGATTGTCCGCCTTGCCCTCGAAGCGCGCATACGCGTGATACACATCCATCCCGTCCATGCCGCGCAGCCAGCTCTCAGTCCCGTGGCTGGTGCTTTCGATGATCCCTACAACACGTTCCCGGACTTTGGACCAATCCACCGTGAACGGCCCGACATCGACGCCGAAATCGGCGCCGCGCCGCGCATAGTGCGCCACGCGGGCACTGGCGATCAGGGTCTTGGTCGGGCGACAACCGTAATTGACGCAGGATCCGCCGAACCGATAACCCTCGGCGATGGCGACGGACTTGCCCTGCTTCACAAGCTGGTTCCCAAGTGATGGGCCAGCCTGCCCGGTCCCGATTACGATGGCATCGTACAACTTCACAACGCTTACTCCTTGTGTGTATGTTCGTTTCAGCAGTTCGATTATTATGCCGGCCCACTGAGCGTGAACCGATTGTCGCCTCAAGCACCCCCTGTGGGTATTCGAGCCGATTACTCGAGGATTTCCACCCCAGACTCTTCGAGGGAGGACAGTACTGCCTTCCGGTTCACGGTGATGATTCGACCGGATCCACCGAGTATGCCTTCACGTCGCAAGTCGTTGATGATCTCGCTGACCGTCGTCCGGTTGAGGCCCGTCATGTTGGCGAGATCCTCCTGCGTGAGCGTCTCGTGGAGCGTGAACCAGTCCTCAAACTCGCAGCAGTACCGGCGCGCGAGCGTGAGCAGCGTGCCAAGCAGGCGCTCGCGCGCGCTCATGCCCATCAACGCCTGCATCCGGGCGACGGTCTGCCGATGCTCGTTGGCCTGCCGCCGGATGAAGTTCAGTGCGATACGTGGAAACCGATGCAGGATCGCCAGAAAATCCGTCTCTCGCAGGCGACACACTGTAACCGCGCTGAGGGACTGCGCCGATCCGATCCGCGACCGGAAGCGACCGAGAAACAGGTCTCCAAACGTGTCGCCCTTCTGCAGAATGCCGAGGACTTTCTCTTCACCGTTCAAGTTGATGTAGGCTAGTTTCACGACACCGTCCTGCACCAGGTACAAACTGTCCGCGTCATCACCGGTCTCAAAGATGTAGGCATTCTTGCGGTAGCGCTCAACCGGCATGAGGGACATCAGCTCGGACTGCTGTATGTCGTCAAGACCCTCGAACAAATCGATCCCGCGCAGACTCAAGCTGGGTCCATTGCATCCTCTCAAAGTACAGGCAAAGTCCGCGGCGGTGTGGCCGAGCCGCCGCGGACTTTGCAAACGACGTGAGTTGTGCTCAGCCAACGAGAACCTGATAGGCTAAGGCGAACACAATGCCGAACACCACGTGCCCGAGCAACCCGCCCATGAAGCCCATGGCCCCGCCGAAGTTCATCATGAAGAAGCCGGGGGCCTGAACGCGTCCAGACTTGATGCCTGCGTGCATGGCTGGCATCATGCCGACCATCGTTCCAGCGACAATCCAATGCACCGTGCCGAAGAGAGCCCCAAGCGGCAGCGGGTTCGCGCCGACCACGAGGTTGAACAGCACCGCATAGACAACCCCGAATACTGCGCCCATCATGAAGTGCATCGCCAGCCCCATCAACCGGCTTCCGGGGGCGCCGAACATACTGCCCAGCAGTCCGGGCATATCCATCTTGGGCAGGCCCATCATGGGCGCTGCCGCCATCAGGGCTGTCATCGCAACCGTCGCGATTACACCGCCAAACAGTGCGACCACTACGTTGATCTCCATCGTTCAGTCCTCAGTCACATTTGACGTTACGTGACAGTCTATGCTTCCTTGGCGGCAGCGTCTGTCGGAATTCCGACAGTCGAATGTCGGGAATCGGTTTGGACAGACCCGGTACCGTTGTCGGCGTCGCGCGACCGCGACCAAAGCGTCCAGCCATACAGCAGCATCGTGAGCAACTGTTGGCGATCCGGCTGAACAACGGTTCGGCCCCATTCGCGTAGTTTGGCCCGAAGATCAATGGTTGAGGGTTCAGTGAGGTGGGTACCATCCGGAAAGAGCAGCGTAGGCACGCTCTCGCAGCCGTCATTGATGACCTTTACTTGGTCGCGTGCGGCCGGATTCGACCGGATGTCGATGTACTCGTACTCCACCTTGGAGGCTTCGAGTACGGCGCGGATGACAGGGACAATTGGGCACGAGGAATGTCCGAATACGATCAATGTGTCTGGCATGGCTATCCTCCACACACGACTTGCACTAACAAGACAAGACCAATACCCACGAACAGCAGACCAAGGCCGCGTTCGAGGGCTCGCTGCGGAATGTGACTGGCGATGGCGGGTCCGATTTGGCCACCAATCACCACGCCGGGAATTGTGAACAGCACGAGACTCCCCACGGCCCCTAACGCCTCAGGGCTACTCTGCGCTAAACGGACGATGTGCCCGCCCGAGGCCGCCATGGCGGTCACCGCGACGACGAATACACTTGTCGCGACGGCTACACGCGCCGGGATCCGTGCGCGTTTGAGGAGGAAGAAGCTGTTCATCTCGCCGAGGCCGGTGGCGACCATTCCCATGAACAGCGCTCCCAAACCCGACCACAGCCGTCCTTCTAGTCTGTCTGGCGGCTGAAACGCGATAAGCTCTCCACTGCTCGTGGTCAAGACGCGCGCGCCGTCCACGTCAACTGGGAGGTATTCCGCTTCGATGGGCTGATCGTGTACGGTAACGCTCCGCACGAAATAGACGCCAGCGCCGCCAGCCCGAGACCGAGCGCCGCCCGCAGATACTCGGGGGCGACGACTGCTGTGAGTGCCGTCCCGGCGAGGGCTGCAGGAATGGTGGCCGAGAGCAGCGTCAAGCCGAGCCGAAAATCGATCAACCGCTTCTTCGAATACGCATAAAGGCCGCTGGCGAAGCCGAACACCTCCGTGATCAGGCCCGTGCCGATTGCCACCTCCGGCGGCAAGCCGAGCAGCAGGAGAAAAATCGGCGTGAAGAACGTCGCACCCTCGATGCCGGACGCCATCGCCGTTGTTGCGACACCGATCGACACCGGCAGCATGAACCAGTACTCAAGGCTAATCACGGCAATCCTCTGTGCGGCGAATTCACTTCTCCCCGGTTGTACCGTGCTTATTCGTGCATGTCTGTCGGATTGCCGACATTCAAACGACATTGCGCTGGATATACTCAACATGCATTCAGAATGGGAGCTGAAACGGCATAGACATCATTCTCACCTCTACGATCACCTGTCGGTGTGCGGACTATCCACCACCGAAACCATGCCGGAAGACACGTGCCAGTTCCTGTTTCAGTGCCCGCATTGCGACAGCGTACTCCGGCCATTAGCGGGCGACTGTTGTGTATTCTGTTCGCACGGCACTGAAGTCTGCCCGTCTAAACAGCGCGAGCTTGCTCAACAGGACGCTGATTCCCAATGATTCCACTGGCACGCACAACAATCCCGGCAGTGACCGCCGCGCAGATGCGCGAAGTCGACCGCCTCATGATCGAGGCCTACCACATTGATCTGATCCAGATGATGGAACACGCCGGGCGCAACTTGGCGCGCGTCGCACGCGAACGGTTCCTGAGTGGCAATCCGCTGGGCAAACGCGTTGTCGTGCTGGTGGGAAAAGGGGGAAATGGCGGTGGAGCGCTGGTCGCCGGCCGCTGGCTCGCCAACGCGGGCGCGGATGTCGTCGCGGTGATCGCGGCCGACCGGGATAAGTTCGCCCCGGTGCCTGCCCACCAGCTTCTAATTCTCGAGCGCATTGGCGTACCGATTCTGACGTTGGATGCCCCCGAGCTTTCGGTCCCTGCGAGTCTCATTGTGGATGGCGTGCTCGGCTACAGCCTTGCGGGTGCGCCCCGTGGCAGGGCGGCGGACATGATCCGCTGGGCGAACGCGGCAGGTAGTCCGATTCTCGCTCTCGACGTCCCGTCAGGGCTAGACGCGACGACCGGCGAAGTAGAAGACCCGACCATCCACGCCAATGCGACGCTGACGCTGGCGCTTCCGAAATCGGGGCTGCTGGCCGATTCGGCACGTTCCGTTGTCGGCACGCTGTACGTCGCGAACATCAGCGTTCCGCCGGCGCTGTATGCCGAACCGTCGCTTGGTATTCACATCGGACCGGTGTTCGCGCAGAGCGATGTCGTCCAGCTGTGGTGAGACGGCCGAACGCCGACAACGTTGGCATTGAGGACGACCTCAGCACGACCTGCTCAGAATGCCGCATCGGCCACGCGAGACATCACCCTGACTGGTAGCATAGACGGCGTCTTGCACACTAGGTAAGCAAGCCCCCTGCGCAAGGGCAGTGCCACTGTTGGAGCTTCTCTCGAGATGCATAAGTCAATCGGACGGACAAAGCTCGATGCTTGATTGCAAGCTATACGGTCCTGCCAAACCTGATCTCGTGCGCTTGAGGATCCTCTACTCCCCGTGAGCACACAATGGGAGCAAGAGCCCATCTTTGCTCCCCGTCAAAGGCGGAGTCTAGGGAGGCCGATGCGCTGTACCGTAGTGCGCCCGCGATTCGCCTAACAACCTGCCGCCCCCAGCCCCCGCTCAACCATCGTCACCGCGACCGATCCCTCGCTGCCAAGAACTTCGCGACTCGCGAAGGCCACGAGATGCCGCTGCGTGTTCGTGAGCACCGAATACGTGCGCGGATCCGCGACCTCGATCGTCAGTACGCCGTCCTCGAGACTGACTGCCGTCGCCATCCGGCTCAGTCGCCCGAGCTGTGGCAGTCGATCGCAGATCGCCCGCCACGCGACCGCCGCCGGATCCGACCTAACCGGCGCTGCGCCAGCATCGCGGGCGAGACTCGGCGGCGGCCAGACGAGGTCCGCTGCCGTGTCGACAGTCTCGTATTGCGGGACAGGAATCGGTTCGATCTTCAGGGACATGATCTTTCGTTCGCCGGCGCGACCGGTCTGCTTCCACGCCCGCAGGATCCGGCGCACATAGGCGAGGCTGCGCTTCTCGTAGATGACCGCCTCCTGGATCGCGTCGCGGACCCATCCGGAACCGCAGTCTTTGACCAAGTCCGTGATGACCTGCATGGCCATCGCGGTGAGCGCGCCGATGTTTTCCTGATAGTCATTCAGCACCGATTGAAGCTCCGGATCGGCAGCGGCGGATGCAGGCGCGGGCTCGCGCGCGTTCTGGATCTCTTGAGTCTTATTACTCTGAGTCTGATTCTTTGATTCTGATTCGGGTCCAAAATCTGCACCACCGTGGTTCAGAATTTGCACCACCGGTAGTGCGGGATTTGTACCACCGTGGTCCAAACCGCGCACCACGGGTGGTACAGGATGTGCACCACGTGGTGCAAAGATTTGACTTCCCTCGCCGCAGATCGAGTAGCGGTTGCTGGTCAGATCACCCTGACCGCTCGGCTGCGCCTGCTTGCACAGATAGCCGAGATCGATGAGCGCCTTCACGGCACTGATCGCCGAGGTGCGACTGGTGCTGGCGTCGCGAGCAATTGTGGCGTAGCTTGGGAATGCGGATGCGGTATCGCTGCCGAAGCGGCGTGCGATGACCGCATAGATGCGCAGCTGGACGGCGGTCAGCCGCGGATCGAGCAGGACGGCATCGGGGATGCGCGTGAACGGAATAGCGGTCGCACTCATGACGCACTGCCTATCGGGGCGGCGTTCTCAGATCGATTGTGGCAAGGCTTCGTTTCGTGATTCGTCCTGCTCGGCACGATCGGGCGGGCACGTGGCGTACAGGCGTGGGGCAGTACAGGATCGGGAAGCATGAGGTCCCTCCAGCAGCAGGCAATGTGGAATAGAGGCCGCGTCGAAAAACGCAGCGCGAATTCGGATGTCAGTTGCAGGAGGGCGGGGGCTGTGCTACAGTGTGATTGTCGATGTCACATCTGTAGCACAGTGTTTCCCTGCCCACCTGCCTTCCTGCATGTGGGCCTTTTGTTTGTTCAGGGCGGATCGCGTACTCGTTTCACGTCGTCATCTCCAAAAGGTTCGGGTGCCCGAACCTTTTTACTTCGCCGCCAGCTGAGCCAAGACCTCAGATAGCACTCGCTGTAAGGCCTGCAAACGTGCATACGCGATGTCTGCGTCGCCTTCCTGTCTGATCAATGCTTTCGCGATGTCTGCAGGCGACAGCGACGCGACTGTCTGCGTCATCCTGGCCACTTTCATCGCTGCGGCCGGCGGTCTGTCGACCATGCTGATGTTGTCTTCTTCCATCTCGCTTCCTTCACAAAGTTCCTTGACTTGTTTGCTTGAAAGGCCCAAGTCGACGATCTGCCGAACCACTTCTGCGTGATACTCCACCGGAAGGGGAAGCACATACCGAAGCTTGTACTGCTCAATGCCGTGACGGTCGGCAAGTTCAAGCGCCTCATCCGATAGTCGAAGCAATGCCTTGAGTTCGCTGAAGTACGTCTTCTTCATGCCGCCCATCGCGCTGAGGATCGCTTCGGTGTATTCGCGCTTGCCGCGTAGATCGAGGTCGAGCGCCTGTCGGTAGAAGTCGTTGGTGACGGCGCCGTCCGGGATGTCGTAGCCGTGCACCGTGAGCAGCAGGAGGGCAGCCTGTCGGGCCATCGCCACTGCCGACAACCCGCTGCGCGCCGTGTTCTCCCGTGCTTGCCGGAACACCGATGACCTCTCGGTCGGGATCACGATGCATGGGATCATGCCGTCTCCGGTGTAGTTCGGGATGAAGTCGCGCAGCAGCCATGACGCCCAGTAACGTCGTTCGCCAGTCTCGATCCGGAACTGCTGCACGACGCCGCGGGACACATCGACCACAGTCAACGGGTTGACCTGTCCGTCGTCACGGATCGTGACCGCGAGGTTGACCAGATCGTGCAATAGCTGCTCTTCCGGCGACAGCTGAACGTCAGGAGCGTCAGGGGCGTCGTCATCGGGATTTGGCAGCAGTTCGAGCACGTTGCTGAACGGACGTCCGCGCTGCCGCGCCGAGACTTGTACGAGCTGGACCAGTCCGCGCAGGGCTTGCGTCGGCGTCATCCGGCCGGCGTGGAAGTCGAAGTGCAGATGCTCGGGCAGCACCCGCCGTGGCTGAATGGGATCCGGTCGCACCATCTCGAGCAGCAATCGCTCGACGCGAAGGCCCGAATCGGTGAACTGCGGTTGTCCGCCCGCCAGCATGTCGGCGGTAACGCTGTCAAGGAGTTCGTCAATGCGATGGTTCTGTCGTTTCATGCCGCACCGCCTGCCATGATCTGCATGAGCCGGACGATGACACTCATGTACGCTTTGCTGGCTGGAGCGTTCGGATCGTAGGTGAAGATGCTCTGGTGGCACTGATGCGCGTACGAGACCGCCTCGTTGACCGGCACGACGCCAAGCAGCAGCGGCCCGAGCACATTGTGCGCCTTGAGCTCGTCAAGCAGATACCGATGTCCGCGCACCCGCGTGTTCATCTTGGTGACGAGGATGCCGCTGACGCGCAGGTTCGGTTGACGCCAGCCATCGCGGATCTCGTTGATCTTGCCGATTACGCTCATCAGCCCGACCGTTTCGAGGTAGCGCGGCTCGACCGGCACGATCGCGTCGGTGGCAGCGATCAACGCCATCTCGGTCATGAGCGAAAACGACGGCCGTGTGTCGATCACGACGGCGGCGTAGTGCTGCGCGACCTGGTTGAGCGGATCGGCGAGGCGGTACGGTGCGCCGGCCAGCCCGTTCAGTTCGCGCTCGGCGCCTTCCAGCATCGACGAGGCCGGCAGGACGTGCAGATTCTCGTCCCACGTCGAGGGCACGATCGACCGCAGAAGCGTCTGTGCCGCGTTCTGCCGATCGGCCATCAGGACGGTGTACAGGCTGTTGTGCGCGCCGTAATCCTTCGAACCGGTGGTGACGAGCGTGGCGTGCGCCTGACTATCCGTGTCAATCAGCAGCACGCGCGGGTTGGCAGCGCCGGTGTGTCGTAGCATCGAGACGATGCCATACGCAGCATTGGTGGATGATGTCGTCTTAGACGTGCCACCCTTGTGGTTGGTAAATACGAAAACGCGAGTCATGTGCCATACCTCTCGAACCCAACATCCTGTCGATTTCGCTGCGGCTGGCGAGTGCTTATCGGACCTGTGGTAGAGTGGCATCCGGAAGCCTTGCTGACGCGAGCAGCGAGCTTCAAGGCGGGCGGGGGAGGGGCATCTCCTCCGCTCACCGCTAAAGCCGATTTTCGTTAGGGCAGACAGGAGAGTGGTTGTTGACGCTTATAGTAGGCAATTGAGGCGAGGAATTGAGCAAGGCTCAGACGCGTGTTGCGCTCGGACTGACTCCAGGCTGTGGAGACAGAGTGGACGTGACTCGAACATTGTTCGGGGGAAACGCCGGAGAACAACTCTCCGGCGTTTTTTGTTGCCTTTCGCCCACGCTTCACCGTTTTCTCAATGCGCGGTTTCTCACGGGCAGATAGCCCATAATCATCTTGCTTTCCGGACGTGCCATGTGGGTTGTCTCCTGGAATCAAAAAGCATCTGCGCTTTGCAGCTACAGATGCTTTGCGGTCAGTTACCGAAGGGATGGTTCAGCGTAACAACAGCGTGTTCGTCAGCTTCGCTTCACCCCGTCGGCTGCACCGGATACTGCACCTCAGTCGTCGAGTCGCTGTAATCGTCGGGATTGTGTTTGATGTATACCTCACGGTACGCGCCAACGATCTGATAGCGGTTCGCCTCGATCCATTGCAGGATTGCCGTGTGAAGTTGGGTGAAGTCTTCGAAGTTCCCGTGATGTACCGCCGATGCGACCTGTGTTTCCGGCAGTTTGTACACCTGAATGCGCTCCGTGCCGGTTGATGCGCAGTTGACGGGGACTGCGGCTTCTGCGACTTCATCGGTGATCACCTCAGCCGCCTGATGCCAAACCGCAAAGTGCGGACCCGTGATGGTGCATTTTGCGTCTTTGATGTAAGACGCCACTTCCATGAAAGCAGGATTGAGATATTCAGGAACCTGATCATTGGTCGGGATCGTGACCCGACGTGATACCACGGTCATCGCCGGAACGGTCTTGAGAACCACATCGTAAGGGGACATGCTTTCCTCCAGTTCGATCTGTTTGAGACGCGCGGCTATTCGCGCCAACCGTGCCTGCTCCTCATTCACAAGCTGCTCTGTCTCGGCATGTTTCAGCATGAGCATTCCTTTCAGCTGATCGAGCGATAAGCGGTCATTCAGCACGTGCCCGATCTGCTCGAGTGAAAAGCCCAAATCCTTGAGTGCCAGAATACGATTGAGACGTGGCAGTTGTGCAACCGAGTAGTAACGGTAGCCCGAAGCACGATCGATGCTGCTCGGCTTCAGCAGGCCGATGTCGTCGTAGTGACGCAGCGTGACGACCGATACCTGCCCTAGCCGTGCAAAGTCGCCGATTCTGATCATGATGGTGTATCTCCGCGCGAAGATGATGACAGCTTACAGTCTCAGGTAACCTGAAAGTCAAGCACCAAACGCCGATTCACGGCAATTGGATCACGCCCTGCTCCCGTCCGCCTGCGATCAGTCGAGTCCACGCATCGACGTCGAGATCGAAGGTGAGCAGGTCGATCCGGCCGGCCAGCACGCGCGGACTGTATCCCTGCCCAGCCAGTGACTTGCAGTCCGAATTCGCTCTTGGATGTGGAAACCGGACGATCCGGCCAGAATCAGTGCCGGGATGTTTCCTATCACCCTTTTGGCTACGTAAGTGCTGTCCGCGTATCGAACCAGATCAGTAATCGAGCCACATCCGTCTCATGCCAATACTCGACTCGCGCTGGTATCGAGTTCAGGGCTGCCTCCCACGACTGATGGTTGCAGGTGGCGGCAGACACGATCGCACTGTCCCGCGCCAGCGCCTGCCGGACAACGTGAGGAACCAAACCTAGAGACACTTTCAGACCGGATGAGCCATGTCACTGAAGGAGATTCCTCATGGCTGAGAACGAGAAAAGAGTGCCGTGCGAGCAAGTGGTCCGTGCCATTCGCCGTTAGAACCGGCGCAAATTCAGCGCGGACGAGAAGATCCGCATCGTGTTGGACGGGTTGCGCGGCGAGGGCAGTATCACGGATCTGTGCCGCCGCGAAGGCATCCATTCCAATCAGTACTACACCTGGAGCAAGGAATTCCTCGAAGCGGCGAAACGGCGCGCTGTTTTCGCTACCGACACCGCCCGTACCTCCAAGGATGAGATCAAGCACGGACGTAGGCTAGCCGGAGTACATCGTCGTCCATCTGGTCATAACTCAGGAGGCGAAGCGGCGGGCGGGGGCCGGCGAAATACGGTGTGCCGCTGCCAAGCACGACGGGGTGCAGGTAGATGCGATACTCGTCGATCAGGCCCAATTCGGTGAGGCTCTGCGCCAACTGTGGCCCAGCGACTTCGATCTCGCCGGTGTGCTCGGCCTTCAACGTGCGGACCACGCTCGCCAGATCACCGCCGACAATCGTGGCGTTGGGGCCAACCGACTTCAACGAGCGCGACACGACCCATTTCGGATGGCTCCGCCACGCCGCCGCAAAGGCATGTTCGTCTGCATCCCATTCCGCGCGATCTTCGTCCCAATATGACATGAGCTCATAGAGGGTGCGGCCGTACAGACTGCCCGCCTGTCCCTTCGCCTGTTCGATGAAATGGCGAAACAGCTTCGGGCTTGGCCCGAACGCCGTGTGGTCTACGTAGCCGTCAAGAGACTGATTCATACCGAACACGATCTTCGCCATGCCTGCGTCCTTTTCGAAACCGCGCACCTGCGAGATCCTCAGTGTACGACGCGTCGGCAGCAAGCGCAAAACGCTTCGCTTCGCGCTCGTGCCGTTTTCGGTCTAGTGTCTACAGACCTCAACGGCCACCGGGCCGACGTCCGGCGGCCGCGCGACGTTGCCCTGCTGAAGCCTTCGGGTATCCACGCTGCCAGCGATCCGTTTGGCCGCCAGATCACCCAGCCACGCAGCGCACGGTCTAACACCTGTCGGATAGATTCGCCGTGCGAGTTGACATCGACCCGGATATCCCCGTGAATATGAAAGGGGTTTGATTGAACTCGGGGAACTCATGAACGCTTTGCGCTTCGTCCGCTTTGGGGCGGAACATCTGCCAGTGTTTCAGAGCTGGTTCGAGGATGAGGCAACACGCCATTGGTTGAGCACGCCGGATCTCCGCTGGTTCGAGTTCGTCACGACTGATCCGCAGACGTTTGCGTGGATGATCTACGACGGGAACGTACCGATCGGGCAGGCTCAAGTCGGTCACTACAATGACGACTCCCGTCAGGCGAGCATCGCTTGTGCCGTCGCGCCGGATCGCCGCAATCGAGGATATGCGACGCATTTGCTGCACCACCTTCTACGCCAGACGGAACTGGCTGACGTCGAGCAGTTTCACGCCTTTGTTCACCCTGACAACGGGGCGAGCGTGCGACTCGTGCACAAGACGGGATTTCAACTCGTTTCACCTCAACCGGATGAGGACGGATTTCTGCATTACGCTTGGTTTAGGCAATAGGTGATGAGTGTTGAGATGCTGACAACAGTTTCTCACGAGCCCCCGAGGTGACAACAAATCAGTCTCTCGACATCCGACCATTGGCTTAGGGGTGGTTGCGCAATCTCCGCAGGGCACCGATAGCCGCAGGAACGGAGTCTGACGCTGCCGCGGTGTTCAGACTGCTCCTGCGATGGATATACTCGTCGTGCGACGAACCCCTCAGGAGCGATAGGCGATGTTTAACGGACTGGGCATGCACTTAGGGAACTTGTCTCGCTTGTCGAACGCGGTTACGCGATCCATAAGTGCGGAGAACTTCACCGGCGAACCGGGCAAGGGCGGCATGGCGACGGACGGCACCGGAGCGCACAACTCCCGTGAACTCGGGCAAGGGTGGAAGGTGTCGCCCAGCATTCATCTGCAACCGGCCCAGACCACCGTGCTTGCCGACATCGCCGGGCCGGGTGCGATCCAACACATCTGGATCACCGTCGCGCCCGAGGCGTGGCGTAAGCTGATCATCCGGTTCTACTGGGACAACGAAGATGCGCCGTCGATCGAAGTGCCGCTGGGCGACTTCTTCTGCAACGGCTGGTGCGAACGCTGCAACGTAACCTCGCTGGCTGTGGCCGTCAATCCCGCCGGCGGCTTCAACGCGTACTGGGAGATGCCGTTTCGTTCCCATGCGCGCATCACCATCGAGAACCTGTCGGGTGAGGAGATCCGGGGCTTCTTCTATCAGATCACCTACACGCTGACCGACGTTCCCGATGACGCCGCCTACCTGCATGCGCGGTGGACGCGCAGCAATCCGCTGCCGTACCAGACTGTCCACACGTTGCTCGATGACGTCCGCGGGCAGGGGCATTACGTCGGGACGTATATCGCGTGGGGCGTCAACAACAGCGGCTGGTGGGGCGAGGGCGAGATCAAGTTCTTCATCGACGACGATGACGAATTCCCGACCATTTGCGGGACCGGCACCGAGGACTACTTCGGCGGGGCATGGAACTTCGAGTTTCCGAAGGGGCAGTACGGCGTGTTCTCGTCGCCGTACTCGGGCATGCCGCAGGTCACCGCGCCGGACGGGCTGTACCGGAGCCAGCAGCGGTTCGGCATGTACCGCTGGCACATCACCGACCCCATCCGCTTCCGCGAACGCCTCAAGGTGACGATACAGGCGCTCGGATGGCGCAGCGGCGGACGCTATCTCCCGCTTCAGGACGACATTGCCTCCACGGCGTTCTGGTACCAGACCGAACCGCACGTTCCCTATCCGGCCCTACCGGATATCAACGGCCTCGAAGTGATCTAGGCAGTTTCCGGGTGAGGCGCCGCCCCATACCCCGGCAGGAGTTGGCACTCCTGCACCGCCTTACTCGCGGATTTGAGCCGTACGCGGCTCAAATCCGCAGATAAGGGAGTCCAGAGGGCGTAAGCCCTTTGGTCCAATATCTCTGCCGGCTCACAGGCCGATCTCGTGCAGCAGCGGGGCGATCTTGACCGGCGCGCCGGTACGAGCCGACCGTTTGACCGCCTCCATCACACAGAACGTCTCGAGGCCTTCTTCAAGCCCGGGCGAATAGTCGTCACCCGACAGCAGCGCCTGCGCGAAGTACTCGGTGTAATTCGCAAACTCGCCGTAGTGCATGCCGTGGACCTCGTTATTGAAGTAGACCCCGCGCTTGCTGTAAAGCATATCTTCGGTGACTTCGGTGCCGTCCGGCCGTGTATAGGCGTACTGCATATCGTGATACTGCGCGCGGCTTGTGCCTTCGGCGCCGAACAGCACCAGCTCGATCGCATTGCGGACCGAGGGGAGTTCGCGCAGCCCGTAATGCCCCATGACGCGACCGATACGGCCATCGGCCGACTTGACGTTCACCACATAGATGTCGTGCGAACGCACACCGAACTCGCGCGCTAGCGCCGATTGGCTGCCGTAGGCGCTCACCTCATCGATCCGGCCGAGGTACCAG
Source organism: Candidatus Flexicrinis affinis (assembly GCA_016716525.1). Lineage (NCBI taxonomy): Bacteria > Bacillati > Chloroflexota > Anaerolineae > Aggregatilineales > Candidatus Flexifilaceae > Candidatus Flexicrinis > Candidatus Flexicrinis affinis. The sequence goes on from JADJWE010000004.1 coordinate 83,130, forward strand.
CGTGCGAGGTCGAGCGGATGGCTCAGGCCGAGGTACACCCAGTCCGTGCTGTCCGCGACCCACGGGCTTTTCTCGTAGTACCAATCCATGCGGTGAATGTAATGCGCGTCAAGGCATTCGAGCGTGCCGAGTTCACCGGCGTTGAACGCACGGCGCTGACGCTGGAACGACTCGAAGAAGCGCGTGCTTTGCCCGACCAACAGCTTGCGACCGGTGCGCCGCCCGGCCTCCAGTACCCGCCGCGCCGCCTCGACCGAGTTGACTACCGGTTTCGTACAGATCACGTGCTTGCCAGCCTCGAACGCCTGCACGATGTGGTCGGCGTGGACGTGGTCGGGCGTGTAGATCGCCACGATGTCGACATCGGGCCGGGCCAACATTTCGGCATAGTCCGCCGTGTAGAACAGGTCGGGGCAGTCGCGGCGGGCGGCTTCGATCTTGTCGACGTTGAGGTCGCAGCCGGCCACCGCGCGGGCGTGCGGCGCACGGGTTGCGTCGCCTGTTACCAGCCCCACGGTTGGCGGGATGACGTGGTTGAGCGCGACCAGCAGCGTCCGGCCCTCGTGCAGGCCGATCACGCCGACGCCCAGCCGTACAGACTCGCTCATTCGTGGCCCTCCACGCGATGCACGGTCGCCCACACGAAGCGGAACTCGTCCAGATTGCGCGGCATCTTCCGTCCCATCTCGATGTCGGCATAGAGCGTCGCGATTTCGCGCGGGCGAAGCGAAACGCGCGCCGTGCTGTATGGCGAATCGCCGGCCGATACGTCGATCTGTTCGGCTGTCTCGCCCAGTAGGTTTGTCTTGTAGAGCGACCCGACGCGCCCGGGTAGTCTGAGTTCGACGTCCGCGCTGCTGCCGTTGAGCTCGACAAGGCGGATCACGAACGGGAAGCCCATGCTGGTTCCCGCGTAATCGTCCAGACCGCGCGCGTTCTCCTCGGTCTCGCGGTACAGCGCGGTCACTGCCACGCCGTCCCGATTGATCGCCAGCGGGGCGAACCGCTGCGGAAGATCGCTGCTGTCGCCTTCGGCAACTGCGGTCAGGGCGGGCCGGCGAAACTCCTGCGCGAGCTTCCACCGGTCGCTGTGATTGAGCCGGCCATGCGGCACCAGACGGAAGCGCGCGTCCAGCGAGTCGATGAAGTAATCCTCGTCCCACGCGTCGTACATGGTCAGGATATTGGTGACCGCGAGACCATCGCCGTCGACCCGCTGCATGGCCTGACTGCCATCGTGAAGATACAACAAGCCGCGGTTGTCGTCGGCGATGTCTAGCAGGCTGTAGGACGTGAACGGGTTGATGATGTCCTCGAACACCTGCGGCGATGTCATCCACTCGCCGGTCGGGTACTTGCGCAGGTACTTGCCCTCGGCCCGGATTTCGCTCACGGCATACGGCTGATCGTGAATGAGGCGGGTCCCTGTCTGTCCTGTCGCCACGCGGGTCTGAAGGCCGGCACGCAGCCACGGATCGGGCCTCGGCAAGCCGTTGGCCGAGTAGCGCACATCGACAGCGTCGATCTCCGGCGCGAGCGAAAGCTCGATCGTCACGGCAGCGCCGCCGCGCCCTGTGCGCACGATCGTGATGCGTTCACCGGAGACTATCACCTCGACGCCGTCGAACGTGTCGACCGCGCCGCCGTGCGTCATCTGAAGGTCGCACAACGTCAAGCCGTCTGCAAGCACGCCTTGCGGGAAGTCGGTGCTGACGATCTGCGTGATCACGCCGCGCTTGCGGTCCACCGTGACGCGCAGCGGCCCCCGGCTCAAGCTGGCGGTGTCGGGCGTGAGGTCGGCGACGACGGGGGCTGCGTCCTGTGCCTCGCTGTCCACCACGGCATAACCGCACGCAGGCAGTTCGGCCAGCACGACGGCCCCGCCCGGCGTCGTGACCGCGGCCGTGCGCGTCCACCCAAGCGGGTTGTAGGCGACGATGCGCCCCGCCGGTGCGTTGACGCGCTTTGCCAGCAGCGCCAGTGCGCGGTTCAGCACCTCGCGCGAAAGCGACAGGCTGCGTTCGTACGAGAACTTGCCGACGTGGCCGCACAACCCTTCACACTCGTCGTTGTCGTGATGCTGGGCGCTCAGCAGTTCGCGCCACGCTTCTTCGAGTTCCCACGTCGGATACACGTCCCAATGCGGGTACGGACGGCCAAACAACCCCATCAGCGCGGAAAGCGACTCGGCAGACAACAGCGTGTCCTCGGCGCTGCGGCTGAGCCTGCGGAACACGTCGCCGTTCTTGCCGAGGCTCATGCCGTGAAACACGTCGTCCATGGTGTAGCGCCGCGTCTGAGCGTGCTCGCGCGCCACTTCGAGGTACTCCGACAGGGTCGCGAAGCGCAGGTCGAAGCGTGGGTCGGCCATGAGCGCCTTGAGCTGCGGAAGCAGCAGTTCGGAGCGGCACATCCAGTCGGGCGACGGCATGAGCTCAAGCCACTGGACGATGCCCGGCGTTGGCATCTCGCGCAGCAGCGAGCTGTCGAGCAAGCCGGCGAAATCCTCGGGCCACTGGTGCAGGTTGAGGGGACTGCGCGGCGCGGCCAGCAGCATGCTGCCGTCGACGCCTTCCCACCAGATCGCCGGCAGGTTTTCGCGCGGCACTTCGGGCGTGTGCCACGTCCACTGGAAGAACAGCGAGGCGTAGTGGAAGCCGACGCCGTTCAGAAGCTGCGGAAGCTGCGGGAAGAAGTCGAACTCTTCCTCCCAGAATGTTCGCGGGCGCACACCGAGCAGCCTGATCGCGGTGCGCACGCCGTAGATGCGCTGGCGCACGTTCGATTCGCCGCCGTGAAACAGCCCGTAGGGCTGCCCGTACGACGAGCCGACGACTTCGATCTGGCCGCGGTGGATGGCGTCGCGCAGGTCGTTCAGCGCGTCCGGCGCCTCGACCGCGAGCTTCTCGTAGCCGATGCCCTCAAAGTTGACGTTGCCTTTGGCGCCGGTCTCGTTGCAGAAGTGCAGCATATCGCGCGTGGAATTGGGCATGACGTGGTAGCCCCACAGCCACTCCATGTCCACCCAATGCATGTGATTGCCAAACGTGTAGTAGAGGGGAATGCGGCTGGTCGTGGTCATATTGAACTCTCTGGTTGAAAGAATGGCGTGAATTTCGCTGCTTGTTTAGTCCGACAGGTATTTGATCGACTCGTGGAGAAGATGCCGCCCCGCGGCGTGGTCGGCGAACACACTGATCTGATCGCCGGCGCCCCCTGCGAAATTCAGGCTGGTCGCCAGCATCGCCCCGCTGCCAAGCCGGGCTTCGAGCAGGTAGTCGAGCAGGAAGAATTGGCGGGCGTCGAGGCGCTGGACGATCGGCACGACGGTGCAGTCGCCGCCCACCTGCGCCTTGAACGCGGCGGAATCCAGCGCGTAGTCCGGGGCAAAGCTGTAGAACTGCAAGTCGGCGTACCCGTCGTGCGGGAACGCGCGCAGGATCGGGTGGTCGTACAGCAGCTTGATCGATTCGCGCCAGAACGGGCAGTCCGTCGACGGAAATGCGCCCGCGCCGGGTTGGATCACCAGTGCACGGCCGCCATCACGCACGAATTGGATCACTTCAGGTGTGGCAGCGCTCGTAACCAGCACGCGGTCGGCGTCCGCCGGGTGCTGCACGGGCGTCGCCTCCCTGACGAGGTCGTCAAGCGCGGCCAAGCTCCCGGACGGATCGTAGACGCAGACCGGCGGCCACTGCTGGACGCTCGGATACGCCCACAATGGCCACTGGTTGCGAATCGTCTGGCCTGCATCGAGTTCGACCTCAAGCCGGTACTGCGCCGGCTCAGATTCTTCCGGCAGGCGCAGGCCGAAACCGGCGACCTCCTGCGGCCGCCCTGCCGGCAGAGTGGTATCGAGCACGATTTCTCCGCTGTCGATGACGTGTTCGCCGCTGCCGACCAACCGCCAGCGCAGCGCACGCGCGTCGAGCGGCGCGCCTGCGTTAGACAGCACGACGCGGAATTCGGCCAATGCGCCAGCCACGTGATTGAACCGATCGCGCGGGGCGGGCCGGTCACCGCCGTGACGCCACACGCGGGCCCGCCCGTGTTCCAGCGCGAGGACGGCGTCGGCGTTGAACTGGCGAAACTCGGTCGCGGCGAATTTCGGGCGGTGGAGGTCGTCAAAGACTCCGGATGTCGTCATCGGCGTGTCGCGCAGGCCCGTCACCACATAGCCGCCCATGCCAGCGCGTGAGCGCACGTGCTCCAGAATGAACTTGCGCACCATGAGCGACTCTCTGCGCGAGATGTGTACCAACTGCTGCGCACTGAACGGCAGACCCAACTCCGCCATGCGCGTTTCCTGAATCGCATAGCTCCAGCGATGCAGCCCGCCGTCGATGCCCAGCAGATCGCGCCAGTACGGTCGTGTGCCGCCGTTGGCCTGCGTGATCTCGTTCACGTCACGAAAATCGTCGGAGTCGCAGAACTCGCCAAAGATCCACGGCCTCGGACGGCGCCAATCGCGGCTGAAGTGGTCGACCAGCGGGCCGAAGTAGTGCAGGTCGCAGTAGAAGTGATAGTCGTTGAAGTCGGCGAAGTCGAAGCTCAGGCCGCTGTACGCCTCGCCCGATCCGCTGTTGTCGCAAATCATCGCGCCGGTCGTCGCTGTGCGGGCCTGTGTGTTCAGGTTGTCCAGCAGCACCGCGTCCGCCATGTCGCTACCGAGTTCACAGCCCAAGCTGTAGATGACGACCGATGGGTGATGATGGACGGCGGCGAAGATGTCCGCGTATTCGATCACCGCCTGCTGTCGCAAGTGGTCGTTCATGCGCTGGTACCACAGGGGCAGTTCGAGCCAGAGGAGCATGCCTTCTTCGTCGGCGATCTGAAACAGGATGTCCGGCGGGACGAACAGACAGAGCTTGACGAGGTTGAACCCCAGTTCGCGCACACGCCGAAACTCGTCACGGATCGACGCTTCGCTGAGGGTCGGGGCCAGAGTCGCCGGGTCCCAGCCCCAGCTCAGCACGCCGCGCAGGTGAATAGGCGTACCGTTGAACAGAAGCTGTTCGCCGTCTGCGCTGAGCTGGCGGAAACCGAAACTTCGCTCGGTCGTATCGGCGATGTCGGCGCCGTGCCGCAGCGTCAGGACGAGGCGATACAGCGCCGGGGACTGCGGCGCCCATGCTTGCGCGTTCGGTACGTGCAGTGTCGTCTGGAACGATCCCGCAGCAGGTGCTTGTTCGCTGGCGACGACGTTTCCAGCCGGATCGGTAATCTGTGCGGAGACGAACCAGTCCTGTGCATCAGCCGGCAGCGTGTCCAGCGCCGCCTCGATCGCGACGCAGCCGGTCTGCATGTCCGGTTCGATGTGCAGCGAACTCACGTGAGGCGCGCGCCGCGCAATCAATTCGATGCTCTGCCACGGCCCGCCGAACGTGAGCGATACATACGGGATGAACCCGACCAGTACGTCCCGGAAGTGGAACTGCGCGTCGCCCTTGCCCGGCTTGATCACCCGCAGCTCGATCTGGTTCGGGCGGCCGGCCAAGGCATGTTCAGTCACGTCGATCTCAAACGCCGTCCACAGCCCCTCGTGTGTGCCGGCGAGCGCGCCGTTGACATAGACCTCGGTGAAATAGCTCACTGCGCCGAAGCGCAGCACGACCCGCGCGCCTTCCCACGACGCCGGAATCTCGACCGCGCGACGATACACGGCAGGGCCGTACACGTCGGCCGGGTAGCCCTGAACCTCCCACACGCCGGGCACCTGAATCGTGCCGGTATGATCCCCCACGCTGAACTGCCACTCACCATCTAGCGACATCGATTCTGGCGGCATGGACAAGCCCTAACGTTTCTCTATGTCTCTGGCGTTGTCGTCGAATGTGTTCTGGCCGACTGCGACGCCGGGATCGCCGACCAGCAGCAGCGCGGCCTCGACGTTGGCTGCGAAGGTGTTGCCTTCGACCGTGCAATCGCGTGCGCGGCCGAAGCGGGCGCCCACCCGGTTATCGCGGAACGTATTGCCTCTCAGGCGGAAGTTGTGCGACTGCGCATCGGGCGACTCGTCGCCGGTGGTGCCGTCGAAACCCAGCCCGTTCGATTCGATCATGTTGTCTTCGATGTCGAAGTTGTAGGGGACTTCGTGGCCGGGCCAGTGCGGCAGCACCTCGCCGCCGCGCGTCCACAAGCGGATGCCTTCGCCGTTCAGCCGGATACTGTTATTGCGAATCGTGAAGTCGTAGGCGTGCTCGGCGGCGATGCCAACGAAGCGGTTGAACTCGATGATGTTGTCTTCGAGCACGTTGTCCCACGAGTAACCCATCCAGAAGCCGTAATTCGACCGGCTGCAATTGTTGCGCCGGAAGACGTTGCCTTTGGAGAACGTCGACTCGATGGCGTTGTTCGGGCTGAGCCGGCAGTCGTTGTCCTCGAACAGGTTGTCGTTGCACGGGGTCACGCCGCCGGGATGGTAGTAGCCGGCCACGAAGATGCCGTCGCCGCCGCATAGGCAGCTGTTGCGGAGCACCTTGTTGCGCGACGAGTTGATGACGAGGACGATGGCCGCGGCGTCCGCTTCGACGCGGACCGAGCCGTCTTCGGGGCGGCGGTAGACGCGGTTGCAGAAGTCAATCTGGTTGTCCTGCACCACATTGTCGCTGGAATCGTGCAGGTAAACGCCCCAGCCGCTGTTAAACGAGGCGTTGTTGTCCTCGACCATCAGCCCGGAGCATCGGTACATCATGAGGCCGTTCATCTGGTGCTGCAGATCGCAGCCACGTACCGCACCGCCCTGAACGTTGTTAAGCAGGATCGCGCCGCCGTACGCCTTCTCGACCTCCAGCCAGTCAAGCGTCTTCCACAGGTAAACGAAGGTCGTGATGCCGTCGACTTCGGCGGTGTTGCGCACGGTGACGTTTTCGATGACGAGGTCGCGGCACGCGTCGGCGCGCACGGCGTGGTAATAGCCGGAGAGGTACAGGCCGCGAACCGTGACGTTGCTGTGCCCTTGCACGCTGATTCCCGCGCCGGTTTTTGCCCCGCTGATGATCTGTGTGTCCTCGCCTTCAAGCGTCACACCGTCTGCGCCGATCGACAACCCGTTTGGCAGGACGTATACGCCGGGCGCGAGGCGCGTGGACTCGGTGACGACCATGCCGTTTTCAGGAACAACGTTCACTTTCACTGTGCGCCTCCCGCTGCGGGTAACTGCAACACACGGTGCCACGTGAGCCGGACCAGCCCGGCAGTGGCCGCATACAAGGCCGCGCCGGCCATCAGCGCCGCCGAGAACCCGATCTCGACCGCCAGAGCCATCGCCAGCACGGAGCCGACGACCGATGTCACGGCGTTTGCGCCCCAAAACGCCGCGATTCCGCGCGCATCGGCTTCATGCGCGACGCGCAAGCCGCTGGGGAAAGGCATGCCCATCACGAAGCCAAGTGGCAGAATGGCGACCACGGTCACGACGATGCGCACTTCGAGGCCGAATGGCAGCGCCCACCCGATCAGCGCGGAGTAGACAGGCAGCGTCAGCGCGACGACCACGGCGACAAGCGCGGCGATGATGGTGACGCGGCGCGGCAGCGCGGTCAGCGCGAACCGGCTGCTGAACAGGCTGCCAAGCCCGCTGCCCAGCAGCATCGAGCCGATCACCACCACCAGCGCCAGCGACGGCTGACCGAGCAGCAGGCTGAAACGTTGGATCAGCGGAATCTCGACCAGCAGGTAGGCCGCGCCCAACAGCGCAAAGAATGGCGTCAGCACGGCGCGCTTCCAGTGCATGCCGTCGTTTCGCACGAAGAAGAAGACGGCCCACGACAGATACACGAACGCCGCAGCAAGGCTGACCAGCAGCAGATCGCTCAGGCCGGATGGCAGCCCCGGAACTAGTTGGTAGAAGAACGGGCTGTCGTCGGTGGTCGGGCTGTAGTCGAACAGGTCGGCATTAGCGGCGACATACCCTTCAATCGTGACGGCGCCGGTCGCCAGCCCCTCCAAGCCGATTTCCTGAAAACCGGGGAGGTATAGCAGGCCGACGTCCATCGCGCGCGCGGCCTCGACATACGCGCTGGTCTCCTCTGGAGTCCATGCCTGCCGCCGGATGGTGACCAGCGCCGTGCGCGACTGGACATCGCCCGACCTGCGGGTTGCGAGCGCCACGCGATCCAACGCCTCTTGGATCGTCATGCCTTCGCCTTGCAGCATGTCCAGCGCCGCGACGATTAGCTTGATCCCCTCGATACCCTGATGCGTCACAAAGGCGATTTCGCCTGTGTCGCTCAAGTGCGTCCAATAGGCGTGAAGCGCCTCGCGCGTGAAGACGTAACTTTCCGAGAGCGCCGAGTGACCGGGCGCAGCGGCTTGGCTGTAGACGACGTTGCCGTAAATCAGGTCGTAGGCCTGATCGGTTCGCTCGACGAAGTTGCGCCCGTCCGCGACCACGGTCTGCACGCCGGGGAGGTCCAGCACGCCGCCGTTGAAGTCTGCCGTGTCGCGGGTCAAGTCGACCAGCGCGGGGTTGATTTCGACCGCCGTGATCGACCCGGCCCCGGCCAGCTTTGCCATCAGCACGTCGCGCCCCGCGCCCGCCCCGATGATGAGCACGCTGCGATCGGCGTTTGGCGCCGTGGCGAACGGGAGGTACTCGATCTCCCGCCGCATCCAACCGATCTCGTCGTCGCTGCCTTCGTAGCGGATCATCAAGCTGCCGGCGCCGGCGTCCGTGAAGACGTAGCGAATCGAATCGTCGCCGAAGGTCGCCATGTCCAGCCGTGCGAACGGATCCCAGCGGGTTTCGAGCACGGCGACTTCGCCGGCTTGCATCAAGTGGATCAGCGTCTTGTCGGGCGGGGCGTTGGCGATGGCTCCGGGCGAGAATTCGATCAGTCCCACACCGCGGTTGAGCACGAATCCCAGCGCGAGCAGACCGGCGAAGATCAACGACCGGACGCGCAGCGTACGCGACGCACTCAGCCACGCGAGGATCACGCCCCCGACGGCCGCCAACACCGCCAGCGCCAGAATGAGATCGAACCCGCCGAGCCAACTGATCGCCGCGAACGCCGCCAGCAAACCGACAGTCGCGCCGAGCAGGTCGGCGGCGTACAGCGTGCCCCCCGAACGGGCGAACGCCGAAAACAGGCGCGCATTCACGAAGCCGATCCCGGCAAACGGCAGCATCGCCGCCACAAATGCGACGATCGTGCCGTCGGCGGAGCGCAGCCACCCGATGGCGGCGGCGGCCACCACCAACAGCACCGCCGTTACACCGGCGGCCGCGGTGAGCTCGGCCCACTCGTTTGTCCGTGTCTTGTCGCGTCTGCGCAAGGTGGCGAAGGCAGCGCCCGCGCTCAAGCCCAGAATCGACACCGATACGACCAGAAACACCGACTGATACTGGAGAATGACCGAGAACACGCGTGTCAGCGCGATTTCATAGGCGAGGCCGGCGCCGGCGAATAGGAAAATCGCCGCAAGTCCGGCGCGAAGCTGTCCAGTAATTGCGTTTGAACTCGACTCGATTTTCAACCTAACCCTTTAGACCCGTGAGTTGGATGCCCTCGATGAAGTACCGCTGGGCAAAAAAGAAGATCACGATGATCGGCAAGATGACCACCATCGACGCGGCCATCAGCAAGTGGAACGACGTGTTGTACTGCCCTTTGAAGAACGCCAGCCCGAGCGATACGGTGTACTGCTGCGGACTGCTCAGGTACACATACGGCTCGAAGAACGAATTCCACGTCCACCAGAACGTGAAGATCCCGACGGTGGCGAGCGCGGGCAGGCTCAGCGGAATGATGATCTTGCGCAGAACCTGAAGGGTCGATGCGCCATCGATGCGTGCGGCCTCTTCCAGTTCCATCGGAATCGACATGAAGAACTGGCGCAGCAGGAAGATCAAGAACGCGTTGCCGAAGAACGCCCGCACGAACAGCGGCCACAGCGTGTTCACCATGCCGAGTTTCTGGAAGATTTCGAACGTGGGGATGAGCATCACCGGCGCCGGCAGCATCATCGTCGAAAGGAGGATCATGAACAGCGTGTTCTTGCCCGGGGCACGCAGCCGCGCGAAGGCATAGGCTACGACCGTGACAGAAAGAAAGTGACCGATGAGGTTGAGCACAACAAGGATGATCGAGTTGCGGAAGAACGTGACGAACGATGCGCCGCCCAAATCCTTCGAGAGCGCGTCGATGTAGTTCTGCAGGCTGAAGTTCGTCTGCAGCACAGGCGAAGGCGACTGGCTCGGCACGTCGAACGCGCTCGTGATGGCCGACTGCTTGACGATCAGGTCCATGTCTCGCCGCTGGCTGACGATTGCGACGGGGATGCGCTCCTCAAACTCGACATAGTCGTCGCGGTAGCTCACCGATACGCCGTCGAGATTGGCGACGAACGGTTGTGCCAACTTGCCGAGTGGAGCGAGCCGCAGCGACGTCACCTCGTCGGTCGGGATCACAAAAGATTGGGTACTGGTCGCCACCAGCACCACCACCTCGCGCTGGGTGCCGTCCTCTAGCGCAGCCGTCGCAACGCGCATATCCGGCGTGTCGTTGATTTGGCGCGTCTCGACATCGGACAGCGCGCTGTTGGGTACGGCGAACCCCGATTCTCGGGCGACGCCGAGGTCGATGATCGGCTGCCACGACTCGGCGCTCAACAGCACGTACTTCTCGTCCTCAGGGAAGCCGGTGCGCGTGTAGATCGGCAGTTCAGTGCTACCGAACTGGCCCATGCCTGCGCCTTCGATGTTCCCTGCCGGTACGAGCTCCGCCGAAGCGGCGACGTCTTTCGGAGCGACCACCGTGAGTTCGGACTCGGGGCCGAGCGCCAGCAGTGTGACTCCTTCTTCCTCAAGCTCGCGGCCCTGAAGCCGGAAACCGCTGGCCTCGAGCGTCGCGCGCCCGCCGGCGTTGACTTCGTCGAGCGGCCGGATCGACGCGATCGAACGCAGCGCGTCGACCGTGGCGATCACGAGATTGCTGCCATCGCGGGAGATCGCCACCACGTCTTGCGTCGTGCCGTCTTCGGCGGTCCACGTCCGCACGTTGAGTACGGCGCCGTCAACTTGTAGGGACTGCGGCGCGCTCAACTGATCGGCAGGGACGGACAGCAGTTCAGGCAGTTGGTTGGCGTCGACCACCGTAGTGAAGCGCCGCACCCCGACTTTGATGACCTGCTCGTCCTCGCCGGCCGGGTTGGTCACCCACCACAGCGGGAATTCCTGCGTGGTGCTGCCAGCCGCCTCGTGAATCCACATCGAGGGGATCCAGATCGGGGGCTGGGCCAGAATCTGCCACTCCGGCTTGAAACTGGACGTGAACATCCAGAACAGCGGGAACAGCATGATCGTGCCGCCGATGAACAGGACCAAGTAGGTGAACGCCCGGCCCATGCTGCGGGTCACGGGCGATCCGGCGCGCCGGACCGATTCGACGTGTTCGAACGTGGTTAACGGTGAGGAGTGCGCAGCGTCCGTCATGCTTTCTCTCTCTCCGTTTCGTAGTAAACCCAAAGGCTCGATGAGCGAATAATCAGGAGTGTAAGTGCCATGATGACGACGAACAGCACCCACGCCAGCGCCGACGCGTACCCGAGGCTGCCCATCTGGAAGGCCTCCTGATACAGGTTCAGCATGTAGGTCAGCGTGGCTTTGTTCGGCCCGCCGTTGGTGAGCACCAGCGGTCCCTCAAAGATCTGCGTCGCGCCGATGAAGCCGAGGACGACGTTGAAGAAGATGGTGGGGCTGAGCATGGGGATCGTGATGTTCCAGAACCGCGCCCACGGCCCTGCGCCGTCGACCTCTGCCACCTCGTAGTACTCTCGCGGGATGTTCTTCAGTCCGGCGAGGTAGATGATGACCTGCCCACCGACTGTCCACCAACTCATGAAGACCAGCGACGGCAGCGCCCAGTCCTCGCTTGTGATCCAGCCCGGCCCCTTGACCCCGATATACCCGAGCAAGGTGTTGATCAGCCCGTACTGCGGGTTGAACACGTAGAACCACAGCACGGCGACCGCGATCGGCGCGACCACGGATGGCAGGAAGTAGACCGTTCGCCAGATGCTGATGCCGCGAATCTTCTGTGCAAGCAGCATCGCGATTCCGATGGCGATGACCGTGCTGCCGGGAACGCTCCCCAGCACGTACAGCCCCGTCACCTTCAGCGAACGCCAGAAGTCGCTGTCGTTGGCCAACCGCGTGAAATTGTCGAGTCCGATGAATACAGGCTCGCGGCCGATCTGGTACTGTGTCAGCGCCAGATACAGCGAGCGGCCCATCGGATAGGCGATAAACAGGATGAAGCCCAGCAGCCACGGCGAGATCAAGATATAGAAGGTGATGGCCTCGCGGCGGGCAGCAGGACTCATATTTGCAAATGGACGTCGAAATAAAACCATTTCTCCCCCGGCGCAATCTCGGCCCAAGCCTCGGTCTCTGGTTGCAACTGCACACCAGAGATGCTTCAGTGATTGCGTGCGCTGCCGACGAGTCAGGAACCCAACGGACACGATGACAGTACGGGCAGCGCCTTCTCAAGAACAACCGGCGCGACGGGTTCAGCGGCCCGTCGAAGCGAGCCGCTGAACCCAATCGGGCTAAACGCGTGTTTACCCTTGCTGATCCATGCAGGCCTGATACTCCGGCATGCGTTCGTTCACCAGTTCTGCCACGTCGACGTCCGCGCCGTTCTCCCCGAAGAGCACCGCGGTGATCTCGCTGCCTGCCGGTGTTCCCACGCACTGCAGGTAGTAGGGATTCTTCAGGTCGTCCAGCGAATCGAGGTACTCGACCTCGTTGAGGAACGTGCCCCAGAACGGGTGGTCAAGCTTGTCTTCCATGATGATCGGCATCGACGACAGCGCATGTTCGCCGTACTGGCGCTGGCCGATCTCGGTCCCGAGCGCCTTCAGCAGAAGCCATGCGGCATCCGGGTTCTCGCTGGTCGGAGCAAGGCCGAAGCCCGCCCAGCAGACCGCGCCGTGGTGACCGCCTGGGCCGCTCGGCATCGGCAGGATTGCGTATTCGAAGCCGGGCTGTCCTTCGAGCATGCCGAGGAACCACGGGCCCATACCGAACACCATCGCGATCTTGCCACTGAGGAATTCCGGCATCACACCGTTCGGCAGCGAACTGATGTAGTTGCTAGTCGGTGCTACGTGATACACGTGAACCGCGTCGCGCATCCACTCGAGGGCCGAGATCACGCCTTCGCTGTTGAAGTAGCCGTCCAGCGTTGTCCCGTCATCGCTGATGGTGTGCGAGCCGAACGAGTAGATCGCAGTCTGGAAACCGCGCCACCAGTCACCCCGATGATCCATACCCCACTGAACCACGTTCTCGGGGTCGAAATCCGGGCTGGCCGCGTTGTTGCCATTGGCGTCGACTGTGAGCTGCATAGCGACGTCGAGCAGGTCATCATACGTCCAGTCTTCGGGGATCGTGATGCCGGCAGCATCCAGCAGCGACTGGTTGGCATAGATCGCGACCGTGCTGTAGTCCTTAGCCAGCACGTACGGATCGCCCTGATAGAAGCCGTTCTCGTAGACGCCCTGATAGAACACCTCGGACGGATCGAAGCCGTTTTCGCCCTCGATGTAGGGACGCAGGTTGGCCAGACCGCCCGATTCGACGTAGAGCGGGATGTAGCTGGAGTCAACCATGTAGACGTCGGGGAGTTCGCCCGAGGCGATCAGGGTGAGGATGCGGGTGTGCCAGTCACCGCCCGGGTTGGGCTGAATTTCTACGTCAATATCGGGATTCTGAGCTTCGAAATCGGCGATGGCGGCCAAATGGCGCTGGTTGCCGTTATCGTCATCCCACGAGCCGAGCGTGACGAGGGTCCGGTCTTGGGCGAACGTGCGGTTAAGCGATGCAAATCCGATCATCGCCATGAAAAGGCTTGCTACGACGAGTATCGATAGAAACGTTCCGGTCCACTTGCGGCGATACATATTGTTGTCCCCCTTAGAAAAAACGGTGCTGTTGTAGTGTGGTGCCCCCTGCGTACGTTGGCGACGGATCGTCGTCAATATCGCCGGGGATGAGCGACGCGTACCCCAATAGACCTCCCTTCGTAACGCTCCCGTACATATAGAGTAGCAAGAACTGCCCGTTTCTGCCCAATTCAGTGGGGCAGGGGATACGTGCTGACTTCGCGGTCGGTCCGCACCGGCGTTTCATTGGAATCTGCGCACAAGATGTCGAAATCGGGTACTCGGGTACTCTGGCGGGCCGGCACATTCTGAGAATCAAATGAGCGAAATTGACAAGTTCATCTCCCGTGATAAAGTTAGTTAAACGATTTAGTAAATCGTTTTATGACGGCTGTTCGGCTGTTGATCCCCGTGTGCGCGCTTGGCGTGCCGCGGGCGCTCGGCATACCGAAAAGGAGTGTCCTATCGGCCAGCTTCCACGTCAGATCAGATCGGTTTCTACGGTCCGTGCTGATTTCGATCAGCGAATTGTTGAACAGAATTCGGAGGTACTGAAGCGATGCGCAGCAAGACATTGAATTCCATCCTTCTTATCGTGGTCCTGTGCATGGCGGCGTTCGGCGTTGCGGCGCAGGATCAGATCAGCATTACCGTCGCGGGCTGGTCGTCCAACCCCGCGGAAGACGCCGCGTTGCAGGCGCGCCTCGACGCGTTCATGGCCGAGAACCCGAACGTCTCGGTCGCTTTCGTGCCGTCCAGCGACCACACCGTGACGATGCAGACCGCGTTCGCCTCCGGCGAGTATCCGCAGGTCTTCTACGTCGACAGCTCGCGCCTGCCCGACTGGGTTGAGGCGGGTGTTGTCGCCGTCGGCGAGGACGAGATCGAGAACCCTGAAGGGTTGTATCCCGACCTGCTCGACATCTTCACGCTCGATGGCGTGACCTACTGCCCGGCCAAGGACTTCTCGACCATGGCGCTGCAGTACAACAAGGATCTGTTCGACGCGGCCGGCCTCGAGTATCCGAACGCCGACTGGACGTGGGACGATCTGCGCGCTGCGGCCGAAGCCCTGACCGACGCCGATGCCGGCGTAATCGGTCTGGTCACCCCGCCGAACTTCGAGCGTTGGCTGCCGTTCCTGTATCAGGCCGGCGGTGATCTGTTCGATGAGGACGGCAATCTGGCGCTTGACAGCGATGCGGGTCGCGCGGCGCTCGAGTTCTACGTCGGCTTCTCGACCGATGGCATCGGCGGAACTCCATCGTCGGTTGACTCGGGCTGGGGCGGCGAGGCGTTCGGTCTCGGCCGCGCCGCGATGGCGATGGAAGGCAACTGGGTAATCCAGTTCCTGCTCGACAACTACCCCGACCTGAACTGGGGCGTCACGGAACTGCCGGCTGGTGAGGCGGGCGAAGCGACCATGGCGTTCACCGTGTGCTACGGCGTTGCGGCCAATATCGAGGGCGCCGAGGCGGAAGCCGCGTGGGATGTCGTGAACTTCCTGACCAATGACGAAGGCGCGCTGTCGGTTGCCGAGAGCAGCTTCGGCCCGATGCCGACCCGTATCTCTGCGGCTGAGGCCTACATCGAGAGCTGGGAAAGCCGCACCGAGGGCGCGAACGTCGATGCACAGGACTTCAACGCCTTCATCGCCGGCAGCGAATACTCGCACCGCTGGCAGCTTCCGGTCGGCTACGGCCCGTTCGTTGACGCGTTCAACGCCGGCCTCGAGCAGGCGTTCACCGGGTCGATCACGGTGGATGACATGATCTTCGAGGTCACGCTCGTCGCTGAAGAGATTCAGGGCGGCTAGCTCCGTGATGCAAGGCGGGCGCGGCGTATGATTTCGCATACCGCCGCGCCCGTTTATATAGTGGCGCGCTCGGACGTGCCGCGAACCCGTCTCCCGGCACCACCGATCAGCGGTTAGCCGCGCCTACGTCATTGGCCTTCGCCGGTCCGGCTTCATCCGCAGAACTGGGGCACCCGATATGGCAAGCATGACAAGCACTCAGCCGCCCGCCGCAGCGACGATGGCGGACAAGCGCCGCGAGGAGACCATCGCCGGATATCTCTTCATGTCCCCGATGATGGTCATCTTCATGATATTCCTCTTTATTCCGATCGCGTTCGCGCTGTTTGTTAGTTTTACGAACTGGAACGGCATCACGCCGCTGGGTCAGACTCAATCGCAGACGACGGGCGCCGTGCAGTTCACGAACCTGACCGCCGATCCGGTCACGATCCCAGCCGGCACGATCGTCACGACCGAAGGCAACAACCCCGTACGCTACGAGCTGACCGCCGACGTCACGCTCGCGTCGGGGGCCGAAGCAACCGCCGAGGGAACGATCGTCGCGCTTGACGAGTTCGCCGGGTCGGACGGAAACACCCGCCGGGACAGCATCACGGTGATCGAGGGCGACCTCGCCGAAACCGTGAGCGTGACCAACCCTTCAGCGCTGGCGGGCGGGCAAGACAACGCCTATGAGTTCGTCGGGCTCGAGAACTATCAGGATCTACTGTTCGAACAGGGCATCCGGCAGCGCGATTTCTTCCTCTCGCTCAAGAACACGGTCTATTTCGTGCTCGGCGTGGTGCCGGCGCAGACCGTGCTGGCGCTGGTCTTGGCCGTCATCGTGAATCAGAAGTGGCTCAAGGGAAAAGGGTTCTTCCGCACAGCGTTCTACTTTCCGTCGATCACGTCGTCGGTCGTGATCTCGATCATCTTCATGTGGCTGTTCACCCGCGGCGGCGTGGTCAACGTGCTGATCGGCGCGCTGTTTCCGAACTACGACGGGGTGACATGGTTGAACGACCCGAACGGGGTGATCCACAATGCCCTCGGATTGGTGGGCGTGACGCGCGACACGGTCGGCGACTGGGCTAGCTCGCGGGTTGCCGGCTTGACGCTGTGGGACTGGATCAGCGGGCCAAGCGTAACGCTGTTTACCATCATGATCCTGAATACGTGGACGACCATCGGCACACTGATGATCATCTACCTCGCCGCGCTGCAAGGCATTCCGCCGCAGGTCTACGAGGCGGCGGCCATCGACGGCGCGACCACTTGGCAGACGTTCCGGCGCATCACCGTGCCGCTGCTAGCCCCGACGACCTTCTTCGTGGTGACGCTTGGCTTGATCGGCACGTTTCAGGTCTTCGACCAGATCGCCGTCATGACCAGCGGCGGGCCGGCCAAGACCACGCTAACGATCGCGTATATCGTGTACTCGAACGGCTTCAACAATTCGCAGATGGGCTTGGCGGCGGCGACCGCGCTGATCCTGTTTGCGATCATCTTCTCGTTCACCCTGATTCAGCGGCGCATTACCCGCGAATCGGTCGATGCGTACTAAGGAGGCGGCGACATGGCGACAACTGCAATGACTCGATCCGCCCCGGCGGAGACAGCGGGCGGCGGGGGTGGCGGCCTCGGGCGGCGCCTGCTCACGATCTTCGGGCTGAGCTTCCTGATCCTGTTCGCGCTGATCCAGACCGTCCCGTTCGTATTGACGATCTCCAACTCGTTCAAGTGCTTGCCGGGGACGCGCCAAGCACCGGAAGCGTTCATTCCGTCGCAGCTCAACTTCATCGACTGCCGCACGGCGTCCGGCGCGTCGATCCCGCTTGAGGACTCGGTCAGCGGGCTGACCTTCAAGCCGTCGATGGAAGGCTACGACGAAGTGCTGGGCACCTATCCGTTCCCGTCGTGGTTCGCCAACACGGTGATCTACGCCGTGTTCGTGACGGTGCTGCGGCTGGCGTTCGACTCGTTGGCGGGGTACGCGCTGGCGCGCATGGACTTCCCGGGCAGGCGCATCATGTTCTTCGTCGTGCTCGGCACGCTGATGATCCCGGCGGTCGTGCTGATCATTCCGCGCTTCATCATCCTGCGCGAGATCGGCATCCTGAACACGTATCAGGGGCTGATCTTCGCGCTGGCGGCCGATGCGTTCGGCGTGTTTCTGATGAAACAGTTCTTCGAGTCGATCCCGACCGAGATCGAGGAGGCGGCACAGGTGGACGGCGCGAACCGCTTTACGATGTTCTTCCGCATCGTGCTGCCGATGGCCACGCCCGCCCTTACCGCGCTGACGATCTTCAGCTTTCAGGGGACGTGGAACAACTTCATGGACGCGCTGATCATCGTCGGCGGCAAGGCGGACTTGTGGAACCTGCCGTTGGGCATGGCGCAGCTCAGGGGGCAGTTCGGGGAGACGTTGGAGTGGAACACGTTCCTCGCCGGGGCGGTGTTTACCACCATTCCGATGGCGATCCTGTTCTTTGTCTTCCAGCGCTACTTCGTCGAAGGCGTGAGCTACTCGGGCCTCAAGGGATAATGATGGCGAGCGTGTGCGGTGGAGGTGTCCGATGATCGAAGGGCTGCGCGTGGTGCTGCGGGCGCTCAACGACGTGCGCCGGCAGGGGTACGTGTACATCTGGGCGAACCTCGCCTTTATCGTGCTCAGCCTGCCGGTCGTGACGATGCCGGCGGCGCTGGTGGCCCTGTTCACGGTCAGCCATCGCGCGCAGACCGAAGCGCGCGGCGCCGACATGGACTTGTTCTGGGAGACGTTCAAGGCGCACATCTGGAAGGCGCTGCCATGGGGGCTGGCGATGGCCGTGTTCGGCGTCGTGGTCGCCAGCAACCTGATCAGCTATGCGGCCTTCACCGGGCCTGTGATCCAGATCCTGCGGGTCGGGTGGATGCTCGGGGCCGTCGTCTGGATGGGGCTGCTGCTGTACACTTGGCCGCTGTATCTCGAGATGGCCGAACCTGACGTATGGGGTGCGTCGCGCAACGCGATCGTGATGGTGCTGCGCAATCCGTTCTTTTCACTGACGATCATTGCATGCGTCGCGCTGCTGTCGGTGATCAGCACCGTGCTGATCGCAGCGTGGCTCGTGCTGACATGGGGCGCCGTTGGCGCGATTGGAAGCGCCGCGGTGATTGACCGCGTGGCGGCCGTCCGCAGCGTGCGGAGGGAGAATGCCTTCAATTCGTGATGTGGCCGAAGAGGCCGGTGTATCGGTTGCGACTGTCTCGCTTGTCCTGAACGAAAAAGGGGCGATCAGCCCGGAAACGCGGCAGCGGGTGCTCGAGGTTGTCGATCGGCTCGGGTACATCCGCAGTTCGCGCGCGCGCAGCCTGCGCGACAACCAGAGCCGCGTCATCGGCTATGCGTGGGACAAGCAGCGCAGCGAGTTCAACCCGGTGCTCGACAGCTTTCTGTACGCCATCCTGCGCAACGCGGAAGCCCACGGCCGCAACGTACTGGTGTTCAGCGCCGAGGACAGCACCGATGTCGCCATTTACCGCGAACTGGCGGCGACCAAGCGGGTCGACGGGTTCGTTTTGAGCCATACCGTGCAGGACGATCCGCGGTTTGTGTACCTGCACGAGGCCGGTGTTCCGTTCGTCGCGTTCGGGCGCAGCAACACGCCGCTGGACGACGAGGTGTTCTGGGTCGACGTGGACGGGCAAAGCGGGACGCACGCCGCCACCGAACACCTCATCAGGCACGGCCATCAACGGATCGGGTTCGTCGGGTGGCCGGTCGGCTCGGTGTCCGGCGACAGCCGTTGGTTGGGGTACATGCGCGCCATGCGCGAGTGCGGTGTTGAACCGCCGGCCGCATTGGACGTGCGCGTTACGAATCATGTGCGCGAAGGGTACGAAGCCGGTCGGCGCTTGCTCGATCTTGAAACCGCGCCGACGGCTGTGGTGTGCGTCAGCGACGTGCTGGCCGCTGGCGTGATGCGAGCGTTCGCGGCGGCAGGCGTGCAGATCGCGGTCACCGGTTTCGACGACACGCCAATCGCCGAATTCATGCATCCGTCACTGACGTCGCTGCGCCAGCCCGTGAGCCGGGCCGCGGAAATCCTGATCGAGATGCTTGTGGCGCAGTTGGACGGGCAGCCCATCAGCTCGCGGCAGGTCCTGATCCAGCCTGAGCTGGTGATCCGCGGGAGCAGCACGATATAGCGTTTGATGGGTGGGCGTTAGGGACAGTCTGGATCGCCCGGCGGTACGGCAGCAATGACCTTATTCGGGCGTAGGGATATGCTTCGCCCGCATGACAACAGCGAAAGACCCGGAAGGACGAGAGAGAGGGGACGTGCGATGAACCTTTACGAGCAGCGTCTATGGCAGGTCAAGGAAGCGCCTTTCAGGGCTAACGACATCGCCCATACCGAGACGATTTACACCATCGGCAATGGGCTGGTAGGCGTGCGCGGGGCGTTCGAAGAAGGCTATCCGGGCGAGTCGGCGACGGTGCTTGCCGCCGGCGTGTTCAACCACGCGCAGGGCCAACTGGTGCCGGAGCTTCCGGTCCTGCCCAATTGGCTGTCGTTTCGCGTCCGGGTTGACGGCGAGACGTTCGTCATGCACGCCGGGCGGGTCATCGGCTTCGAACGCGTGCTGGACCTGAAGACGGCCACGCTCAGGCGCGGCGTGTTGTGGCTAAGCCCGAATCGTGTCACGCTGCGCGTGCTGTTCGAGCGCTTCGCCAGCCTCGACAACCCGCATGTCATGGCGCTGCGCGTGATGGCGCAAGTCATGAGCGACGGCGACCACACGCTGGAAGTTATCGACGCGCTGGACGCCACCGGCAATAACCCGATGAACGTCGATCACTGGTCCGAGCGGGCGCTGAGCGTGGATGGTGCCACGCTGCGCTTCGACGGGACGACGTCGCAGAGCGGGTATCGGGTGGCGATGCACGCGCACACGTCGACAGATGTCGATGTGTCGTGGAGCGATGACCCGGCAGTCCGGATGGCGGCGCATAAGGCGACCGTGCAGGTCGCTCAATACGACAAGGTGACATTCACCAAGATTGTCGCGCTGCATACCACGCGCGACACCGACGATCCCGCGGCCGCGGCGGAGCGTACGCTCCAAGCCGCAGTGGCGGCCGGATACGACGCGCTTAAGGCGGCGCACGATGCCGCGTGGTCGGATGTGTGGCGGCGCATGGACGTTGTCATCGAGGGCGACGAACTGGCCCAGCTCGCGGTGCGCTTCAGCACGTACCACATTATGATCGCCGTGCCGACGCAGGACGAACGCGTGAGCATCGGCGCCAAGACCCTCAGCGGTTTCGGCTACAAGGGGCACGTGTTCTGGGACACCGAGCTGTTTATGGTGCCGCCGCTTACGCTGTGCTATCCGGAACGGGCGCGATCGCTGCTGATGTACCGCTATCACAACCTGCACGGGGCGCGCGAAAAGGCGCGCGAGGCCGGCTTCGAAGGCGCGATGTATCCGTGGGAAAGCACCGACACCGGCCTCGAAACCACACCACGGTGGGCCAACGAGTTGAACGCGCAGGGCGAACGCATCCGGATTTGGACCGGCGACAACGAACAACACATCAGCACCGACATCACCTACGCCATCTTGCAGTACTGGCGCTGGACGGGGGACGAACGGTGGTTCCTCGACTACGGCGTGGAAATGGTGCTCGATACGGCGGTCTTCTACGGGAGCCGCGCCGAGTGGAACGCGGACGCCGGCCGCTACGAGCTGTCGATGCAGATCGGCCCGGACGAGTACCATGAGAACGTCGACAACAGCGTGTTCACTAACCGCATGACGGCGTGGCACCTCGAGCAAGCCCTGCACGTGTGGGAATGGCTGACGACCCATCATGCCGATGTGGCGCGGCGGCTCGGAGCGGCGCTCAAGATCGACGAAACGCGGCTCGGGAAGTGGAGCGACATCGTCGCCAAGATGTGGATCCCGACCAGCGATCAAGGCGATGGCGTGGTCTTCGAGCAGTTCGAAGGGTTCTTCGACCGGCTTAAGCCGATCCCGCTGCACGATTTCAGCCCACGCACGGCCAACATGGATTGGCTGCTCGGCCATGCCAAGACGCAGTCGTCGCGCGTCATCAAGCAGGCCGATGTCGTGATGATGATGGCGCTGCTGGGCGATCAACTGGGCGACCGCGAATTCCTGATGCGCAACTGGGAGACGTACTACCCGGTGGTCGACCACGGCTCGTCGCTCAGCCCGTCGATCCACGCGTGGGTTGCGTCACGTCTCGGGCTGATCGAGACGGCCTACGAGCTGTTCATGTACGCCGCTGCCATCGATCTCGAAGACCGCAAAGGCAACGTGCGCGACGGTATTCACGCCGCCAGCGCGGGCGGACTGTGGCAGGCGGTCGTGTTCGGCTTCTTGGGCCTCAAACTGACCGAGTCCGGGCCGCAGATCGACCCGGCGCTGCCGCCGCATTGGCACCGCGTCAGCGTGACCGTGCAGTGGCATGGCCGTCCGGTTCATTTGGAAGCGCGCGCTGGCCAAACCGAGACCGCGAAGGAGCAGCAGTGATCGATACAACCGGTTTCATCTTCGACCTCGACGGCGTGATTACCGACACGGCGGAATACCACTTTCGCTCGTGGCAGCGGCTCGCGCAGGAGTTGGATATCCCGTTCGACCGGCACGACAACGAAGCCCTACGCGGCGTACCGCGCCGGCGCAGCCTCGAACTGGTCCTCAATGGGCGCGAACTGCCGGAAGATGAGATGCAGCGGCTGATGGAGCGCAAGAACGCGTACTACCGCGACTTTCTGCACGATATCACGCCGTCCGACCTGCTGCCCGGCGTGGGCGACTTCTTGGACGAGGCGCGCGCGATGGGCGTGGTGCTTGGCCTCGGGTCGGCGTCCAAGAACGCCCGCGACGTGCTGGACCGGCTTCAGATCACCGACCTGTTCAGCGCGATCGGCGACGGGCACAGCGTCGTCAATCAGAAGCCCGCGCCGGACCTGTTCGTCTGGGTTGCGGGCCGGCTCGACCTGCCGCCCGACCGCTGCGTGGTGTTCGAAGACGCGGAGGCCGGAATCGACGCGGCAAAGGCGGGCGGATTCTGGACGATCGGTATCGGGCCGGAGGGGCGAGTGGGTCACGCGGACCGCATCGTCGACGGCCTGCACGCGGTGAAGGCGCGCGACTGCCTGCCGCCGTTGTGATGGACGGGTGGTAAAGCCACGCGCAAGCGCTGCCGCCGAATGCACGCGAAAATCGGCAACCCTTCCATTCGACCACAAAACCGGCCCGGAGCGTTCACTCCGGGCCGGTTGCATCGTGTACAGGATTGACACCAACTCGCACTAGGAGTAGCGTCCAAAGGAACGGCTATCGCCTGCGTGCAACTGGAAACGACGGCGTTTCGTAGTCAGATGAGTCCCGACGATCCAAAAGAAGACGATTAGTCATGGCAGTCGGGCCGGATAGGCCGGGGCCCATCCAAATCAGTTCTCGTCCGCCGCTGCTTGAGCGCAGCCGGACGTTTTGTCACGGGTGCACATTGACACGGAAACGAGGCGGGAATGGCACAAGAAAACCATCATCAGGCAGTCCTGAACGTTCAAGACCTGCGGAAGGATCTGCAGCTTGGCGAGGTTACGGTTCAGGCGCTGCGGGGGGTCACGCTCAATGTTGCACGCGGCGAATTCATGGGGATCATCGGCCCCTCCGGAAGTGGCAAGTCAACGTTGCTGGGGTTGATCGGCGGGTTGGACAACCCTACGAGCGGCAAGGTCTTCATCGACGGTACCGACATCACCTCGATGAACGAACGCGCCCTGACGCGCATCCGTAACGAGAAAATCGGCTTCGTATTCCAGTTCTTTAACCTGATTCCTACGCTGACCGCGCTTGAGAATGTGTCGCTCCCAATTCAGTTCTCGCGGAAACGGCGCGCCGATCCCGGCAAGCGGGCAAAAGAACTGCTCGACATGCTTGGGTTGGGTGATCGTTTCCATCACCGTCCCACGCAGCTCTCTGGCGGGCAGCAGCAGCGCGTGGCTATCGCACGTGCACTGGCCAACGATCCTGCCTTAATCCTCTGCGACGAACCGACCGGCAGCCTCGACAGCGAGTCCAGCGACACCGTCATGAGCGCGCTGCGCGGCGTTCAGCAGGAGATGCACACCACGGTCATCATCGTCACCCATGATCCGAACATCGCCTCCCAGTTGGATCGACTGGTGACGTTGGTCGATGGGCACATCGCCTCCGATACGGATCCGCTCTCGACAGCGCAGCAGGCCGCGGTGGCCGTCCTGAAGGACAAGCGCGCCACCGGCGAACTCAAGCAGTTTCGGGGGGAATAGCCATGCTGGACAACATTCGCTTTTTTCTGAGGCACTCGCTCAACGACCTGTGGATCAACGGCCAGCGCACGTTCTTCTCGCTGCTGTGCATTGCCGCGGGTGTTGCCGCGATCGTCTCGCTGCAGACGCTTGCGGTGATGATCGGCGGATCGTTGACCGGCGGCCTACAGGAGAGCAACCGCGGCGACATCCAATTCCAGCTCGACGCCGGATTCAGCGCAGACGCCTCGGATGAGGTTCTTGCGCAGGCAATCGCGGACGGGCTGATCGTGGAACAGACCGTGTCGTTCTTCGGCCAGCGGCAAACCACCTATCTGCTCAGCCAAGGCGGGATCGACGCCATCAGCGCGTGGCTGGACGAATCGTATCCCGGCGCTGCAGAACTCACCTATCGTCAGCCGCTGGCGGACCCGATCAGTTTGTTCCTCGGCAGCGGTGACGGGACGGCGCTGGTCCTGCCGGCAACGGGAGCCGACGCCAGTCAGGTTGTACCCTTACTGATCGACCCCGACGTATACCCCTTCTACGGAGAGGTCGTTGCGACGACCGGCGAGCCGCTGTCCGCTTTGATTAACGCGCCAACGGATATCGTCATCAGCGATCAGGTCGCTCAGGTGCTCGGCGCTGAGACCGGCGATACGCTTCAGATCAGCGGGGCGGATGCCGAGTTCACGGTACGCGGCGTTGTCGATACCGGGCAGGAGATCAAGAACCCCGCGTCGGACATGTTGATTTCGCTGTTTGGATTCTACTATCTCGATCAATCGGCGATCGAACTCTTCGAGGATGTTCCTGCTCAGGCGGACCTCGCGTTCATCAAATTGAGCGACCCTTCCGCCGTGGTTGACATTGACTCGGCGTTGCAGGCGGAGTTTCCGTTTGTTCAGACCACGACCACCGAAGACCTGCGCGAGAACTACACACTGCTTTCGGACAACATCAATACGCTGGTGACGGTGATGGGCCTGCTGTCGATGCTGATCGGCAGCATAGGCATTGTCAACACCATGCAGGTCATCGTCCGGCGCCGCACGGTCGAAGTGGCCGTTCTCAAGACGCTCGGTTTGCAGGCGAACGAGATCACGACGCTGTTCCTGGTTCAGGCGATGCTGATGGGCGTCATCGGCAGCGTTGCGGGCGTCGTTCTGGGCTGGGGCGCGACGTTCCTGATCCGCGGCGTGGCCGAGCGCCTGCTGGCGACCGATCTTCCGTTTGTGCTCACGCCTCAGCCTGCCGTGACAGGCATACTCATCGGCGTCATCATCACCACCGTTTTCGGCTTTCTTCCGACACTCACCGCCGGTCAAGTGCGTCCGGGCATCGTACTGCGGCCCACAGACGTTGTCATTCCGCGGACGGGACGCGTTCAGACGTTGTTGGTGCTCGGGCTCGTGATTATGGTGTTGAGCCTGATTGCTCAGGGCATCACGGGAACCTTCAGTTCAGCACTGCAGTTGATTGTCGGCGTATTTGTCGCCGCTGGCGTGCTTTACCTGATCGTCTCGCTGCTGATCTGGCTGGTAGGGCGCTTCTTCCCAGCGTTCGGGCTGATCGACCTCAAAATCTCGCTGCGCCAAATGCTGGCCGCGCGCGGGCGCGCCTCGATGACGTTGCTCGCACTCGTGGTCGGCGTGTTCTCGCTGAGCACCATCACGCTGCTGGCCGACTCAATCAACAACCTGCTTGAGTTCTCGCTGCAGGAGGCGAGCGGTGGAAATGTCACGATTAGCGCGGCTTCCCCAGCCCAACTTCCGGCGATCGAACGTGTACTCGACGATTTGCCGTATGTCGAGCAGTATCGTGTCCAACGCGGGTACACCATGCGCCTGCTCTCGATCCAGCAAGGCGACATCGTGCTGTCGCCCGGCGACCTGCGTGCGCGCCTCGAGGCCATGCCCGATTTCTTCGGATTCGGCGGCGAGGGCGCTGAAGCCGACGCGTATGAGGTCTTCGCGGCGTCGATCAGCAGTGTGAGCGCGTCGGACGTCAGCTCCGTCGCGGAGCGCAGCATGGTCACGGGCCGTCAATTGGCGCCGAGTGATTCCGGGGCGCGCGTCATTGTCCTGACCACCAGCCCGCTGCTTGAGGCTGCCGGACTTCGCGTCGGCGACCTGCTGACCTATGACCTCGGCAGTGACGCTGAAGGCGAGGCACCGGCACTGACGTTCGAACTCATCGGAATCGCGCAAAGCAGTTTTGGCGGGTTCGAGGCACAGAACTATGTACCGATCGACGCATTCCCTGCGGATATCCCCCCGACTTCGAACACGATTACAGCGCAGGTCGACAAAGAGCAGATCGCCTCACTGCGGCAGCAGCTCGCGACCGTGCCGGGGTCGTTCGTGCTCGACAACGCCGTGCTGACGCGACTGGTCAGCGGCCTGCTTGGCACGTTTACCGCCTTCCCGACGATGGTGGCGGCGCTCGGTTTGATTGTGGGTGGGGTTGTGATCGCCAATTCGGTCGCGCTGACCACGATGGAACGCAGGCGCGAGATCGCTGTGATGAAGTCGGTTGGCCTGCAGCGCGAACGGGTACTGTTCATGATCTTGCTCGAGAACGGGGTGCTCGGACTGATCGGTGGTCTGATCGGCGTCGGAATTGGGCTCTTGGCTCTCATCCTCCTGATCGGAACCACGGGCGCACCGAGCACAGCGATTCCGGTCGGTTCGGCTATGCTCCTCATGCTGCTGTGTGTTGTCGTCGCGCTGATTGCCGCGCTGACGTCTGCTTGGGGTGCCTCTGGCGAAAAGCCGCTGAACGTCCTTCGTTACGAATAAACCCAACGCCGGGCACTATTCAACACCCACGCGAATACGAGCGGCCCTCCCGAACTGCCGGGAGGGCCGCTGCAATCGCGGAGGGGATTACCTATATGGAGGGACCGCGACCCTCGCTAGATCGACTTCGTTACCACCCCCTGAAGCCGGGGACCGACTTGAGCACGGTCATCTCGAGCTTGCGCGTTTCCGACCAGTCGCTCTTGTTGCCGACTTCGTCGACGGCGCGGACACGCCAGAACACCTTGCTGCCCGGCAGCGCGGCGGCTGGCGTGTACGTCGACACGTCTACTTCCTCGTCAAGGATCGGCGAGGAGAAGTCCTTGTTGTTGTCGAGCTCGATGATGTACTCGTCAAAGTCGGCTTCGAGGTTGTCCTCCCAGTCGAAGGTCGGCGTGAGCGTCATGACGACCTCCTTGTGGGCCGGGCTGATCAGGATCGGCGCGGCCGGCGCAGTGCGGTCGATGGTGAACGACCACGTCGGGCTGAACGCGCTCCACAATCCGTCGCTGCCCTGTGTCTGGACGTGCCAGTAGTACGTGCCGGCTGAGAGTTTCTCAGGCGCGGCATACAGCTCGACCTTCGTCTTGTCGCTGATGACGATGCTGACAAACGCGAAATCTTGCGCGACTTCAATGCGGTACTTCTTGGCGTCCGGGGCCGGAAGCCACGCGAAGTCCGGCGTCTTGTCACGCGTGACGTACGCGTCGTCGGGCGAGAGCAGCACTGGCGGCAGCGCCGGCACGAGGTCGACCTGAACGGCCCACGTACTGCTCCAGTCGCTCTTGTTGCCGACGGCGTCGTAGGCCCGAACGCGCCAGAACCACATGCCATCGTCGAGCGCTGGGCTCATATAGCACAGCGCGGGCTGGACTGCGGTGGCGGGGAAGTTGGTGAAGGTCGGGTCGTCCGAGAGTTCGATCTCGTACGTTGCTGCACCCGTCGCCGCATTCCAGCAGAAGTCCTGCAGCGCGGTGATCGTCAGGCCATTAGCCGGCGACAGCAGAGCCGGGACGTCCGGCGGCGTGCGGTCAATGGTGAACGACCACGCGCTGCTGAACGCGCTCCACAGCCCATCCGGAGCCTTTGCCGATACGTGCCAGAAGTACGTGCCCTCGGCCAGCTTGTCAGCCGGCGTGAAGGCCGTTCCGGTAGTATCGGCCGTCTGAACGATCGACACGAAGCCGGCGTCGGACGCGATCTCGATGCGGTATTTCTGCGCGTCGGTCACAGCAGTCCAACCGAACTCCGGCTGACGTTCGCGGGTGACGGTGAGGTCGGCGGGGAGCAGCAGGGTCGGCGAGACGGCCGGCACGATGTCGACCTGCACGGCCCATGTGCTGCTCCAGTCGCTCTTGTTGCCGGCGAGGTCGTAGGCCCGGACGTGCCAGAACCACATGCCGTCGTCAAGCGCGGGGCTGGTGAAGCACAGGTCGGTCTCGGTCGCGGTGGCCGCGAAGCTGCCGAATGCCGGGTCGGACGAGACTTCGATCTCGTACGAAACGGCGTCGGTCGCCGCGTTCCAGCAGAAGTCCTGCAGCGCATTGATCGTCAGGCCGTTAGCCGGGGACAACAGCGTCGGGATGGCCGGCGCGGTGCGGTCGACGGTAAACGTCCAGACATACGACCACGCGCGCCATCCACCGGCATCCTTCGCCGCGACACGCCACCAGAACTGCGTATCCTTCGGCAGGTTGCTAGCCGGCGTGAACGACGGAAGCGTGGGCTGCTCGTCGACGATCACCGCCGCAAACGCGTCGTCGGTAGCGATCTGGATGCGGAACTTGGTGGCGGTGCCGTCCGTATCCGTCCACGTGAACGCGGGGGTACGGTTGCGCGTAACGTCGCCATTGGGCGGCGTCAGCAGTTCGATGCCGGACGGGCACACGTCGGTCGTGGCGATCGCCGGCGCGCTGTACGACGAGAACAACCCGTCGCCGGCGCGGAACGCGCGCACGCGGTAGTGGTACGTGCTGCCGCAGAAGGTCGTCGTGTCGGAGTAGGATTCGACATCCGCCGCGACTGTGTCGATCTCGGCCCAAGCGGCGCCATCCGGCGAGCGTTCGATGTGGAACGCCGTCTCGTCGATCGAGTTGTCGTTCCAACTCAGGTCGATCTGGTTGTTGGTGATGACTGTAGCGGTCAGCCCGCCCGGCGCGGCCAGCGCCTCCGAAAGCGTGAAGTCCTTGCCGGTGACGTTCTGACCGGCGCCCAGCGTCAGCGTGATCGGGTCGGCATCGCCGAGCGTGTCGGCTTCCTGCCACCATTCGATCAAATGGCTGTCTCCCGGGCATTCCGGCCAGCCCGGCCCGCCGGCGTGGATGATGATTCCGACGCCAACCGGCAGGTCGCGCAGGATGTACGAGCCGTCAGGCAGCGTACACGTGCCGTAACCGCCGCCCTCGACATCGACCGGGATACCGCCCAGCGGGTCGTTGGACACGGCGTCACGCACGGTACCGCTGATCGATCCGGCCGGGTCGAGCGTGAAGTTCTTGCCGGTCTGGTGCTGCTCTGCGCCTGCCGTCAGTGTGATCGGATCGGCGTCGACCAGCGCGGCGGCCTCCTGCCACCATTCGGGCAGGTGCGTACCGCCCGGACATTCCGGCCAGCCTGCGCCGCCCGCGTGGACGATGTGCCCGACGCCGAGCGGCAAGCCGTCGATGGTGTAGGTGCCGTCCGGCTCGGTGCAGCGGCCGTAACCGCCGCCTTCGAGGTCGACCGGGATGCTGCCGAGCGGCGTCGTGCCGTCGGCGGCGAAGACTGTGCCGCTGATGCTGCCGGCGAGGTCGAGTGCGAAGTCGATGCCGGGCTGGTCTGCACCGGCGGTGACGACGACCGGGGTCGCCGCTGCGGGGTCGGCCGGGTGGTTCAGGCCGTCGTAGAACTGCGAGATGTGATCGAGCGCGTGGCCGGTCACGCGATAGCTGCCAGCAGGCAGCGCAGCGGTGGTGTACGCACCCGTTCCCGGGTCGACGCCGTAGCAGCCGACCTCGACCGCGCCAGCGAACGTCTCGACACACACGTCACCGGCCAGCGGCGTGGTGCCGTCGGTTTCGGTCATCGTGCCGCTGAGCGTGCCGCCCAGCGCGAGCGTAAAGTCGATGCCGCTGGCATTCTGCGTCGGGCCGACGGCCAGCGTGATCGGGTCGGCCGTGCCGGCCGTGCTGGATTCTTCCCACCATTCCGGCAGGTGCAGGTCGCCCGGGCATTCCGGCCAGCCCACGCCGCCGGCGTGAACGGTGTACGTCCCGAGCGGCAGATCGGTGATCTGATAGCTGCCGTCCGGTTCCGTGCAGCGGCCGAAGCCGCCGCCCTCGATGTCGACCGGGATGTTGCCCAGTGGCGTGACGCCATCGGTGGCGTAGACGTGCCCGCTGATCGTGCCGGCCGGGTCGAGCGCGAAGTCGATGTCGGTCGCGTCGTTACCCGCCGTCAGCACAACCGGTGTTGCGAGAGCCGGATCGCTGGTGATCGGGATGTTGTCCCACATTTCGGTAATGTGACCGTCAGCCCGTCCGAAGACACGGTAGCTGCCCGGCTCGAGCGGCATCGACACGTACGTGCCGTCGCCCGCCACCGGGACACAGCCCATGCCGGCATCGGTCGCGTAGTCGTTGATGCACACCTGACTGTTGGGCAGCACGGTGACGCCATCCGCCGCAGTCAGCTTGCCGGTGATGCGCGGCGCGACTTCTAGCGTGAAGTCCTTGGCGGTGACGTTCTGGCCCGCGCCGGCGGTCAGCGTGATCGGGTCGGCGCCTGCTTCGTCGGACGACTCCTGCCACCATTCGCGCAGGTGCTGGGTGTCGCCGCAGCCCGCGTCTTCAAGACCACCGGCCGAGATTGCGATCGGCACGCCGAGCGGCAGACCATCGAAGAGATAGGTGCCGTCCGGCGTACGCGAGCAGACGCTCCAGCCGCCGATGTCAATCCGGATCGCGATGTCGGTCAGGCGCGATGTGCCGCCGGCGTCGAATACGGTGCCGGTGATCGTGCCACCCGGATCGAGCGCGAAATTGATGTTCGGCGTATCCGCACCCGCAGTGACACCGACCGGGGTGATTCCCGCTATACCCATGTACTGCGGGACATTGTCGTATATCTCAAAGACGCGGTTCTCGGCGTAGACGGCGACTCGATACGACGCGGTCGGCAAGCCGCCGAACGCGTAGGTACCGTTCGCATTCGCCTGTTGGCATCCAATGCCTTCTTCGGTCGTATGGTCGGTGAGGCACACCCACACGGCCCAACTGCTGTCGGTGATCGGCGTTGTGCCGTCCGGTTCGGTGACCTTGCCGCTGATCGAGCCAGCCGGATCTAGCGTGAAGTTGATGTCACCGGCCACCTCGCCCGCTAGAGTGAGCGTGATCGGGTCGGCGTCGCCGACGGTGTCGGCTTCCTCCCACCACTCGTGCAAGTGCGAGCCGCCGGGACAACCGTCCCAGCCGTTTCCGCCCGCGCGCACGAGCAGGGGGGTGCCAACCGGCACGCCGTCGATGTAGTACGTGCCGTCTGGCCCGGTGCAGCGGCCGAAACCGCCCTGCTCGAGGTCAACCGGCACGTTCGCCAGCGGCGTAATGCCGTCGGCAGCGTAGACGACGCCAGTGATGTTGCCACCCGGCTCAAGCGCGAAGTCGATATTGGCTGTCGTCGAGCCAGCAGTTACCGCGACGGGTGTCGCCAGCCCCCAGTCCAAATAGACCGGGATGTCGTCGTAAAGCTCGCCGACGTGGTTCTCCGCATACGCTTCGACGCGGTAGTTGCCTGTCGGCAGGCCGGAGAACGTGTAGACGCCGTTGACGACCGTATTGGCATCGAGGCAGCCCATGCCCTGACCGAAGGGATATTCGGCCACGCACACCCACGCCGTAGATGCGATTGGCGTGACGCCGTCGGCCTCGTAGATCGTGCCGCTGATGCTGCCGCCGAGGTCGAGCGTGAAGTCGATGCCGGTGGCGTGTTCACCACCACCCGGGGTCAGAGTGATCGGGTCGGCGTTGGCGAAGTCCGCCTCTTCCTGCCACCACTCCATGAGATACGAGTCGTCGCAGAAGCCGAGCCAACGCCGCGGGCCGCCCGCCGACATATAGATCGGCACGTTGAGCGGCAGGCCGCGGATCGTATACGTGCCGTCGCTGTTGGACGAGCAGTCGTCGAACCACAGCCCGTCGGTGCCGACCGGGATGAGCGGCAGGAACGTCACGCCGTCTGCGGCGCGCACCGTCCCGCTGATCGTGCCGCCCGGATCGAGCGTGAAGTTGATGTCGGGCGTCGTTGCACCGGCGCTGACGTCGACCGGTGTCGGATTGGCGAAGTTGCCGTAGATGTACTTGTTCTCCCAGAGTTCAGCCGCGTAGCCGTCCTTGGTTGCTTCCACGCGATATTGCCCGTCCGGCAGACCGCCGAACAGGTAAGTCCCGTCCGGGTTTGTCTGCTGACAGCCGTACCAACTGGGGGTGTTGATACTACCTAGACAGATGTTCGCCTGATAGATCGGCGTGGTGCCGTCGGCTTCGGTGACGGTACCGCTGATGGCACCGCCGAGCGAGAGTGTGAAGTCGATGCCGCCCAAGTGCTGGTTCGGCCCCGGCCCCAACGTGATCGGGTCGGCTTGGTCGAAGTTTTCGGCTTCCTGCCAGTACTCGCGCAGGTGGAAGTCGCCCGGACAGCCCGGCCATCCCTGACCGCCGGCACGGATCACAACCGGGAGGCCAAGGGGAACGTTGTAGATGGTGTACGTCCCGTCGGGATTCGTGCAGTTGCCAAAGCCGCCAAATTCGAGGTCGATCGGGATGCCGCCCAGCGGCGTGACCCCGTCCTCGTCATAGACGATGCCGCTGATCGTGCCGGCAGGGCCGAGCGCGAAGTGGATGTTCGGGGTGTCCGCGCCGGCCGTCACGTTGACGGGAGTCGCCAGCGACCGGTCGCCATACCACGGCACGTTGTTGAACAGCTCCTGCGCGAAGCCATCGGCACGCGCATTGACCGCGTAGCTGGCCGTGCCCAACCCGCTGAAGGTGTAGTAGCCCTGATTGTCGGCGTTCACACAGCCGGAGTTGGCGCCGAACGGGTGAATCTGCGCGCAGACTTGTGCATTCGGGATCGGCGTGGTGCCGTCTTCTTCCGTGACGCGCCCACTGAACGAGCCTCCGACGTCGAGCGTAAAGTTCTTGCCGGTGACGTTCTGGTCTACGCCGAGCGTCAGGGTGATCGGATCGGCTTGGTAGTCGTACTGCTTTTCCTGCCACCACTCGCGGATGAAACCGCCGTCACAGCCCTGCATCCACGACTCGGCTGGACCGCCGGCGTAGAGCGTGATCGGCACATTGAGCGGCAAGCCGGAGATCGTGTACGTGCCGCTGCCATCCGCGCAGTTGTTGAAGCCGCCCCAGAACACACCGAACGGCACGCTGGGCAGCGGAGTCACGCCATCGGATGCGAAGATCGTGCCGCTGATCGATCCGCCCGGTTCGAGCGTGAAGTTGATGTTGGGCGTGTTCACGCCTATGGTTACCGGTATCGGCGTCGCAAGACCGTGGTCTCCGTAGTAAGTTACACTGTCGTACATCTCGGTCGCGAAGCCGGACGCCCGGACTTCGGCATTGTACAGCCCAGCCGGCAAGGCGTCGAACGTATACGTGCCGTCAGGATTGACATTGAAGCAACCCACACCCTCGCCAAACGGATGCACGTGTGCGCACACCTGCGCGTCAGTTACCGGCGTGATGCCGTCGGCCTCAGTGACGCGCCCGCTGAACGACCCGCCCACGTCAAGCGTGAAGTCGATGCCGGTCTCGAACTGGTTGGCGCCGTAGGTCAGGGTGATCGGGTCGGCGTTGTTGCGGTCGGACTCTTCCTGCCACCATTCGCGTGTGTGGTTGTCGCCGGGGCAGGTGTCCCATCCCGGCCCACCGGCCTGCACGGTGTGCGGCTCATCGAGCGGAACGCGCTCAATGGTGTAGGTGCCGTTCGGGTTGGTGCAGGTGCCGTAGCCGCCGTTGTCGAGGTCGACGGGGATGCCGCCCAGCGGATCGTTGGTGACCGCATCGCGCACCGTCCCGCTGATGGTGCCAGCCGGATCGAGTGTGAAGTCGATGTTCGGCGTGATGTCCGGCACGGTGACGACGACCGGGTCGCCCTCGTGGTAGTAACGGCGTTCCTGATAGGTCTCATCGAGATACGGGAACGCGTAGGCGGACACACGGTACGTCCCGGCAGGTAGGTTGTCGAACACATACGCGCCGGTCGCGATGTTGATGATGTCGCTTCCGTGGCAGCGGATGTGGTAGTTTGTGACGTACTCGTTGATACAGACGGACGGGTTGGCCAGTGCAAGATCGCCGGCGTCGTTCAGGCTGATCGTGCCGCTGATGGCGCCGGCCGGCCCGAGCGTGAAATCGATGCCGGTGACCGGGTCTGGCGCCGTGACGACAACGGGTGTGGTCAGATCCCAGTACGGCGTCTCCTCCCAGTATTCCTGTTCGAGGCCGTCCGCACGGGCGTCAACGCGGTAGTTGCCGGATTGGACGCCGTCGAAGGTGTACGTGCCGTCGGCCGGGTTGACCCACTGGCAGCCGAAGCCGAAACCGTTGTCCATAGACTCAAGGCAGACCTCGGCGTTGAGCACCGGGGTGGTGCCGTCCAACTCGTAGACCGTACCGCTGATCGACCCGCCCGGATCGAACGTGAAGTTGATGCCGGTGGTTGGGGTTGGGGCCAGCACGGTGACTGGGTCGGCTTCGTCATACAGGAACGTGTCGTCCCAGTACTTCTGACCATACCCTTGCATCCACATGCGCACCCGGAAGGTGCCGCTGGGCAGGTGGTCGAACGAATACGTCAGCGCACCGAAGTCGATCACGTCGCCAGTCCGGCAGCGGATATGATTGCCGGTGTCATATTCGTCGACGCACACCCAGCCGTTGCTGACACTGCCGGCGTCGGTGAGGGTAATCGTGCCCTGGATGGAACCGCCGGCACCGAGCGTGAAGTCGATGTTGGGAGTCGTGCTTCCACTGGTGACCAGCACCGGAAGCGCCTGATTGTAGAAGGGCGTGTCGAAGTACAGCTCGTTTTCGCGGTTGGGCGCGCGCGCCTCCACACGGTAGCTGTACGGGTCGAGCAGCGGGATGACATACGTCCCGTCAGGCTGCACGCCGAGGCATGTCCAGTAGAACGATTCGTCGTACGGGCCGACGCACACGGTGGCATCCGGCACCGGCGTGACGCCGTCGGTGGTCGTCACCTTGCCGCTGACCGCGCCGTGGGCTGGCGGGTCGCACGCATCGGCACGATAGACGGTGGTGTAATCGTCGGCGATGTAGAGCCGGCCAAGGCTGTCGAGCGCTAGATCGCGTACATACCCGACACCCGAAACGCACGACGTGACAAACTTGGTGCCGGCCTCAATCTTCAATACACGACCGTTCATCGAGTCGCCATAGTACAGGTCGCCGGACGGGCTGAGTGCTAAGCCGCTGTCCGTGTACTGACCTATGTTGAGATACAGCGATGCGTCTCCGGTGATGCTGTCGACGCGCCAGATATGACCGTCAGGCTGGGAGACGAGCAGATCGCCACTGATAGGGTCAACCACCAGTCCAGCAATGCTGCCGAAGCCGCTTGAAAGGGTCGATGTGATCAGCGTTCCGGCTGAATCGAATTTCGCGATCGCGTCATAGGCACCGACGACGTACATGTTGCCGCCGCTGTCGAACGCGATTCTTTGTGATGAGGCTGGTAGTCCGGACGCAAACGGCACGATCGTGTTTGACGCCGGCACTTTCGAGACGTCTCCAACCAGTACTGCTAGTACATCGTTGTTGTCTAGCGCGAGATCGCTCATCCCTGCAAGTCCGGTCGCAAACACGGATGTCGCTTGGGCCGGGGTGACCTGAGTCACCTCTCCTGAATACCCTTCCGAGTAGTAGAGGTTGTCGGCCGTATCCACGACAATCCCGCGCAGCCCGGTCAAGCCACCGACGTAGACGCTGGCACTGCGAACGCTGGCGTCTGACGGATTGATAAGTGGCGCAGCGGGATTGGGGGGTTGTGCGAAGGTGGTGGTGGATAAGAGGAGAAGTAGGGCCGCCGCGGCGGCAAGTGCGATGAGTGAACGAGTTCGACTGGAAACGAGCATAATATATAGGCCTCCGCCTGTGGTGCAGAAAGCGAAATCCCTCTTCTGTGAGTATATGAGAATGGGAGGAACGAAGCATGAAGTCGGTTGAGTCCAGTGACGATGGTCTCCCCTGAAATTTAACGCGCTGGGACGTTTGTCATGCCACTTCTATGACTTTTGTCCTATACCGATTTTCGGGTGCACCCGGTTTCAATCGACCAATTGCTTGACAAGATTGCTACCGAGCAGCTTTTCGGCGCCGGCCACAACCGCAGCGATTTCGTGGTGGTGACGATCGGGCGCGGTATCGGCATGGGCATGGTCGTCAACGGGCAGGTGTATGAGAGCGCGCACGGCGGTGCCGGCGAGCTGGGCCATCACATCATCCTGACCGGTGCGGGAACGCCGCAGGCGCTGGAAGACCTCGCCGCCGATCCGGCCGTGGTCGCCGGAGTCACCGATTACGACGTCATCGGAGTCTCGTACTATCCGCAGTGGAGCACGTTCTCGATCGCCGAGGTGGGCGCACAAGTT
This sequence comes from Candidatus Flexicrinis affinis, assembly GCA_016716525.1. Lineage (NCBI taxonomy): Bacteria > Bacillati > Chloroflexota > Anaerolineae > Aggregatilineales > Candidatus Flexifilaceae > Candidatus Flexicrinis > Candidatus Flexicrinis affinis. The sequence continues at coordinate 119,598 of JADJWE010000004.1, forward strand.
GGGCACCTGCGGCAGCGATTTGGCAAGGACGTGATGGTGCTGGAAACGGCCTACGGCTGGACGCGCGACGCAGTCGACGAGATGGCGAACAACGTCCTAAGTCAGAGCATCCCCGGCTATCCGTTCAGCCCGGACGGACAGCGCCGCTTTCTGATCGACTTGATGCAGGCGCTGATCAGCAACGGCGCGCTGGGGGCGGTGTACTGGGAACCGGCGTGGGTCTCGACCGGATGCTCGACGCGTTGGGGGCAGGGGGCGCATTGGGACAACGCGACGCTCTTCGACTTCACCGGCGATCTGCTTGAGGGCGCGGCCTATCTGTCGCACGAATACCGGTAGCCCGCCGGCGCGGTGGAGTGCGGAACACTAGCACGATCTGACACCGTTTACCACGGCAGGCCGCACAGATCCAACACGCCATCCTGTGGGGCAGGGATGCGCCCGCTCAGCAGCATGGTCCGATTGAACGTGAATATCTGGCGGCCGGTTGGCTGGTCAACGTAGACATCGCCGCCGAAGAGCTGCCAGCCCAAGCGCGCATAGTACGACAGGAGTGCGGGGCGGCACACCAACTGCGAGAAGTCGACCTCCAACGTGTCGCGCAGCACCTGTGCCGCCCTCGACAGCGCGGCGCTGGCATAGCCCTTGCCGCGTGCGTCCGGATGGGTCTGGACCCCGCCGATTCCGCCGAGGCGCACCGGCTGACCGTTGTAGGTGGCATCGCGCACCAGCACACCGACGTGCGATACAAGCCGCCCTGCCTCGTCCCATACCAGTACACGCCACACGGTTGGCGCCCATGAGATGGCCGCCGCATCGTTCGGCTCGCTGGGGGATACACGGCCCGGGACAGCGTAAGCAGGGCGGCTTCCTGCTCCGGTGTGAACTGATCGCGTTTCAATACGTCAACAATCACTGTTCTATCCCGCCACGACACCCACGCTGCTGAGATTATATGGCGCGCGTCGCCGCTGGAGTAGCTAGACCACCTTCACCCGATTGGTCAACGTGCCGGCGCCGGGGATCGTGACGTGGACGGCGTCGTCCGGCGACAGCGTGAAATCGCCGCCGGGGACGATGCCGGTGCCGGTCATCAACAGCACGCCGTCGGGATACTGCATGCTGCGCCCCAGCCACGTGACGAGTTCGTCACTGCGGCGGTGGATGCGGTCGGTGCCGATCGACCCCTCGAACACCGCTGCGCCACCGCGTTCGATGCGCACGCTAATCATCAGCGAAGGCCATTCGGTCAGCCGGACCAGCGCGATCTGCGGGCCGAGCGCGCACGACGCCGTGTACACCTTCGCCTGCGGCAGATACAACGGATTCTCGCCTTCGATGTCGCGGCTGCTGACGTCGTTGCCGGCGGTGTAGCCGACGACTTCCAGCGCCGGGTTGACGACCAGCGTCAGCTCCGGCTCGGGGACGTTCCACGCCGAATCGCGCCGGATGCCGATCTCGCCCAGTGGGCCGACGACCCACGGGCCGCGCGCCTTGAAAAACAGCTCGGGCCGTTCGGCGGCGTAGACGCGCGCATACACATCGCCGCCGTCCTGCGATTCTTCCTGCCGGGCCTCGCGGCTGCGCTCGTAGGTCACGCCTGCCGCCCACACGTCTTGCGTGTCGATCGGTGGCAGCAGATGGCGCACGTGCGGGTCCGGCGCCACGCACAGCGACTCGAACGGGTAGCGCCGTTCGGCGGTGCCTGCTGCCGAACGGAGGTCGTCTATTGCGTCCTCGACGCGGCCGGCGCTGTGGTTCAGCCACTGCGCAACGGTCGGGATGTGCGCGGACACATCAAAGACGGTGTCGTCCAGACGCACGCCGACCCGCGGGCCGTGACCGGGTTCGTAGTAGCGAAGCAGTGCAATCATGGCTTTCACAACCCCTTCGATGCGACTTCACACGAACGATATCTACAAGGCGTCTTTCGTCAGCTTTTCGTCCACGACGCGCCAGATTCCAAGCGGATTGGCGTCCTTGAGCGCATCGGGCAGCAGGGCGTCGGGCAGGTTCTGGAACGCCAGCGGGCGCATGAACCGTCGAATGGCCGTCATGCCGACCGAGGTCGTGGCCGGGGCCGTGGTGGCGGGGTAGGGGCCGCCGTGCTGCATCGCGTAGACGACCTCGACGCCGGTCGGGAAGCCGTTCCAGATCAGCCGGCCGACCTTTTCGCGCAGTACCGCATATACCCGAGCGGCGGCATGCGCCTCGTCGTCGGCCGCATGAACCGTCGCGGTCAGGTTGCCCTCGAGCGCGGCGAGCGTCGCCAGCAGGTCGTCGTGCGAGCGGCATGCGACGAACAGCGTCACCGGGCCGAAGTGTTCGGCTTGCAATGCGTCGTCGGCGCGGAATGCCTCGGAGTCGGTGAGCAGGACGGTGTGTGCGTAGCCACACGCCGGGCCCGGCAGCGCCTCGCCGCCGGTGAGCACGGTCACGCTCGGATGCGCCGCCGTCCCCGCGACGGCCTGCACTAGGCCAGCCTGAATCTTGTCGTTCAGCAGCACGCCGGGCTGCGCCGCTTGCATCTTCTCGGTAACGCGTTGGATAAAGCCGCGGCTGTCCTCCCCGTCGATCACGAATACCAGCCCGGGGTTGGTGCAGAATTGGCCGGTGCCGAGCGTGACCGAGCCGACCAATCCGTCGGCCAGCGACTCGAAGCGGGTGGCGATCGCGCCCGGAAGCAGCACGACCGGGTTGACGCTGCCCATCTCGGCATACACCGGGATCGGCACGGGGCGCGCGGCGGCGGCATCGAACAAGGCGCGTCCGGCCCGCAGCGATCCAGTGAACCCGACGGCGGCGATGCCCGGGTGCTGTACCAGCGCGTGACCGACGTCGATGCGGTCGCCTTGCACCAGCGAGAACGTCCCGGCCGGGAACTCGCTAGTCGCGACTGCCCGCGTCACGGCTTGCGCGACGAGCTCGCTGGTGCCGGGATGGCCTGGATGCGCCTTGACGACGACCGGGCATCCGGCGGCGAGGGCCGAGGCCGTGTCGCCGCCAGCCACGCTGAACGCGAACGGAAAATTGCTGGCCGCGAACACGGCGACCGGGCCAATCGGTACCAGCATACGGCGGATCGACGGGCGCGGCGCGGGCTGACGGTCGGGCAGGGCGGTGTCGATGATCGCGTCGACGTACGAGCCTTCACGCAGCAGCGCGGCGAACTTTCGGAGTTGTCCGGTCGTCCGGCCGCGCTCGCCGGTGAGCCGCCCGAGGTCCAGACCGGTCTCATCCGATGCGAGAGTCAGCAGGTCGTCGCCCAGCGCTTCGATTTCGGCGGCGATGGCGTCAAGCAGGCCGGCAAGCCGTTCGGATGGGTAGTGTCGCAGCGCTTCAAAGGCGTCGCGTGCAGCTTGCACGGCGCGGTCGATTTCGGCGGCAGTGGCATTGACGAACTCAAAGCTGCGTTCGCCCGTGCGCGGGTTGACGCTGGTGAACACAGCGGAGCCTTCGCGGCTGTTCGTGCCGGCGATGTAGTGTGCGCCTGTCAAAGTCATGCGCTTCACCTCGTTTCGTCGGTTTGCGACGCAGACGGACGTCAGTCGTGCTGCTGCGTCCCTGTGCGGTTGGCTGAGTCGGACTGCGTATAACTATAACGGATATGGCACGTGCCTGCGCCGAGAATCATCTCGACGCTGCTGCCGATCTGCTTGCCGTCGAGCGCGAATTGGCTGTCGACATGGATGCCGTCCACCGCGACTGTGGATATCGTCGTTGGTCAGTATGGCGAGACTTCGCGGTAGGTCCGGCGCCAAAAGGGCGGAGTAGAACCCGTAACCGGCACACGGCGCAAGTCCCGGGTGAAACTAGACAGATTGCGTCGTGTTCTGCCCTGCCCCCAAAGTTTGGGGGAGGACCGGGCGCGCGCGTGAAACGTAATACAATTATCAGATACGCACTGCGCGTATGGAGGGAATCATGGAGTTCGTACTTGTGTTGATCGGCCTGACCATCATCATGGTCGTCGGTCAGATCGCGCTGGCCAAGTGGGGCAGCGGATACACGCGCCGCTATGGCGAGCACCACTGGAAGCAGATCAACGGCATCACTGCCCCCGAAGAAGAGCACTATCGCTAATGCGCGCCACCGTACCGCGTTCTACCGCGCTAAGTGAACTGGCCGTCGAGCACGCGGCCGTGCGTACGTTGACCGACGCCCTCACGCCTGAGGAAATGCTGCTGCCTGATACGGTCGAATATGGCCTGTACAGCGATCAGCACCTGTCGTTCAAAGACCTGCTGGCGCATCTCATCACCTACGAGGCGATGACCGTGGCGATGATGGAGGCGTGGGCGCGCGGCATCAAACATCCGGGCATCGACGCCATGCGCGACTATCGCGAGAGCGTGCGCATCCACTACGGCGGCATCGCCGAGCGGCGCGATCATCCGCTGCCACAGGTGCTCGAAGAGGCGGAAAACACGCGCAATGCCCTCATGCAGGCGATTCGCGACACGACCGACGAGGCGTGGCATGCGCCCTTCCCGACCGAGCCGGGGCTAGATCTCGGCGGGGCGGTCGAGGTCATTCTGGTCGCGCCCCCGCGCCCGCCGTACCGGCATCTGCCGGTGCACGTGCCGGACGCCGATGGCTACATTCGCAAGCTCAAGCGCCTATCCGGTCGCGCCGGTTAAGCCGTTTGAGAAGTGAGGGGAGGTTTGCAGGAGATCCGGAAAAGGGGCTGGGGGGGAAGCCTCCGGGGGGGGAGCTCTTAGATCGGCCGCGCGGTGCCGCCGCATCCTTCAACCGTCTGAACGGCATGCAGGATTTCCGACATCTTCGGCCATGCGATCGTGTCCGGAAGCACCCATTTGCTGCGCAGCACGCCGTGCGGATCGATCAGCATGATGCAACCGCGGTGGGCAAGGTTGTACTGCAAGGCGGCGCTGGACAGCGGATCGGCCAGCACCGAAAACGTCAATGGGAAGGGCATGGTGTGGCTGAACGTCTGCACCGCGCTCGGCGTCGCTTGGACAATCGCCGCGGGTGGAACGCCCATTAGTGCGAGATTCGCTGCGTGGCGTTGAAGCCACAGCACACGCCGTACGTTGACGGGCTGCCACAGTTCGCTCAGACATACCAACAGCAGACCGCGCGAGCCGGTCAAGGTGGCGATGCTGTGCGTCCGCTGCGATTGATCGGCGAGGACGATGTCTGCAACCACGTGGTTGAGCACCGGGCCCCACTCCAATACGTCGACCATGTGATGATCGCCTTCATTCGTTGTCATACACGTTGATTCTCAATCGTATGTAAATACTTTGTCAATGCACACACCCTGAGAGTTTTGTAATGTCGTCCGTCTCTCAACGGCGGCTTGCGTCGGTACCGGCGTACGGGGCCAATGGTGTCATTCGTCATACCATGCCGTTCGATCTGCGCCGGTCCTCCGCTGCCGCGGCGTCCCCTAGCCGCTGCGTTCGGCCCGACGTATACTGGCCTACGTTAGCAGGGGCAGTCTGGGGTGCGTGCGGAGGCTTCGCCTCCATGCCTCCACGACAGCAAGCAATCGGACATCGATCCGACGTCCGACTTCACAGCGCTTCGTGAGGGAAAAGCTTGGCACTTCCTCATCACGCATCACGCACCACTTCCAACTTCTCGGTCAGTGTGGAGCTGCTATGACCCTCGCGGGTGTCCTGATCGGCCTGTTTGCCGTAGGCGCGCTGCTGATCGCGCTGGCGATGCAGAAGCGAAGCCGGCGGGCGCAGAGCATCGCGCGCGGCCTGCTCGTCAGCTATGTGGTGATCGTGTTGGCACTGGCCGCAGGCGAGGTCTACGTGCGCTATATCTATGCCGACTCGCGCATGGAGTTCGGCTTGCACGGCGCCAACTGGGCCGACAAGTACATCGAACGCAACAGCCTCGGCTTCCGCGACCGCGAGTGGACGGTCGAGGAACTTGAAGCGCGTACGACCGTTTTCGTGCTGGGCGACTCGTTCACCGAGGGCTGGGGCATCAACAACCCCGCCGACCGCTACACCGCCGTGCTCCAGCGCCACCTCGGCGACGACTACGCGGTGGTCACGCTGGCACGCGCGGGCCAGTCCACCATCAACGAGCTCGAATTCCTCGAATCCCACCCGTACCAGTCGCCTGACGTGGTGATCCTGCAGTACTTCATCAACGACATCGACATCGCCGCCAAGTCGAACGGCATGCAGTGGGACTTCGAGGTGCCGCCCGCGCCACCGATCGCCGACAGGTCGTATCTGGCCAGCTTCCTGTACTGGCGAGCCAACTACGAGCGCCTGTTCCGCAATGTCCACGACGGCCGCACAGAATGGGAGTTCTACCACGCAGCCTACGACAACGCGTACATCTTCGACATCCACCGGCAGGAGATCGAGCGCCTCATCGACGCGGTGGAAGCGCGCGGCGCGCGATTGATCGTCCTGATCTTCCCGCATCTTCTCGACCCGGTCGGCAGCGTGCCGTACGTCGATCGCGCGGCGCAGGTGTTCGAAGCGCGCGGTGTCACCGACATCCTCAAGCTGACCGACGAGGCTGCGGCGTGGACGTTGGAGGAGCGCATTGTCTCTCCTTTCGATTCGCACGCGTCGGTCGCCTTCAACCGGCGTATCGGCGATATGCTGTATGCTCAGTTCTTCTCCCCGTAACCTCCGGCTGATCGCCGCGGCCGTCGCGGTCGTGCTGTTGGCCGCCGCGATGCGCATCCTCGGCGCTGACCACATGCCGTTCTGGTCGGACGAGGCGTGGAACATCTGGGTGACGCGGGACGGTACCGCGCTCATGCTCGAACGCCTTGCCGCGAACCACCACCCCCCGGCGTATTTTCTGGCCCTGCAAGGTTGGCAGCAGATCGCCGGCGACGGCAAGCTGGCGCTGCGCTTTCTCAGTATCGCGGCCGGCGTGCTTGCCACGGCTGTGATCTACCGCGCCGGCGCGGACGCCTTTGGTTATGGGGTGGGGATTGCCGCGGCGGTGCTGTTCGCCGTCTTCGAACAGCCCGTGTACTACGGCCAAAGCGTGCGCCATTACACATGGCTGCTGCTGGGTGAGGCGCTCACGCTGTGGGCTCTTGTGCGCGCACTGAAGCGGCCGACTTGGGGCCGCTGGGCCGGCTATGCCGGCGCGGTCGCCTTCCTCGCCTATTCGCTGTATGTTGGGCTGATCGCGGTAGCGCTGCAGGGCCTCGCCGTGCTGGCGTTTTGGCGCGTACCGCTGCGGCTGAAGGCGCGGCCCATCGCGGCGTATGCGGCGGCGGTGCTGGCGTTTGCACCGTGGCTCATCTATGCGCTGCCGGGCGTGCTAAACAAGATCGACGCGGGCGCGATCACCGGCTATATCAACAGCATTCCAACCACACCCGCGGGCATCACACAAACCGCCGATCTGCTCACAGCGGGCCAGCCGGCGCTCGGGTTGGGCCTGTTGGCGCTGGCGCTCGGGTTCGCGTGGCGGGGGCGATCGCGCTTCGAGACGCTGTCCGCGAGGATCGTGCTGGCGGCGGGAGTCGGGACGGTTGTGGTGATGCTGCTCGTCAACCTGCGCATCGGCATTGTGAGCGAACGGACCCTTTCGGTCGCCGTGCCGGCGCTCGCGCTGTGTTTTGCCGTCGGGGCGCAGGTGCTGTCCGAGCGTGGGCGTAACGTGCTGATCGCCGCGCTGGTCGCGTGGGCGGTCCTCACGCCGCAGAACGTCATCCCGCGCCTGAACAGCGACCTCGTCGCGGAGACGGTCGCGGCGGGGTGGAGCCCCGGTGATTTCGTGCTGCTCGAAACCGGCTTCGACGACATGGCCTTCGCCTACGAACTCGAAACAGTCCTGCCCGACCTCGACCGGCGCATTTTTCCGACGTTTTATGAGTACGACTATCCCGACGATTCCGCCATGTTGGCCGATCTCGAGGCGGCGCTGCCTTACGAGCAGCGTGTATGGCTCGTATATTGGAACGTCCCGCCGCGCCTCGCGGAACTGCTTCAGGATCGCTTCTTCTCGCTGCAGCACACCGAACGTGTGCCGGTTGGGATCAACGATCCGCTGTATCAGTACTATCCGGAGATTGAAGTGTCGCTGTTCACACGCGAGCGGATTGGGCGCGTCCCGCGGGTATTTGGCGACCTGTTCGCGCTGCGGGACGCCATCATACCCGCACAGCTTCCGGCGGGCGAAACCCTGCATGTCGATCTCGTATGGCAGGTGCTCGACCCGCCCGACCGCGATTACACCGTCGGCCTGTTCGTGTTGGACGCGGAAGGGCTTACCCGCGCGGAGCACTTTGGTCCGCCGCCCGAAAATCCGACATCGCAGTGGCCGACCGGGGAGATGATCTTCGACCGGCACAGCATCGACCTCCCAGCCGATCTGGCGCCTGGGACGTATTTCCTGCTGGCCGTCGTCTACTACTACGAGACGGTCGATGAGCCGCTTGAGGTCGAGGGCGAGCCGAACCTTGTGATCGGCACGTTTGAAGTGGTCGAGCCGTAGGCGCGGCGTTTCGGTACCCGTTCGGACGTTGCGTCATCATGTGTTCGAAGGAAGAATTACCACAGAGGCCTCTCCTTGGATACGGCAGCGCCGCATCCATTCGCACACGTTGCGCCGGTGTCCAGTGGCGTGGGGTGAGATCGGGCGGGCGACCCAGCGGGTCGCCCCTACAAATGCTCTCTGTTGTGCTCTGTGAAAGGGGTCGGGGGTGAGGGTTTGCAGTCCGCCCCGACAAATCGTCTCTGTTGTGCTCCGTGGTGCAATCAGTCCGTGTCTATCGAACACGGTACAATCGGCGCAGCACCGGAAGCCCCGATCGGGCCGTGCCGCACACCGAAAGCATGACACGCCATGAACAACGCTGACCCGAGAGCGACGCAGGAACTTCGGGCGGAAGCCCTGCTCATGTACCAGCTCGCGCAGGACATTAACGCGGCCAAGACGCTGCAAGACGTGGTCGAGGCCGCCGCCAAGCTGATGCCCGACTGTGACGGCGTGATGATGAACGCGTTCGAGAACATGAACTTCGACGGCGCGACGTATATCGAGATCATCGCCACCGCTGCTGTCCCCGCGCACATCGCGCCGCTGCTGCGCCAACGCATCCCCGTTCTGCCGATCATCGACCGCCTGCGCGAGTACCCGCTGTGGTGGATCGAGGACATCCAAGGAATCACCGGCCACTCCACTGTCGATCCGGTCACGCGGGAAATCTACGAGGACCTGCCCACGCAGGCGCTGATCGCCGTGCCGCTGTCGAGCAACAGCACGCTGTGGGGCTTGATGATGTTCAACTACGCTCAGCCGCGCGCCTTCACTGAAGACGAGAAGCGGTTGGCGTTGGGCATCGGCGAGCTGGTGATGTCGGCCAGCAATCGCATCCTCGCCCAGCAGGAGACCGCGCTCGTCACCGAAGAAGCGACGTTCATGTACACGCTGGCGGCCAACATCAACGCCGCCAACACGTTTCAGGGAATCACCGATGCCGTCGCGCAGCTCATGCCCGATTGCGACGGCGTGTTTCTGAACATGTGGGAGCATCACGACTTCGAATCCTCGACGTATTCCGAAATTCTCGCCGGCTCGAATGTGCCCAAGCGCCTCGAGTTCCTGCTCGGCCAGAAGATGTACGTCGCGGCGTGGCCGATCGAGAACCGGATCTTCCGCGAGCCGATGACGGTCATCGAAGACGTTGCGACCGACCCGATGGTCGACCCCCTGTCGCGCCAGAACTGGGACGAGATCGGCACGCGCGCCCTGTTGTGGCTGATGTTCCTCAAAGGCGGCCGTAACATCGGATATCTGTTCTTCAATTACACCAAGCCGCACACCTTCTCGGAGCGTGACCGGCGCATCGCGTTGGGCATCAGCAGCTTGGCGATGGCGGCGCTCGAGCGCGTGCGCTCGCAGATGGAGACCGTCGCCGCGCTGGACGAGACACGCCGGCTCAACGAGCAGATCCAGCGGCTGGCGGCCCTCGAGGAACGCACCCGCCTTGCCCGCGAACTGCACGACTCCGTCTCGCAGGCACTGTACGGCATCGGCCTCGGTGCGCAATCCGCCCAACGCGCGCTCGACCGCGAGGATTCGCACGCCTTGCGCGAGTCGCTGGACTACGTGCTGATGCTCGTAGAAGCCGGCCTTACCGAGATGCGCGCGCTGATCTTCGAACTGCGGCCCGAGACGCTCGAGACGGAAGGGCTGATGACCGCCCTCGCCAAACAGTGCGCGTCGATTCAGGCGCGTCATGGCATTCGTGTCGACGCCGACCTGTGCGCCGAACCGCAGCTGTCGATCGCACACAAGGAACATCTGTACCGCATCGCGCGCGAGACGCTGCACAACGTCATCAAGCACGCCAACGCGTCGCACATCACGCTGCGCATTTGTTCAGCCGGCGGCGTACTGACGCTGGATGTTATCGATAACGGGACGGGCTTCGACGCCCGGCAGACGTTCCCGGGGCACTTGGGGCTGGCGTCGATCCGCGAGCGCGTGGCAGCACTGGGCGGGTCGCTGCACATCGACAGCGCGCCCGAACACGGCACGCACGTGTGCGTCACGCTGCCGTGCGATAACTGAGAAAACACACACGGCGTGGGGCGCTGCACTAAACCCACCAGAAGGCTTACGCCCTCTGGACTCCCTTTCATGCAAACGAGGCCGCACGCGGCCTCGTTTGCAGAGATGGGGTCGAGGGGTGTAAACCCCTCGTGAAAGTGCGTTCTACGACTCGAAGCGGGTGTCGTGCTGGATGTCGACGAGGCCGATGTTGGCCGCATACAGCGCGGCCTGGGTGCGGCTCACCACGCCGAGTTTGCTGAAGATGCTGCTGACGTGTGTCTTGACGGTCTTTTCAGCGACGTGGAGCTCCCGCGCAATCTCCTTGTTCGCGAGGCCACGTGCTAGCAAGCGCAGCACGTCGGTCTCGCGCTCGGTGAGCTTCTCCGGCGACTCCGGCGCGCGGATTTCGCGCACGAGCCGCGCCGCCGCTTGCGGCGATAGCTGGACCTGTCCCTCCGACGCGGCGCGAATGGCACGGATCAGCTCGGGACCGTCGGTGTCTTTGAGCAGATAACCGATCGCGCCGGCGCGCATCGCCCCGATCACCGCTTGGTCCTCGAGCACGCTGGTCAGCGCGATGACCTCGGTGTCCGGCATCTCGCGGCGAATGGTCGCGATTGCCTCGACGCCGCCCATCTTCGGCATCAACAGGTCCATGAGCACGACATCCGGGTGCAGCTCGCGCACCAGCGCGACTGCCTCGTGGCCGTTGGAGGCCTCGCCGACAATCTCGAAGTCGGGTTCGCTGCGCAGGAACATCCGCAAACCCTGCCGCACCACGCTGTGGTCGTCCACGATGACGATGCGGATCATAGGCCGACTCCCGTACACGTCCGAAGTTGAATCAGTTATCCACAAAATCGGCAGCGGCGCATCCGTCAAAGGTCTGAGATTGCGCTGCAACCCATGCCGCATGACGTCCGCCGCATACGGTGCTTGAATGGAGGACGTCGTTTCAATCGCTGTACACCATGAAAAGGATGCCACGATGTACTCGAAGGATACCACTCTCGCCGGCAGCTCGCTTCAGAACTGGGTGACCGGCAAGGTTGTCACACCCAACGATGCTGACTACGACAGCGCGCGCCATGCTTGGAATCTGAGCGCAGAGCAGCGCCCGGCCTTGATCCTGATCGCAGAGACGGTCGAGGACATCGCCGCGGGCATGCGCTACGCTGCCGCCAATGACCTCGGTGTCGCCGTTCAAAGCACGGGCCACGGCGTGATTCTGCCGCCCGATGGCGCGCTCCTGATTGTCACCTCGCGCCTAAACGGCGTCGCGGTCGATCCGATCACCCGCACGGCGTGGGTTCAGGCCGGCGTGAAGTGGGCCGCCGTACTCGAGAAGGCGCAGGAATTCGGCCTCGCGCCGCTGCTCGGATCGTCGCCCACGGTGGGCGCGGTTGGCTACACACTCGGCGGCGGCATGGGTTGGCTGGCGCGCAAGTACGGCATGGCCGTCGACAGTGTGATTGAGTTCGAAGTCGTGACGCCTGCGGGCGAGATCGTCACCGCCAGCGAAGAGCAGAACCCGGAATTGTTCTGGGGCCTGCGCGGCGGCGGCAAGGGCTTGGTGATCGTTACTGGCATGCTGATCCACCTGTACCCGGTCCGCGAGGTCTTCGGCGGTTCACTGTTCTACCCGCTGAGCGAGGCCAAGCCGGCGCTGACGTTCTTCCGCGAGTGGACGCAGACCCTGCCCGACGCGTGGACGGCGTCGATCACGATCATGCATTTCCCGCCGATGCCGACCATGCCGGATGCGATCCGCGGCAAGTCGTTCGTGATGGTCAACGGGTGCTTCGTCGGGTCACAGGCCGATGGCGAGGATGCGCTCTCGGCGTGGACGCAGTGGCGGGCGCCGGTGATGAATACCTTCCATCAGATGCCGTTCACGCAGGTGGCGACCATCAGCAACGATCCGGTCGATCCGCTGCCCGGTGTGAGCAGCGGCATGTGGCTTCGCGATCTCAACGAAGATGCGATCGACAAGGTGCTGGCTTACGCCGCGCCCGCCGAAGGACACCCGTTCTTCGTCAAGGTTGACATCCGCTTTGCCGGTGGTGCGATTGCGTCCAACCCGCGCAGCGGTGCCGCCTACAGCCACCGCGACCGGACGTATCTGCTTCAGACCGTCGGCATGGCCTTCACGCCCGATGGCAAGCAGACGGTGATCGAGACCAATGCCAAGCTCAAGCGCGAACTGCGCGAGCACAAGGCTGGCGAGTACCTCAACTTCCTCGACGGCGAGGAGGCGCACGAGAAGTCCCCAGAGGGCTTCCACGACGACACGCGTCTGCGCCTCGCCCGCCTCAAGGCGCAGTACGATCCCAATAACCTGCTGCGCTTCGGCTACAAGTTCGGCGCGTAAGCGCGGAATCGGGGTTCCACCCCATACCCCTGCAGGAGGTTGCACTCCTGCGCCTCGAACATGCGAACGGACGGCTGACTGCCGTCCGTTCGCCGTTTCAAGGCTGGTTGACATGGATCGTCATTTCAACGTATGGTGTGTTATCCCGCCGCGAGTCATCGTCTTGGCGCACTCCGGACGTACCCGGCTACTGCGGTTAAGCCCGGCGGTAGTCATTCCACGTGTTACGAGTGTCCTTGCAGTAGCCCCAAATCGTAGCGCATTCCTCAAATCAGTCGACCCGAACTATCTGCCGGCGTCAGCGTCTGGCGTGTGACGGTATCGACTCCCGCCCCATTCGCTGCCGTGGCGCAGCAGTGCCGCCGGCAAACCCAATGGAGAAGTTCACATGCATACGATGGAAGGTACCGTGCTGCTCGATGATTCGCAGGTCAACGAGGCGGCCACACTGCTTGCAGACGTGTTTCAACACGATCCGATGATGCAGTATCTATATGCGGGTGTGCCCAACATGCGTGAACGCTCACTGCCGTTCTACCGCGCCGCCCTGCGGATGGGCACGTTGTATGGCGAAGTGCATACGACTTCTGAATTGGACGGCGTAGCGATCTGGATCAAACCGGGAAATACCGACTTTTCGTTTGGACAGATGCTGCGAAGTGGATTCTTCACGGCCATCCTTCGCACGGGTTTTCGGCCGTTTTCGAGGTTCATGAAGTCGGCCAACACCATACTTCCGCTCGAGAAGCAGGCGATCTCCGGCCCGCGCTGGGCCTTGATGTTCGTTGCGATTCGGCCTGAATTGCAGGGTCGGGGTATTGGCCGCAAACTGCTCGAGCCAATCCTTGTGCGTGCAGCCGCGGACGGTATCCCGTGCTACCTTGAGTCGACCAACGAACGCAACCTCACGTTCTATCAGCGTTTGGGCTATCGCACGGTCGTGGAAGCGGACATTCCTGACGGCGGACCACACGTGTGGGTAATGCTGCGCGATCCCGAGCAGCCGCTCTGATGAGACGTCGCGCTAGCCTGTCGCCGTTGTGAGGTGAGGGAGTGCAAACCCCTGCCGGGGTACGGGTTGGCCCCCATGCAGAATTGGCTCCTTGACAGGATTCGGAAACGGGCGTAGTGTTTGGCATGCCAATTATTGGTATACCAACGATTGGGGTGCCAATGACCGAAGACAGTCTGAAGCTCTCCGTACGTGAAATCATGATGTTGTTCTCCGTCGTCCACAAGACGTGGATGCAGACGTTGGGGGCGCATCTGGCGAGTCACGGCCGGGGGCTGTCGCCGCTGCAGTACGGCCTGCTGCGCACGCTCAGCGCCGAACCTTTGACGTTGAGCGATTTGAGCCGAAAGTTCAACTTAGACCCCTCGACACTCGTACCTACAGTGAACGCGCTGGAGAAACGCGGGCTTGTCGAGCGCGAGCGTGACCCGAACGACCGGCGCCGTATGCCGCTCCAGTTGACCCAGCTGGCGCGGGATGCGCTGTCGGGGATTCCGCACACGCCGCAGAACGATCCGTTGGCCGACGGGCTGCGCGAGATGGGCGAGAAGAAGACCCGTGCGCTGCTCGGCCTCATGACGGAGCTGATTTCGCATTTGCCCGATGGAGAAACCACCCTGTGCGAAGTCCGTGACCGGGTGGAACTGCACGAGCGCCTCGCACAAGAGGCGACCACACGCGGCGACTAGCGCCGCACCCATTCTCGCCGAGAGAGGACATATCCATGCAAGCTGTTCAATCTGTGGAACGGGGGCGGCGCCGTGCGCGTCGGGCATCCGGGCCCAACACCCTCGGGCGCGCCATTCGCTACTTGGGCAAGCAGCGCCGCACCGCGACGATCGCCTACAGCGCGCTGATCGTGGCGACGCTGGCCCAGCTCGCCGTGCCGCTGCTGACACAAAACATGATCGACACGGTGACGCAAGGCGCAGTGGCCCGCACGGTGCTGAGCATCGAGAACCCGGTCACGCGCGGGCTTGCGACGCTGGCGGTTCAGGAAGGGCTGGGCACGACGCCGGAGCGCCTCGAAGCGTTCAACCTCAACGCCGAGTCGTGGCTGATCGGCGCGGCGGTCATCATTCTGCTGTTCACGATTGTGCGCGCGGGGTTCAGTTTCGCGTCGGCGTATATGGCCGAGGCGACCTCACAGGGATTGGCGTTCGACTTCCGCAACGAAATCTTCGCCAAGCTGCAGCGCCTGTCGTTCAGCTACTACGACCGCAACCAGACCGGCCAGCTCATGATCCGCGCGACCGACGATGTCGAGAAGGTGCGTCTGTTCATCGCGCAGGGGTTGGTGCTGGCGGTGCAGGCGCTCCTGCTGCTGTCGGTTACGTTGATCATCCTGCTGCTTACGAATTGGCGCCTGACACTGGTCATCATCCCGATTCTACCGTTCGCGCTGGTGCTGTTCATGGTGTTCGGCGCGGTGGCTCAGCCGCTGTTCGCCGAGGTGCAGAAGCGCCTGTCGCGGCTGAACACGATCCTGCAAGAAAACCTTGCCGGCATCCGCGTGGTGAAGGCGTTCGTGCGCGAGCCGCACGAGCAGAAGCATTTCGACGGCGCAGCCGACAGTGTGTTCGCGCAGTCGCTCAAGGTGACGCGCACGTTCGCATTCCTGTTCCCGGTCATCTTCCTGATGGCGCAGCTCGGGCAAGCCCTCATCCTGTACTTCGGCAGCGGGCAGATCATCGACGGCGCCTTGACGCTAGGCGAGTATCAGCAGTTCTCGCTGTACCTGCTGTACGTGTTCTTCCCGATCGGCCAGCTTGGCTTCATCATCTCGTTGATGGCGCAGGCATCCGCATCGTCTAACCGCATCTTTGAGATCCTCGACGCCAAGAGCGATGTAACCAACAAGCCGGATGCCGTGGACCTGCCGGCGGTAAGCGGGCATGTCGAGTTCCGCGACGTCACGTTCCGCTACTTCGGCAGCAGCGAGCCCGTGCTCGATACCGTCAGCTTCACCGCCGAACCCGGCCAGACGATCGCGCTATTGGGCGCGACGGGCAGCGGCAAGTCCTCGATCATCAACCTGATCCCGCGTTTCTACGATGCCAGCGAAGGCGCGGTGCTGATCGACGGGCACGACGTGCGCGACGTCACGCTCGACAGTCTGCGCAGCCAGATCGGCATCGTCCTGCAAGAGACCAACCTGTTCGGCGGCACGATTCGCGACAACATCGCTTTCGGCCGGCCCGACGCGCCGTTGGAAGACGTGATCGAAGCGGCCAAAGCCGCCGCCGCGCATGATTTCATCACCGGCTTTGCACAGGGCTATGATACGCCGGTGGGCGAGCGCGGCTCGTCGCTGAGCGGCGGGCAGAAACAGCGCATCGCCATCGCGCGTGCCCTGCTGCTCAACCCGCGCCTGCTGATCCTCGACGACTCGACCAGCGCGGTCGACCTGCAGACCGAGGCGCACATTCAGCGCGCGCTCGACAACCTGATGAACGGCCGAACCAGCTTCGTGATCGCCCAGCGCATCACGACCGTGTTGAACGCCGACCAAATCATCGTGTTGGACAAGGGCAAGATCGCGGCGATCGGTAGGCACGCCGACCTGATGGAGAACAGCGCCATCTACGCCGAAATCTACAATTCGCAGCTTATCGGGGACGTGGTCCCCAACGAGCAGTAGTCAGTAGACAGGAATCTGGTTTCAGGAAACGGTCATCAGCGAAGAACGTTCACTATCGCACCGACTGTCGACTGAAAACTGACTTCTGACAACTGACCACTGGCAACTAGGGAGGAACGACCGACATGCTCGATATGCAGCGCAGGATGCTGGAGCAAGAAATCACCAAACCGCAGAACGTCGGCGTGACGCTGTCGCGCTTCGCCGGATACTTCCGCAGGTACTGGCCCGGCCTGCTGCTGGTGCTGGTGTTTATCCTTGTTGCGACGTGGGCACAGGTGACGACGCCGGAGCTGATTGGGCAGGCCGTCGACTGCTACCTGTATCAGCCGCAGGCCGCGGCTGGACTGGCTGCCACCGTGATGGGCGAGGACGTGGCCGCGGCCGCCGCGACCGACACGTGCTGGTGGACAGACGATGACGGCGCGGCGATCGCCGCGCGCATCAACGCCGACGCATCCATCGCGGAAGCCGACAAGCCGGGCGCGATCAACGCCGCCAAGCTGGCCGGCGTGGGCGGCGTGGTGCTGACGCTGATCGGCCTGTATCTGCTCGGCGCAGTGCTGACCGGCATGTCGTTCTACGCAATGGCGTGGAGCGGCCAAAACGTGCTGCGCGACATCCGCAAGGCGCTGTTCCGCCAGATTCACCGGCTGTCGTTGGGCTACTACGTCCGCAACGAGGCCGGCAATGTCATGAGCCGCATCACCAACGACACCGACACCATCCAGCAAGTCTTCAGCAATTCCCTGCTGCAAGTGTTCAGCAGTGTGCTGCTGATGTCGTGGATCGCCCTACGCATGCTGCAGACGAACTTGATCTACGCGTTGATCAGCCTGACCGTTGTGCCCGTCATGGTGTGGACGACGATCTACTTCAGCGGGCAGGCGCGCAAGGCCTACCGGCGCGCACGCGAACAGCTCGGCAACGTCAACGCCGATTTGCAGGAGAGCATCGCCGGCGCGCGCGAGGTGCAGGCTTTCAACCGTGAGGACGAGACGATCCTCGAGTTTCAAGAGTCGAACGCCGCCAACCGCGACGCCAACATCCGCGCCGCGACCTTCACCACCGCGATGACGCCGATGCTCGAGGCGCTCGGCTATCTGGCGCTGACGATCGTGGTCGTGGCCGGTGGCCTGTCGATGCTGCAGAACACGCCGCTGCTCGGGATCGGCGGGGTGGTCACGCTGGGCCTGATCATTACCTACATCCAGTACATCCAGCGCCTGACCCAGCCCATCCAGCAGATTGCGCTGCTGTGGACCAACATCCAGAACGCCATCGCCGGCGGCGAGCGCATCTTCGGTTTGCTGGACGAGAAGGCGGACATCACCGACAAGCCCGGCGCACGGGACCTGCCGCCGATCGAGGGCAAGGTCGCGTTTGAAGACGTCAGCGCCGAGTACGAGCGCGGCGTGCCGGTGCTCAAAAATGTCAGCTTCGGCGCACAGCCGGGGCAGATGGTTGCCATCGTCGGGCCGACCGGCGCAGGCAAGACGACCATCATCAACCTGCTGCCACGCTTCTATGACACGACCGGCGGATCGGTCCTGATCGACGGTCACGACGTGCGCGATGTCACGATCGCCAGCCTGCGCTCGCAGATCGGCATCGTGCTGCAGGATACGTTCCTGTTCAGCGATACCGTGATGAACAACATCCGCTACGGCCGGTTGGACGCGACCGACGCGGAGGTCATCGAAGCCGCCAAGCTGGTTGCCGCGGATACGTTCATCGAAAAGCTGTCGGACGGATACCAGACGGTCTTGGGCGAGCGCGGCAGCGGCCTGAGTCAGGGACAGCGCCAGTTGATCGCCATAGCGCGCGTGGCGCTGATGAACCCGCGTCTGCTGATCCTCGACGAGGCGACCTCGAGCGTGGACACGCGCACCGAGCGCATCATCCAGCGCGCGTTCGAGCAGCTGCTCTCGGGGCGCACGAGCTTCGTGATTGCCCACCGGCTGAGCACGGTACGCAACGCCGATCTTTTGCTGGTGCTGAAGGACGGCGAGATCGTCGAGCGCGGCACGCACGACAGCCTGCTCGAACAGCGCGGGGCGTACTACGACCTGTACATGAGCCAGTTCCGCCACGAGGCCGACGAACCCGCCGCCGCTGACTGAGGGAAGTGCTGAGTGGGAAGTGATGAGTGCTGAGGGGGTTTCGTCGCCTACAGCACCCGCTCGTGACATGCGCGACTTGTCGGACACGGCACCGCCGTGTCCGATTGACTCTCACCCCCAGCCCCTCTCCCTGACGACCAACGGGTGCACCGAAGGTTGGGAGAGGGGCTGGGGGTGGGCTGAGATCAGTTCCCGCCGCGGAACCCGGACGGGGCAGCCGGCGGCGGCAGGACGCCATCCGGCACCGGCTCGGCACGCGGGGGCACCGGCGTGTTGGTTGGGTGGCTCAACAGCAGTTCGACACCGTCTACAAACCACTTGCCCGACGGCGACAAATCGTTGAAACGCACTTGGAACTTGGTCACGGTGCGCCCGCCGGTCAGGTCGAGGATCGTCTGCGCGCTGATCTGGTTGTACACCTTGTTATCGTCGTACTTGATCGGAATCGCCTTGAACAACTGCTTCTTGTCGTCGCTGTACTTGATGACGAGCTTGACGTTGCCATTGGTCGGTGTCCGAGTATCCAGCCAAACGCTGAGGGTGAAGACGTCACCGGACTGGTAGCCGCCGGCTGGCTCGACGATCGGCTGACGCAGACGTGACGGCTCGAGATAGCGGCCCTCCTCGCCCTTGAACCGGAATGAACAGTTGCCTTCGAACGGATTCTTGGCGACGACGGTGTCTCGGCTGCTGGTGGTAATCCACGGATCGAGCAGGCAGTCTCCAAAGTCGTTCTCGAAGCTGCCGTTGACCAGCAGGCTGAAGGCCACGACTGTCTCTGCCGTGACGATCGACACGCCGCCGCTGGCGTCCTTGAAGTCGACGGCTTGGAACGTCAGTATGTCGCGGATCGAGACCTGAATCGTGCCGTCGTTCGGCGCTGGGAGGCCCGCAGCGGTGTTGACTTGCAGCGAGTACTGCCCGAGGCCGGTGCTTGGCAGGTTGAACGTCTCGCTGTCGCCGGCGGGTGTGGTCAGCGTGACCGGGTAGCTTGCGTCGTTGGTGTCAGGATCGACGTACGTGATCGTCACCGGATCGCCGGGCTGGATTTCGTCGGGCGCGGACGTCAGAATGCCGGTGACACCCTCGTCGATTACGGTGACCGTTGCCGCGCGATCGGTCGCCCCGGCCATGCCGTCGGGGCTGTCGAGTACGCTGAACTCGACGATGTGCCCGGGCACGGCACGGATCACCGTGCCGCCGATACCGAGCGTGACGTCGGTGCGGAAGCTGAACGTCCGCACGAAGGTTCCGCCGCTGGGCAGTTCGCCCAGCGTGCTCGTGACCGACGTGCCGTCCTGCAAGTCGGTGATCGTCACACCGATCGAGCCTGAACCGGCGAGGTCCGGGTCCACGTACGTCACGTCGATCTGGTTCTGCGCGAAGTAAGGCGCGTCCGATTTCGGCACGACGGTCGGGCGGTTCACGCTGATCTGCCCGGCGACGCCCAGCGGAATGGCCGAGACATCGACGCTGAACGTTTCGGGGCCGGCGCTGTCACCGAAGATGTCGGTGTAACTGAAGCGCAGAATATCGCCCGGGACAGCCTCAACGATGCCGTTGCCCGGCGTGATCGGCCCGGCGTTGACCGTTATTGTGGCGCTGTACACTCCACCGCCGACCGACGGCAGCGTAAGCGATCCCGTCTCGGGCGAACCGTTAGGGCTGCTGTAGTTGACCGTGACGCTCGGTCCCGCCGGTTGATCCGGATCAGTGACCGTAAGGGTGAACTGATTGAGCGGGTTTGGCCCGCCGGCTACCACGGTCGCGCTGCTGGCGACGATGGTCGCGTCGACACCGACCGCGCGCTCGATTGCGCCGAGGTCGCAGGCGGCGCCGCGCGGACGGGTCGTTCCGAGTTGATCCGTAGGCAGGCACCAGAATGTTCCCAAGATGCCGGCCGCGCCGTTTACCACCGGGCTGCCGATCTGCGGCACATGATGCCGTGTCGCAGCGCCGTTGAACCCGAGCGGGCCCAACTGCGGCGGCGCGACAATCACCGAGCCGCTATTGGTAATGCCGCAGAAGCTGGTGGTGCCGAAGTTGACAACCCCTAGAACGAAGACATTGGCGCTGAAAGTAAAACAGTCGGGACCAAACACCGCCACGTTCCCGGCAATAGTGGTGTTGCTCACTTGTGGCGACACATTGCCTGTCACGGTCAAGCCACCGCCGAGGCCAGCGGCCGTGTTGTTCGTAATCGTGACGTGCCTGACGGTCGCGGTGCCGCCCGCAGTAGTTCCGATCTCGATACCCGCGCTGTTACCGTTGGGTGCCCCGTTGGTGCTGATGGTCGAGTTCGCAATCGAGAACGTGTCGACACCCGAATACACGCCGCCGACACTGCCGTTTATCGTGCTATTCTGCGCGATCTCGGTGTTCACGATGGTGAGCGTCGTGCCGGGGTCACCAAAGATCGGGCCGATGCCGCCGATCTGGTCGGCTGTATTGGACGTGATCCGGGAGTCGTACACCTCGACTGTCGAGTTCGGCCCCTGCGTGACGCCGCCGCCCCAGCCGAGTGCGGTGTTGCCGGTGACGGTCACCCGTTCCAACCGCAAATAGACGTTGTTGCGGGCGTAGATTCCACCACCGTCTGCGACCGATGCGCCTCCTGTGACGGTCAGGTCGCGCATGATGACTGCGCCGCTGAAGATTTCGAACACCCGGTTGATGTTGTCACCACTGATGATGGTGCTGCCTTGACCCGCGCCTTGCAGCACGATGTTGCCACCGAAGATGTCGAAGTCGCCGGTGACGAACTGATCGATCGTCTCCGGCGCAGTGAGGATGGTTGCCGCCGGAATCATGATCGTCGCGGCGCCTGCAAACTGCGCCTCTTGCAACGCGGCGCGCAGCGAACATGCCACACCGGGGCCGGGATCGACATCACAGAAGCCGTCCAGCGCAAAGTCTCGTCCGTCACCAGTGTTGTTGACATAGAACGTCAGGCGCGGCGTGATTTGCGCGAACGCGGCCGATGACAGGCTGAGACTCAAGATGGCGGCTGTGATCGACAGCAAAAGAAGCCGCGCAAGCGGCATGCGGTGTGTTCTGAATTCCGACATGGTGCTTTAGTCCCCCGGGGTCATCGGCTTCCCCGAGTATAACGCAGACGCGAGGCAATCGTGTTTAATCTACCGCCCAGAATCAAAACGGGGCGGATCATCACGATCCGCCCCGCGGTGTTGCCGTTGTGGCGACGCCTAGTCGGCCTTCGACTCGCCGTCGTCGCTGTCTTCGCCACCGTCGCTGCTGTCGCCATCATCGCTGTCGAGATCCCCGGCAGAGCTGTCATCGCCGGCGCTGCTGTCCTCCGCAGCTTCGGATTCGTCCTCGGCGTTGGCTTCCGCGGCGACCACAGGCTCGGCTTCGGCGCTGGCTTCCTCAGCCACCATCTCAGACGCGGGCGGCACATCTTCGGCCTCCAGTTCGGAGGCGGGCGGCGCTTCGACAACCTCGACCGCCGGCGGGACTTCGCCCGGCAGGCCAGCATCCGCGCCCCAACGCTGCGTGAAGCCCACGCGCCGCTTTTCCGGCTCGAGGTGGCTGATACGCAGGGTCAGGCGGTCGCCCTTCTGCACATAGCTGTGCGGTTCCTTCAGACTGCCGTCGCCCATCTCGCTCAGGTGCAGCAGCCCTTCGAGGCCGTTGTCGAGCGCGACGAACGCGCCGAAGTCGACCACGTTGGTGACCGTGCCTTCGACAAGCTGACCCTCGTGGTAACGCTCGGATGCGTCCGACCACGGATCGGGCAGCAGGCGCTTGCGGCTCAGGGCGATACGGTTGGTCGAGCGGTCGAGCGACAGCACGAACACCTCGATCTCCTGACCGACCTTCAGCACGTCGCGCGGATGATCGACGCGGTGCCACGCCAGCTCGCTGACATGGATCAGGCCGTCGGCGCCGCCGAGGTTGACGAACGCGCCAAAATCGCGCAGGCCGGTGACGGTGCCGGTAACGACATCGCCTTCCTTGAGTTCGGCCAACAGGCGGGCCTTCTGCTGCGCACGCCATTCCTTCTGCGCTTCGCGCTCGCTGAAGATCAGCCGGCGGCGGTCCTGCTCGACCTCGATGACCTTGACGGTCAGGTCCCTGCCATTCAGTTCGTTGACGGCTTCGCGCCGGTCGCCGGACAGGCTGACGCTGGTCAGATGCGAGGACGGGATGAACCCTTCCAGACGCTTCCAACGCACTAGCACGCCGCCGCGGTTGCTGCCGATCACGCGGACCGTGTCGACCTCTTCGCGCTCCATCAACTGGCGCGCCTTCTCCCAGTCATACCGCTGAAGCCCCATGTTGATCGAGACGACCAGATTGCCGTCCTGATCCATCGGGTTCAGGATGTAGACCGGGACTTCTTCGCCGGACTTGAGCTGGGAACGAAACTCGGGATCGAGCCGTTCCAAGTCTTCCGACTTCACAATACCATCTTGCTTGGCGTTGAGATCGACAATGATCTCACGCTCGCGGACCTCGAGGATTATGGCGTTGCGGATCTCCCCACGGCGCAAGGCCAGCGGGGCGAACGTCGCCTCATCCTGCATGAGGCTCTCAAAGTCAAATCCGTTATCAATCATCTGCAGCACGCTCAAGCCCGGGGCAACAGGGTCGACGCTCCGTCCGGTTCTCCCCGGGCTGTTAGTGAACCGGCGGCGCGCAGAGTAGACGCAATGGTGTTTTGCCCACTTACCCTCGATAGCAGTATATCAGAAAAGAATCGGGGGATTTGCCCGCACTCTGAGAACATTAATTCGAGATTGAGATAGTTCACACGTTGAGGCGGGATGTAAGGCAATTCGTTATGCAGGCGGTGGTACCCGCGGCGCAGAAAACGATTGAAGCCTAGCGAATTGAACCTCACCCCAGACCCCTCTCCCGAAGAGAGGGGCTTTCACAGATGGCGGGTCTTGTGCGTAGGGACATGTGCCGTGTCCGGGAGAGAAAAGGCCGGCACAGAGACCACAGAGACGTGCCGTAAGGGCGGCCCGGCGGGCCGCCCGGGCCGCGCCGGAGGCTCAAGCCCCGGCTAATGAACAGACCCGCCGAAGCGGGTAGGCGGACCGACGCGTCTAGCCCGGGATTTCAACCTTGGGGGCGACCCCCTCGGTGTGCTCTCTCTTGCTCCGTGGCCTCTGTGCCCGCTTTTCCTACCCACCCGGCGCGGGGACCCACCCCGGCAGGTACGCGTTCGGCGCGACCTCGTACAGCGCGCCGGTCGCCATCTCGTAGACCCAGATGCCGGGCAAGCTGCCGCCGTATTCGAAGCGCTGTACCAGCAGCATCAACCCGTCCGGGCTGAACGCCAGCGCCCCATGATTGAACGCGTCGTCCACGATCAACGGCGTCAGCGCTTCCGATTCAAGGTCGTACAGATAAACCTGCTGCCCGCGCGTGCCGCGCTCGTCGTCGGCGTATTGACGCAGCACGGCCACGCGCCGCCCGTCCGGGTGCCACGCCGCCGAGACGCCGTCGTTGGTCTGCCCGTCGGGGAACAGGTCGCGCAAGTTGTTGTCCACCAGCTCGGCGACGATCAACTGCGAGCGCACGGTGACCTCGCCGCCCATCACCAACGTCGACGTGATCAACGTTTCGCCATCGGGCGAGAGCGCGCCGGTCATGCCGTTGTCGGCCGGCACGAACTTGATCCGGTCGGCTTCCTCGGCCGGGTTGAAGTCGAACACCAGCACACCGCCCGCGGTCGACTCGTAGAACGCGAGCCGCCGTCCGTTTGCGCTCCAGATCGGCTGGCTGCCGGTCGTCTGGTTGTCGTTGAACAGCGGATAGTCGCGCGGCTGACCCGTGTTCAGGCCATCGACGATGAAAATCTTCGGCGCGCCTGAGCCGGTGCCGAAGTTTGGATCGTATGTCCGGCGCATATAGGCGATTGCAGAGCTGTCCGGCTTCCACGCCGGCGTCGTGCAGTCGGCGTTGAGCGCCACGCAGTCGACCAGCGTGCGGGTCGTGCCGTCGTACAGGTCGACCAGCACCAGGTTGACGCGGCCGGTCGTCACGTCACGCTCGGCATACGCGATCCGCCGGCCGTCGGGCGAGGCGGCGTAGTCGAACACCCCGCCGGCGCTGCGGGTGATCTGGGCCGCGCTGTCCGGGTCGCCGGGCACGACCGTCCACACGTTTTGCGGGCCGCTGTTCGCCGGCGCCAGATACGCGACGCGCAGCGGTTGATCGGGCGGGCGCAGCAGCAGCACCGACAGCGCAATCAGCGCGACGATGATCAGCGCGGCAATCAGGATCGTGAGGTCAAAGCGCGAGAGGCGCATCGGATGTCGCTTACGGGTACAGGTACGGGTGTTCCGGCTCTTCGACGGGCGTGAGCTGCGCGGCCTGCAGCACCGGCACCTGCTGGCCGAGGAATTCGCCTGCTTGGAATTCGCCGGAGACCTCGACCCATGCGCCGGCCTCGGGCGCGTCGGCGCCCGCGTAGTACGCTGGCAGGCCCAACGCCGAGGCGTCCGCAACACAGCAGCTCAACGTGAAGCGCGCGACCATGAAGGTGTTCTCGGGATAGCCCGGCTCGGTATAGACGAAGCCGAGCACGTTGGCCTGCTGCCCGTTAAACGCCGAGGGCGACTGCTCGGTGACGAACGCGCGCGACCAGTCGAGGATGTCGCGGTCGAGCGGCGCCTTGCTGACCAGCGCGACCTCGGCGGCGCTGTAACTGGCCGCGCCGACGCGGATCGACCCGTTGATGGCCTCGGCCCCCAGCGGGCGCGACGGGATCAGCGTCCCCAGCACCAGCGGCACCGCCAGCATCAGCATCATCGACAGGCTCGTGCGCGAATGGCTGAACGCGCCGCTGCGGACTCCGCCGCGCAGTTCGGCCAGCGCCGCCGCTCCGCCGACCGCGAACAGCACCACCGCCACGTAGCTCAGCCACGCGAAGCGCGCGTTGATGTAGTTGGTCAGGTTGCCGCTGAGGATGTTGTAGGCGAAATACGCCGCCAGCCCGAACAACAGCGCGGCCTTGATCGCGACAGCGCCGCGGTTTGGGGCGGGCGTGGAGGTCGAAATAAGGAGGTTCGTCTGCATCGGGGCTTACCTCATCAACAGATTCATCCAGACGCCGATCAGCAGCGTCAGCAGGAACGGGATCAGGATCAAATAGGCGACGGTGCGGCGCCGGAACACGCCGAGGAACATCAGCGTGCTCTTGATGTCGACCATCGGGCCGAAGGTCAGGAACGCGGCGATCGAACCGGTGGTGAACGTCCCTGTGAACGCCAGCGCGATAAACGCATCGACCGTGCTGCACACCGACAGCACAAACGCGATCAACTGCATGACGATCACCGAGATGACCGGCCCGCTGCCGATACCGATCAACTGCTCCTGCCCGACGAACATCTGCATCAGCGCGGCCAGCAGCGAGCCGATCACCAGATAGCGGCCCATGTCGAACGTCTCGTCCACGCTGAACTGCGCGGCGCGGATCAGGCCGGGGACGAGGCGCGGGCGGTCGACCACCTTCGGCCCACTGCCGCCGGTGACCGGCGCGAGCGAAGCGGGCAGCAAGACTTCTTCGGGCCGGGCTGTTAGGGCGAAAACCAACCCGACCGCGATCGCCACGACGGCCGTGATCGCAAAGCGGGCGATCAACAGCGGGCCGGGTCCGAACGCGATATACGTGCTGACGAGCACGATCGGGTTCATCACCGGCGCGGCCAGCAGGAACGCGATGCCAACCGACATCGGCAGCCCTTTGGTGAACAGCCGCCGCGTGACCGGCACGACGCCGCACTCGCACACCGGGAACGCGAAGCCCATAAACGCCCCGACGAACGGCGCGGCAAAGCGGTTGCGCGGCAGCCAACGCACGATGTCCTCGCGGCTGACGAACACTTCCAGCAGGCCGGAGACGGCCGTGCCGAGCAGCAGGAACGGGGCGGCTTCGATAAAGATGCCGAGGAAGCGGGTGGCGAACACACCGAACGTCACGGCCGGGTCGCCGCGCGTGAGCAGCAGCGCTGCGATCGCGATCAGGAAGGTCGCCGTAAACGCGGGGCCGAGCCAACGGCGAGCGGGCGGAGTTGCAGCAGACGACGTCATGTCATGCCTTCTCTATCCGTCATCCCGCGGACTATAGCACGGCGGTATCCGGCGCTCCAGTGCCGCTTGCCCGACGGCGGGCATGGACTTGCACAACAGAGCTTTTAACCACAAAGGGCACAGAGTACACAGAGAAGCAGGAGCACGCAGAGGGGATATCGGGGCGATCCGCCGGGTCGCCCGCGGCACAACGTCACGCGATGGTAGGGACACGGCACCGCCGTGTCCGGGAACGAAAGACGGGCACAGAGAGACGAACCTCACCCCAACCCCGGGGGGGGGGGCGGGGGGGGGGGGCCTCAAGAGAAGGAGCGGGGGGGAGGGCGGGGCCGGGGGTGAGGGTCAGTACGAGAGGCCGCTGTCATGCCTCCTCGCCGCCCTGATACGACGACTGCACGAACCGCAGGCCAGCGAGAATCTGCTCGACCCGCGCCACCGACACCGTACCGATGAATGCACCCAAATCCGCTTTGCGCAGCGTCGTGACCTTGGCGACCTCGACCACACTTTGCCGCGGCAGGTCCGCCTCGCCGGCCTCCAGCAGTACGTTCCCCGGCAGCGATACGCGCTGCAGGTTGGTGGTCAGCGCGACGGCTATAACTGTCTCAATTCGGCTGTGGTTGAACACGTCGTCCTGTACGATGACGTACGGATGCGGCACGCTGCCCGCGTCATTCAACTGCACCCAGTACACGTCGCCTCGATGAATCGGCATGGTCGCTGCTCTGTGCCTTAGCGTCTATCCCACCGGAAGAATGGTATACAATCGTGCTGGTATCATCGTGCTCAACACTGAATCAGTCGTGTAGAAATGGACTCGCCGTGACCGACGCCCCGATCACCGAAGCCATCCCGATCTATACCGATGACGACGGTCGAATGCGTGTAAGCGGCACGCGCGTACTGCTCGACCTCATCGTACACGCCTATCATCAGGGTGAGACCCCCGAACACATTGTCCAGATGTACACCACGCTGTCGCTTGATCAGGTGTACTTGGCGATCGGCTATTACCTGCGCCACCGCGAGGCCGTCGACGAGTACATTAAGCGCATGGAAACGGAAGCCGAACAGCTCCGGCAGGAGTGGGAAGCACAGCATCCGCCCCTCACGCGGGCCGAGCTCGAAGCACGCCTCCACGCGAAGCGCGCGAATGCGGAATGAAGTTCCTCGCTGACGAGAACTTCAACAACGATATTCTACGCGGCGTCTGGCGGCGGATCCCAAGTGCCGTTTTCATCCGTGTCCAAGACACTGAGATTGCGGGCGCCAATGATGATGGTGTGTTGGAATACGCCGCCGAGCGCGGATATATTGTCCTCACGCATGACGTAAACACGATGCGTGGACATTTCTACCGACGAATGCGGTCCGGCGAACCCCTGCCGGGGCTGTTTCTCGTCCACAAACATACGCCTGTGGCGAAGGTAATCGATGCGCTTGAACTCATACTCTCCGCCAGCGATGCGGCGGAGTGGCTAGGCGTTGCGACCTACGTGCCGTTTGACTGACAACGCAAAAAAACGGTCAGGGCGAGCCATTGACTCGCCCTGAAAACTCCTCTTCGTGCTCAGTGCCGGCTAATGCGGTACTCGGCGCTTCACCCTAGTCCCCAGCGACAGGCTCGGGCTTGGGTTCCTTGGTCCAGATCGGCAGATGAGCGACTTCGCTCTCGTCCAATTCACCTTCGCTGACGAGCACGTGCTTGAAGGCTGCAATGGCGACTTCCAGCATGTCCAGCGACGGCTGACGGGTGGTCAGATGCTGCAGCGCGAGGTTCGGCTTGACGATCACGCGCACCCACGGACGGTGCAGATTGCGTGCCGTCCAGCGCAGCACCTCGTAGGCGATGCCGGCGATTACCGGGATCAGCAGCACGCGCGAGAGGATCAGCAGCAGGAACGGCGGGCGTCCCAACACGCTGAACACCAGCACGCTGACGAACACGACCAGCAGCAGGAACGCCGTGCCGCAGCGCGGATGCTCGATCGGGTAGGTCTGCACGACCTCGGGCGTCAGCTCGGCGCCGGCCTCGTAGGCGTTGATCGTCTTGTGCTCGGCGCCGTGATAGCTGAAGACGCGCTTCATGTCCGGCAGCAGGCCGACGATGCTGATATACCCGACGAGGATCACAAGCTGGATCACGCCCTCGATCAGGTTGACGAGGAACGGCGCTTCTTCGAGACCGAGCACATGGCTGATGCCGGTGGCGGCGGTCGTCGGCAGCAGGAAGAATAGCCCGACGGCAAACAGCATCGAAAACGCGACCGTGCCCCAGCCGAGCGGGCCGTTGAAGTTGACCTCTTCCTCGCCCAGCGCCACATCGGCCGACCACATCAGGGCGCGCACGCCGAGGCCGAGCGCATCCCACAGCCCGACCACCCCGCGCACAAACGGCGTCTTGGTGATCTTGCTCCGGTACAATGCCGCCGGGATCGACGCGCGGTGCACGGCGATCTTGCCTTTCGGGTCGCGCACAGCCACGGCGAAAATATGCTGGCCGCGCATCATCACGCCTTCCAGCACGGCCTGACCGCCGTAGCTGAATTTCATCTCTCGTTTGACTTCGTTCATGGAACTGCCTTCGTCGATGGGCTGAACGATCTACGTGCTGGCGCGGGTTCAGCTTCCGCGCAGGGGGAGAATCAAGTCCTTGGGCACATCGGTCAAGCTGACCAGCTCGCCGCGTTGGGTGACGATCAGCATGTCCTCGACGCGCACGCCGAACCCCTGATCCGGATAGTATAACCCCGGTTCGATGGTGATGACGTTGCCGGGTGCAAAACGATCATCCTTCGACTGGTGGCTGATGCGCGGGCTTTCGTGCACGTTGAGGCCGACGCCGTGGCCGAGGCTGTGGACGTAGCCGACGTTGGTGCCGGGCTTGCTGCGCGAGGTCGGATGGCCGAGGCCCTCGAAGTAGTCCTGCACGGCTTCCTGCATCAGGTGAGTCGGCTTGTCGACGCCGAACTGTTCGAGCGCGATGTCGAACGCGTTCATCACCTGCTGGTACGCCTCGCGCACGTGATCGGGCGCGTAGCCGATGCACCACGTACGCGTCATGTCATGATGGTAGCCGCCGCCGATTTCGCGCGGGAAGAGATCGAACACGATCGGCTGGCCGAGCTTCAGCGCCTGACGCTCGTCGCCGCGGCTGTGCGGGAAGCCGCCGTCACGCCCCTGAGCGAAGATCATCGCCGTGTCTTCGAGGTCGCGGTCGAGCAGCGCGCGCCGGACGAACCGCTTGACGTCGCCGATCGTCA
This sequence comes from Candidatus Flexicrinis affinis, assembly GCA_016716525.1. Lineage (NCBI taxonomy): Bacteria > Bacillati > Chloroflexota > Anaerolineae > Aggregatilineales > Candidatus Flexifilaceae > Candidatus Flexicrinis > Candidatus Flexicrinis affinis. Next base: position 149,596 of record JADJWE010000004.1, read on the forward strand.
GCGGCGTGCCGTCGTCCTTGACGACCGTTTCGCTGTCGTCGGCGCGATGCCGGCTGATGAAGTCCCACGTCGCCTTGACGACCGCGCTCGTGCGCTGAGCGACAGAGCGAATGCGCGTGATCTCGACGTCATCCTTGGTCGTGTAGGCGGCGTCGAACAGGGTGGGATTGAGTTCACCGACGAACGTGTACTGCGGGAACCGCTGGCGCAGGCCGTCGATCAGCGCCAGCACGACGTTGACGTCGTTGGTGCCGTACACGCCGATGCGGCCGTCGGTCATGCCGAGCTTGTCAAGGCACCCGCCGTAGAACAGCACCTGAGTCAGGGCGGTGTCGCCGTTGGCCTTCTCGCGAGCCGCCTCCATGCCCATCGCGTGATAGTCGTAGACTTCGAGGCCGGACGCGGCAGCTTCGGCGGTTTCCATGCCGTTGACGACCAGCACCGGGCTGTGGCCGGCGAGTTTGATCGCCACGCCGCCGGTGATGCGAACGCCGCCGGTCAAATAATCCAGCGCCGGGCTGTGGTCATGGGCGGCGAACACCATCAGTGCATCCAGCCCGCGGTCTTGCATCAAGCGATCAATGTCGAGTTTCATGTGGTCGTAACCTTATAAACGGTACTCGCAACCTAACCCCCCAACCCCTTCTTCCAACAGAGAGTGGGAGTCGCGCATCGCGCGGTGGGAGTGAGGTCTACGGCCCATAAGTTTGGCGTGTCGAGGGCGTTTTGACGAGGGTCGAATTGGTCAACGGACTACGCGCAGGACGCGGTAGAGCGCAACGCAAAGGCCGATCAGGATGGCGGTGCGCGCGATGATCGAGAATGCGTAGATCGACAGCAGGCCAAAGTCGATCACCAGCGCAGATGGCGTGGCGATGCGTGAATACAGCACTGGCACTTCCAGCAGCGAGAGCGCGGTCAGGGCGAGGCACGTCAACACGCCGGCGCGATTGGGGAAGCACAACAGGGTGAGCGGCAGAACTTGCACGAGCCAATGCGGCGACCATCCCTGCGCTTGCAGCAAGAACACCAGCAGCGCGAGCAGCGTGAACGCGACCAGCCCGCGGTTGTCACGGCGGCGCGTGCGCAGGAAACAGATTAGTCCGACGCTCAGGCCAAGCGCGATGCGCACGACCCCCGGCACGACCGGCGGACGGCCATACAGCCGGTCGGCGGCGGCGAGGTCATAGTGCAGCAGCACCGGATCGTCGCCGGGGAAGGCAAAGTCGCCGGCCGACAGGTTGCCGTCGATTAGCGCCCACACGCTGCCGTAGCTCGCCTTGCGGAATTGGGCCGTCAGCGAGGTCAGCGTAACCTGCGGGTTCGGGTTTTCGATCAGCAAGACGCCATACGCTCCGGCGAACAGTATCGCCGTCAGCACGATCATCTGCGCGGCGCGCCAAGGCGGGCGAAAGCGCAGCGCGGACGCCACCAGCAGCGCCGGCGTGAACTTGACAAGCGCCCCGATCGCGGCTGCCACACCCGCCGCGCGGTCGCGATTCGTCAGCAGCAGGCGCAAGCCGAGCAGCAGCCAAAACGCCACCAGTGTTTCGAAATTCCAGAACAGTTGAATCAGCGGCAGGGCGAGCATGGCATAGACCCACGCCACCGCCACACCGGTCGGCCGGCCGTACAGCCGCGAGCCGATCGAGCGCACCAGCAGCAGGTTGGCGCAGTCGAACGCCAGCATGATCGCGCTGATGACGGCCGTCCACACCGGGAAGTTGACGTTGGGCAGGGCTTGATAGACCAGCACGCTCAGCCACGCCCACACCGGCGGGAACTCGCTCCACCAATCGCGGAAAGGTAAGTCGCCGGCGGCGCTGAGCGCCGCCAGCGCGAAGTGATAGGCGCGGTCGCTGCCGGTGGTCAGGCCGCCGGTACCGAACGTCCCGACCGGCGGATAGGCCATCATCAGGCCGACGCGTAGAAACACGAACAGCAGCAGCAGCACGCGGATGTCGGTGAGCAGCGCGTGGATCGTGATGCTGGGCGCGGTCGAGGTGTGGGGCGGTGATGTCGGTGGCTGCATGGCGCAACATTATACCGCCGGACAATAGTACCGGCGTGGCGCGGCGAACAGCCGTACGCGACGCGTCGGATTCGACCCGCGCTTCGTGCAGACACGATGGCTGTGGCGGCCGACATCCATTGCGCTTCTGCCCGCTGCGCGTTAGGTTCGATGCAGCGTCGCACATGGAGCACGGCGTTGAAAGGTGGGGGCGATGTTGGCGATTCGTAAACCGGTGCTGCGGGCGGATGCCGCACGGTATGTGCTGATTCTCACGCTGGCGTTCGCGCTGTGCGTCGTCGTGACGCGCGTCTATCTCGAACTCGCGGGTTATCCACAACTCGGAAACGAAACGTATCATTTCGCCCATGCGCTGTGGGGCGGCTTGCTGCAGCTTTTCGCCGTACTGCTGCCCCTGTTGTGTGTGAACCGCTGGATGCGCGACGTGTCGGCAGTGCTTGCCGGCGTCGGCGCCGGCCTGTTCATCGACGAGATCGGAAAGTTCATTACGCAGCAGAACGACTACTTCTTTCCGCTCGCCGCCCCGATCATTTACGTTGCGTTTCTGGCGATCTTGCTGATCTATCTCGTCGTTCGGCGGCGTCAGTTGTCGACCGACGTTCATGCCGATATGTATTACGTGCTTGGCGAGCTGGAAGAAGTGCTGGAGGACGACCTGTCGGTGAGCGAGCGCGACCACCTCGTGGCCCGATTGCAGCGGATCACCGACGGGACGACCCGACCTGACGTCGCCAATCTCGCGCGCCACATCATGCAGTACCTGCAGGCGGACTCGATCGACCTGTCGCCCGACCGCATGACACCATCCGCGCGCATCGTCGCGGCGATTACGCGTTTCGAGAAGCGGTTCCTGCCGCGCCCAATCGCACGCGCCGTGCTGGTCGTGCTGTTTGCGCTGAGCGGCCTGCTGTCTCTGTTCATGCTGTACGTGTTGGCGACAGTGCTCGGCGGCGAGGGCGGATCGCTGCCCGACGTGCTGCGGGTGATCGTCATGGATGCGGCCAACATCAACAGCGCCAACAGCCTCAGTTGGTACCTGATCCTGATTGGCCTCGATCTGGTCACCGGCGCGCTGCTGCTGGTCGCGATGGTGGCGTTTCTTATTCGGCGCGACGTGCTGGCATCCGCGCTGGGCATGATCGCGCTGGTGGTGACGCTCGCCTTCTCGAACACGCTGTCGTTCTACTTCAACCAGTTTTCGGTGCTGTACAACAGCATCTTCACGTTCTTCATTCTGCTGATGCTGCAGCGATACCGTGACCGGTTCGTGGGCGAGCCTCTGCTGTCGGAGGCCGAGCCGGCGATCGCGCCGGACGACTAGTATGCGTGGGCAGAGCGACGCCCCAGCCACATCGCGCGTCACTGCCCGGTAGGACGTCCGGCCTGATTTTCAGCGCGCATTGTCATAACTTGAACGCGGCCACAATCCTGTGCGCGTGCGGTTCGGGGTCCTGCGCTTCTCTGAAAACACGCGCTCCGATGGCACGCGCTCCCGTGTGGAAAAGCGCGTCGGGTCATGCTGCGTCCGAATGACAAACAGGGCCGAAGTCTCTATCATCAATACTAAGCCTTGGCTTGGAGGTGTCACGATGTACGTGAAAATCAACCGCAATTTTTGCGACCACCAACTCGCCGTCTGCGAACAATGTTTGGGAAAGTTTCTTGCCAATCCGATGGGTTACGAACGCCAGTGCTTCGAAGAAATCCGGGACGACGGCAGTCCGCTGCTGACCATCGACCTGCACACCGGCGAACGCGACATTCGCTTAAAACTGACCGATGAGCAGCGCAAGTTGATGGCCGGCGAGGGGTGGGCGAAGTTCTTGAACTTTGCAGTGCCGATGTTCCGCGACAACGCCGACGACCCGAAGTAGTGACAGGGTCGGTGTATTCGCACCGCCAGTCGCTTTCTGGACGAGCGGTGATGTTGACGGTCCCCCGAAAGCGGGGCGGCGTTTGAGGCGTGCTTGGGCTGCGTCAATGCCTGTCGTGGAGGGCTGGCGACTGACCTCTGATTCCTGATCACCCTTCGCATCACAAGGTCTTGGTGGCGGGCAGCCGGCCAGCGTCCTATAATCAACTCATGTCTACGCCACTTCTGGCCGCGAAGCTGTACATTCCCCCGCCGCGGCCCACTGCGGTTGACCGCGCCCGCTTGATCGTTCAGCTGAACGCCGGCCTGCACCGCAAAATGACGTTGATCTCCGCGCCTGCCGGTTTCGGCAAGACGACGCTGGTCAGCGCGTGGGCCGCCGGGTGTGGGCGCCCTGCTGCATGGGTGTCGCTCGACGAAGGCGACGCCGATCCTGCCCGCTTTCTCGCCTATATCGTGGCCGCGCTGCAAACCGTTCACGCCGGCCTCGGTGCAGACGTGCTCGAGGCCCTGCAATCGCCGCAGCCTCCGCCCATCGAGTCACTGCTTACCCTGCTGCTGAACGCTATCGCTGCGCTGCCTGCCCCGTGCGTGCTGGTGTTGGACGATTACCACAGCGTCGATTCGCAGCCGGTCGACGAGGCGCTTGCGTTTCTCGTCGATCACCTCCCTCCGAAGCTTCACCTCGTCATCGCCACGCGGGAAGACCCGCAGCTTCCGCTGGCCCGCCTGCGCGCACGCGGTCAGTTGACAGAACTGCGGGTCGCCGACCTGCGTTTCACAGCCGACGAGGCGGCGGGATTCCTGACGAACGTCATGGGGCTGTCGCTCTCGCCGGAGGACATCAGGGCGCTGGAGAGCCGCACCGAGGGTTGGGTCGCCGGGCTGCAGTTGGCGGCGCTCGCGCTGCAGGGCGCCGTGACGGAGCGCGGGCAAGACGCCGCCCGATTCATCCGGTCGTTTTCAGGCAGCCATCATTTCGTGCTGGACTATCTGGTCGAAGAAGTGCTGAACCGCCAATCCGCACAGGACCAGACGTTCCTGCTGCGCACGTCGATACTGGACCGCTTGTGTGGGCCGCTGTGCGACGCCGTCGTCGGCGATTTGCCCGGCGACGGGCAGGCGAGGCTGGAACGGCTCGAACGCGCCAACCTGTTCTTGATCCCGCTCGACGGCGAGCGGCGCTGGTACCGCTATCACCACCTGTTCGCCGAACTCCTGCGCGTGCGGTCGACCAAAGCGCAGGCCGCCGAGTTGCCGGCGCTGCATGCGCGCGCCTCGGTGTGGTATGAGCAGCAGGGCGAAGACGCCGACGCGATTCGGCATGCGCTTGCGTCCGGCGACATGGATCGCTCGGCCGACTTGATCGAGCGCGTTTGGCCGCAGATGGACGAGATGTATCAGTCGAACACATGGATTCGCTGGGTGCGGGCGCTGCCGGACGAGGTGATACAGGCGCGACCGGTCCTCAGCCTCGGCTATGGCTGGGCGCTGCTCAATATGGGCGATGTGGACGCAGCCGAGGCCCACTTAATCGATGCGGAGAAATGGCTGGACGGGCGCGATCCGGATGAACTTCCGGCCGACGTAGTGGTCGTGGACGAGAAGCTGTTCCGCGGCCTGCCCGGGGCGATTGCCGGCGCACGCGCCTACCGTGCGCTGACCATGGGCGATACTGCAGCGGCGCTCATCCACGCGAAGCGTGCGCGCGAGCTTTCGGCGCGAGTGGACGATCCGAGCTACCGGCAAGCGGTGGCGCTGACGGGGGTCGCGTATTGGGCCAACGGCGATTTGGAGATGGCCGATCGCGCGCTGGAAGAGTTCCGCACAACGATGCTGGACGCCGGCGTGATCCATGACGCGGTCGGCATCGCGTTCATCCTCTACGATATTCGGATTGCCCTTGGCCGCTTGACGGAGGCGCTCAAATCGTTCGACGAGGCGCTCGCCATCGCGCGCCAGTTGGGCGATCCGCCGCCGTTGAGCACGCAGGACATCTACCGCGGTTTGGCGGCGCTGCACATCGAACGGGGCGAATTGGACGAGGCGGTGACCAACCTACACACCGCCGAGACGCTTGTGACCGTCAATACGCTCAACGACTGGCCGTACCGGTTGGCGGTTACGCAGGCGCGCATGTGCGAGGTGACCGGCGACCTCGACGGGGCGCTCGAGCATCTGGAGGATGCCGAACACGAGTACAAACCGTCGCCGCTGCCGAACGTGCGACCGGTCGCGGCACTCAAAGCGCGGGTATGGACTCGGCAGGGCAAGCTCACCGAGGCTGCCGATTGGGCGCGCACGTATGGTATAGCGGCGGACATGGATATCACGTATTTGCGCGAGTTCGAGGCCCTCACGCTGGCGCGGTTGTTGATCGCGCAGCACCGCGTCGATCCGCGCAACGGGACGCTCGACACCGCGCTCGAGCTGCTGGATCGCGTGCTGTGCGCGGCCGAGGACGGCGCTCGCGCTGGCACCGCGGCCGAATGCCTCATGCTGCGTGCGCTGGCGACTGCCGACCATGACGGCGCCGCCGCTGCGCTGAAGCCGTTCCGGCAGGCCCTCGAACTGGCCGAACGCGCCGGCTTCGTGCAGATGTTCGTCGACGAAGGACCGCCGATGGTGCGCCTGTTGACCGAGGCCGACCGGCATGGGATCACGCCGACTTACACGCGTCGCCTGCTGGGCGCCTTCGACCGCGGCATAGCCCACACGCCACCGTCCGCAGCGCAGGGGCTGATCGAGCCGCTCAGCGACCGCGAGATGGAAGTGCTGGAGCTCGTCGCCGCCGGCCTCTCCAACGCCGAGATCGCCGAACGGCTGTTTCTGGCGCTCGACACCGTCAAGGGGCACAACCGCCGTATCTTCGGCAAGCTGGGTGTGCAGCGCCGTACCGAGGCCATAGCCCGCGCCCGCGAACTCGGCTTAATCTAGTTCCGTCATCTGCGGAGGCTTCGCCTCCACGCCTGTCTGGCCCAAACGGCTTGCGCCCTCTGGACTCCCGTTTCTGCGGTTCGATGCCGTTCCCAGCATCGAACCGTGGGTAACGAGGTGCAGGAGTGCAAACTCCTGCCGGGGTTTGGGGCCGCGCCACAACAACACTTCAAACGACACTTCGGTGTCTATTCGACAACACCTCAGCGCCGGTACGCTGTAGGTATAGCAAGGAGATGGCATCGAGGGTTCGACCCGCCGACACGGACACGAGGACATGGTACCCACGCACACCCCGCAGTACGACACCGACCGCGACACGGTCTATCAGATCCGGCTTGACGGCCATCTGACCGACAACTGGAGCGACTGGTTCGAGGGGCTGAGCATCACGCTGGAGGAAGGCGGCGAAACGCTGCTGACCGGGCGTGTGGCCGATCAAGCGACACTGTTCGGCCTGCTGCGCAAGGTGCGCGACTCCGGCCTGAAACTCCTGTCTGTGACCCGCGTAGAGTCGAAAACGAACGATGCCGAATAGCCCGAAGAGAGGGAACCCCATGAAAGCTGTTGTGTACACCGAGTTCGGATCGCCGGACGTGCTGCATGTGAGTGGTGTCGAGAAGCCGACGCCGAAGGATAACGAAGTGCTGGTGCGCGTTCACGCCACCACGGTCAATTTTGGCGACCTGATCGCGCGTAATATGTCGGCGTGGTCGCCGGCACGGTTCACGATGCCGTTCCTCTTCTACGTTCCGACGCGCTTCGCGTTCGGTCTGCGCCGGCCGACGAAGTCGATCCTCGGCAGCGAATATGCCGGTGTGATCGAGGGCGTCGGCAAGGACGTGACACGCTTCAAGGCGGGCGATAAGGTGTTCGGCTACCGCGGGCAGACGATGGGCACCTACGCCGAATACATCACCGCGCCAGAGGACAGCCCGATCGCGCCGATGCCGTCCAATATGACGTTCGAGGAAGCGGCGAGCATCCCGTACGGCGCGATCACGGCGCTGAACCTGCTCAAGAAGGCCAACATTCAGCCCGGGCAAAAGGTGCTGATCAACGGCGCATCCGGTAGCATTGGTTCGGCAGCGATGCAGCTCGCCAAGCACTACGGCGCAGAGGTCACGGGTGTGGCCGGTAGCAAGCGCATCCCGATGCTGGAAGCGTTGGGCGCGGACAAGACGATCGACTACACTCGTGAGGACTTCACGGCCCGCGGCGAGCAGTACGACTTGATCCTCGACGTGATCCGCAAAAGCTCGTTTGAGAAGGCCAAGCGTGCGCTGACACCGAACGGGATCTACATGCTGGCGAGCTTCAAGATGAAGCAGGTGTTTCAGATGCTGCGCACCCGCTTCACCGGCGGCAAGCAGGTGATTTGCGCGCTGGCGTTCGACAAGCCGGGGGATTTGGACGTCATCAAGGAGCTGATCGAAGCCGGCGCGCTCAAGTCGGCCGTTGATCGCAGCTTCCCGCTCGAGCAGGCTGCCGCCGCGCACCGCTACGTCGAGTCCGGTGATCGCACGGGCAGCGTCGTCCTCGCCGTGGCCTAGCCGCCACGCACACCCGCACCGCCACGCGTCGTACTGGGGAGGAAGCCTCATGAAAGCCATCGTTTGGACGCAATACGGATCGCCGGACGGCCTGCGCCTCACGGACATCGCGAAGCCACAGCCTAAAGACAACGAGATTCTGGTGCGCGTCCACGCCGCGACGGTGACCGCCGGAGACAGCGAAATCCGGCAGGCGAAGATCTCGCCGTGGCTGGTGCTGCCGATGCGCCTGTACATGGGGCTGCTGCGGCCGCGGAACATCGTCCTCGGTCAGGAACTGGCCGGCGTGGTCGAGGAAGTCGGGAGCGCCGTAACGCGCTTCAAAGTAGGGGACGCGGTATTCGCCGCCACGGGGATCGGCTTTGGCGGATACGCCGAGTACGCCCGCGTGCCGGAAAACGGCGCGGTCGCGCTCAAGCCGGATGGGATCACATTCGAAGAAGCCGCGACTGTGCCGACAGCCGGAATCGAGGCGCTGCACTTCCTGAGCCATGCGAACATTCAGCCGGGACAGAAGGTGCTGATCGTCGGCGCAGGGGGCAGCATCGGGACGTTCGCTATTCAGATCGCCAAGGCGCGCGGCGCAGAGGTCACCGGCATCGACGTCGCAGCCAAGTTCGACACGATGCAGGCTGCCGGTGCCGACCACGTCATCGACTACACCCAACAGGACTTCACGCGTCTGCCTGAAACGTACGATGTCGTCCTCGATGTGATGGGCAAGACGCCGTTTACGGGCACGCTGCGGCGGATCAACCCGAATGGCCACTACCTGCTGGCGACATCCGGCCTGATTCAGAAGCTGCGCGGTCTCGTGACGACCATGACCGGCAGCAAGCACGTGTTCGCGTCGACGCCGGAGCAATCCGCGGCCGATCTTGAGGCACTCAAGCAGTTGATCGAGGCGGGCAAGGTAAAGCCGGTGATCGATCGAAGCTACCCGCTCGAACAGACCGCCGAAGCGCACCGCTACGTCGACAGCGGGAACAAGCGCGGCAACGTGGTCATAACGGTCGCGTAAGCCACAACGAGACGCAGCGCGGCCCGGATCCACTGACGATCCGGGCCGCGTTTCGATTCATCCAAGCATGCGCTCACACATCGCCAGCACACGAATCGAACAGCATCAGCGGGTTGAACAGCGGATGGAACGGCCGGTTTGGGTTTGCCAGCCTCAGGGCGTTGCCCAAGCCCGGCGTGTAGCCCCCTGCCGTAAGCGCGCGCACCGCCGCGACCACCGCGTCCTGACTGCTCAGCGGTGTCGACCGGTCGAGGACTTGATCGAGCGGCGGGCAGACGTAGACGCCTAGCCGATCGAGCAGATCGCCGAGGGTCTCGCTTTCCATTAGGTCGCGCAGGTCTACGGTCTCGAGATCGTCGCACAAGGTGGGCTGACCGGCTTCGTCGGTGTAGAACGTCCTGACCTGAATCTGCATCGTCGTTTCCGGCAAGTAGACCAGCGCCGCGCCGTCGGCCCCGTAATCGACGAGATTACTCGTGCCGCCGATCAGGTTGCCGTTGTCGTCCGTCGCCCCGAGCCGCAGGTTGCCGTCATGGACCTCGATGAGACGGTTGGCGCGGGTCCCGCTGGCTGTCACGCCCCGCACGGAGACCGCCGCGCTGTACGCATCATCCATTAGGCTCTCGAACGGCGTGGCTGTATATACGCCGACGACATATCCGTAGGTCGCGCTCGACACACCCGGTATGCGCCCAACCGTGACGCGCAGGATGTCGGACGGATGCGTGCCTTCAGCCGGGTTGGGCGACTGGCACAGCACGAGATCGTTCATCGGGTCGGAAATTTCGGCGGACTCGGGCGCGCGCGCAGGTGGAGGCGGTGTCGGCGTGGATTCGCTGACGGGGATCGGATCGACGCAGTGATCGCGGAAGATCAGCGGATTGCGGTACGGGTGGAACGGTTGGTTGGGGTCGGTGAGTTGAAGGAACCGCTGACTGGAGTCGAAAATGTACGTTTCTGGTGGAGTGCCGAGGTCAACGTCGCCATAGAGCGCGCGCCGGCGGGCAAGATCCCAGTTGTCTGCTGCCTCATTGATATCGGTCCACAACGCGCTGCGGGGAGGAAGGCGATCGAGCGGCGGACATAGAACAACGCCGAAGGGCAATTCCGGAAGTGTGGGTTCCGCCTGCGGCACCACAATTACCGTGGTATTCGGTATGATGTCCCGTGCGGTGATTCCTTCGGCCGTGTTCGCTGTCGTCTCAACAGTCAGATTCGCTGCATTCGGGGAGATCGTGAAAACAGCGGTCTCGGTCGCTGCATCCAGATAGGCGGGACGTTCGTTGGGTGTAAGCACCGGAAAACCGTCTCCGGTGGTCACGATCGCTCCAGTCTCGGTGACCTCGCTGATGACAATACCACCGGCATCACTCTCGTAAGTCAGTCGCACACGCCGGTCGATGGTGTCGCCGGGCGGGCCTAGCTTGACCCGTACCGTTCGCGGTTCGCCCAGCGCCGACGCCTCGATGATGTCAACCGTGGTCAGGTCGATTGCGGGCGCGGCGACCGAATTTCCGGTGTCGACTTCCACCACGTCGCCCGCGGGATCGTCGAAGCTGCCGACCACCGGCGTGTCGCCGGACACGACCCACACCGGCGGCAGCGGCAGACGTGTGCCGCCGCCGGGGGCTTGATCGCACGCCTGCGGATCGCCTTGCGCGACGGTAAGTGCCGTGCGCGCCGTGATCGCGGTGACGTCGCCGGGGATGTTGAACACGAATCGGTTGGACAGGTTCGGGTCGGCCATCGACGTACCCGTGAAATCGCCCCAACGCGAAGTCTCGTTGACCGGCGTATTGTCGGCGGCCAGCACGCGCGAGGAGAACGTGCCGTTCACGGCGCTGTAGAGCCAGTTCTCCTCCAACCCGCCTTCGCGGGTGAGGTTCAGGTAGGCCGTATAGCTCGCGGCGGATTGGATCATCGCGGTCGGGTCAGCGGCGGTCTGTATCTCCACGAGGTAACCGTTCGGGAAGGGCGATGTGTCCGGCGCGGGATGTACTGCAACCGCTGTGATGTCCGCCTCAGGCGATGTGATGCTGCCGCCGACGCCGCACTGCACCACATCGTCCGGCGCGTCGGTGATCGAGACAAGCGAGGGCAGGTTGCTGGGTGCGAGCCAGCGTGCCGGGAGTGAAGCGGGGCCGCTGTCCGGCACCGCGTCGCAGATCGTCGCCGCGCCATCACCCGCGCCGTAAAACAGGCGCACGGCGATTTGTGATGTCTCCTCGGGCAAGGCGAACAGCAGGTATGCGCCGTCCGGGCTGACGGCGGCGAGGTCACTGGTGCCGTCAGCGATCCGGTTGCCGTTGTCCGAGGCACCGGATGTCGACTCGCCATTCCGCACCTGATACAGGCGGTGTTCGGTCTGCCCGTTGACGGTGAGCGCGCGGACGGTGATCGCCGCGAACTCCGATCCGCTGCTCCACTCGGCAAACGGTACTGTGGTATAGACTGCGACGATGTGCCCATAACTGCTTGCCGTACTGACGTTCGAAGGGACGTGATACAGTTCGACCCGATCGATCTCAGGCTGGCCGGGGCTGGCGACGATCTGCGGATTCTGGCACTCGGTAGCATTGCCGGGCGTGCCGGTCAAGGTGATCCCGGTGTAGCGGTAGACCGCCGTGAGTGAGAATTCGTCTGGAGCGCCGGGGAGCGGCGTGGATGTTGGAGGGAACGGGGTTTCGGTGGGTCCGGGCGTCGGTGTCGGGGTCTGGGCGGCAGATGAACTCATCATCAGCGCCAGCGCGAACCCCAAGACCACGATACGTCGATGGTGCATCCGTCGGGGAGTCATTGGCTTGCCTCCGGAACTTCGGATGATTGGGGACTTGCATTATCGCACGGTTTTTGGGCGGTTCCCCTCGAAATCGGTCGAGGAACCGGCGTGGCACGGCGAAGCCGTCCGCTCGTCGGCCCGTGCAGGTCGCCACTGTGGTGGTGTATTAACGCGTGCGCGTTACGTCAAGTTCATCGGCGGTTCGACCAGCCCGGAGATGAAGCGTTTGCCGAACCGCAGCCCCAGCGCGGACAGGATCGGATAGGCCGCGTCGACCAGGCTCCAGCCGATGATGTAGGCGAGGTTGCCCTCGATGAAGAAGAAGCGGTCGAACTCCCACGTCCCCAAAATGCGCTGCTCGGCGAACTTGACGACGAGGCTGTAGATGGCGAACAGCACCATTTGCTCCCACAGCGGACGCTTGTACGAGATGGCGTACAGGAACCCAAGTCCGAGGCCGATCCACAGAAACGAGTGGATGAAGTTGTTCAACCACGGGTAGAAGCTCATGATCCCGAGCAAATGGAATAGATAATTGCCGACGAAGATACCGACCGCCCACGCCACGTATAGCACGATGAACGTGCGACGAAAGCCCGGCTCGAACTTCTGGCCGGACTGGCGCATGGCGATCCATAACCCGAGATAGATCAGCAGGACGAAGGCGTATCCGAACAGGGTGTTGCCAGTTCCCAGAATTGCGTCCATGACGGTGTCCCCCGTTATCCCTCGATCGCGCAGGTGCGCTGACAATCATCATCGGTCTATTCTGCCGCGTTGTCAAAACACTGCGTAACCAGACTGTCCTCTGATGGCAAGCGGTCCGTGCGATAGCGTTGTATGCTTGATTCTGTCGACCGTTGTCGAGTTCGAGCCGAGGGGGATCGTCTGATGAGCAACGATATCGACTACACCCATGACGAGCGCAATCTCGCCACCTATTTGAACGTGCTGGCCGCGCTGTTCGTCGTATTCGGCCTCGCCGTGCTGATCCTGCCCTACGCGCTGCGCGACGCGCCGTTCTTCGTCGCGCCGCCGTTCTTCGTCACCAACACCATCGCCGGCATGTGGCTGATGGCGTATCTGTCATGGTGCTCCGCCGCCGACGTGCGCCGTTACCGCGCGATGATCGTGGTCGTGTTCGGCGGGTTGCTGATCGGTGCGGCGTCGTTCGTGGCGCTGTCGGTGCGCACGGGTCCGCCAATGCAGGACGCGCCGCTGCTGCTCGGTTTCGGGTTCTGCGGGGCGGCCGTGTTAGGCTTGGCGTGGTTCGTGCGCAAGGCGCAGATGCCCGCGCCGCCGTGGCTGCCGTGGATCACCGACAAGCCGATGACTGGCGCCGAGACGTTTGCCCGCGTCGTGTTCGGACTGTTCGGGTTGGCGTCCCTGTTCGCCGCGGCGGGAAGCGTGCTGGCGTCGTATCTCAATGTCGCGCTGATGACCGATCTGCTCGTCAACCCGTTCATGATCGTCGGCTCGACCATCAAGATCGGCGTGCTGGGGTTGTGTTCGCTGTATGCCGCGTACGATCCGCGCCGGTTCTCGCAGCACGCGCAGATGATCATCGCGCTGGTGGTCGGTCATGCCGGGTCGATCATCGCCATATCGATTGTCGCGCTGTCCGGCTATGTGCCGTTCGGCGATTACAGTCTGACGGTAGGCGGCGCGACCGCCGGCCTCGGCGTGATCATGTTCGGCGCGTGGCTGTTGGACGTGGTGATCATCATCGCGTTTCTGTATTTCAACCGGCGCATCAACCTCGCGCTGCTGGATCACATCGGCTTCCTGAACCCGACGCAGTTCCGCGCGCTGGAGGCGATCGCTGAGACGCTGGTCGCGGGTAAGACGCACGAGCGCGTGCCGCCGCACGAGATCGTGCTGCGCACGGACAGCTACATGCGCTCGTTCCGCTCCAACCGGCTCGGGTTGGCGAAGCTGGCGATGATGGGTTTGCAGCTTTCGCCGCTGGCGTGGCTCAGCCCGCCGATCACGTACATGCATCCGGCGGCACGCGCGCGGTTCGTCGATTTCCGTTTCAAGCAGCAAATCGTGGACAGGTCGGCGCTGTACCGCTTCTTCGATGGGTTGATGCGCAACGTTAACAAGGTGCTGCTGCGCTTCACTGGGCGGTCGGGCAGCGAGTTGGACGCCGCGCTGAGCTTCACCGGCCTGCTGGAAGCGATGATGCGCTTCAATATGCAGCTCACGTATCTGGGCTACTACAACAATCCCGAGGTGTGGCCGAAACGCGAAGACGGCAGCGGGATCGGCTACACGCCGTTCTCTCAGCGCGAGAAAGACTTCGAGGTCAAGCCGATCCGTGCGCATCCGCCGTTGAAGGTGATGACGCCGGAGGTGCTCGATCAGGAAGGCATCGACGTAATCGACGACGCCGACGTGGTGATTGTCGGGTCGGGGCCGGGAGGGGCGATCCTCGCCGAGCAGCTTCTGGAGAAGGGCCGGCGCGTGTTGATCCTCGAGAAGGGGTTGTACGTGCACCCCGACGACTTCAACGAAGACGAAGTCGACATGATCAGCCGGCTGTACAGCGACGGCGCGCTGCAAATCTCGCAGTCGCTGCGCTTCACGATCCTGCAAGGCAGCGCCGTGGGCGGGACATCGGTCGTCAACAACGCTGTGTGCTTCGACACGCCGCAGCGCGTGATCGACACGTGGAACGCGCGCAGCAATAACGGTAAGGTGATCGACGACGCGTCGTACTTCGACTCGCAGCAGAAGGTGCGTGCGCGTATGCGCATCAAGAAGATCGCCGAGGGGACGCGCAAGCCGCTCGACGCGGTGCTCAACCACGGCGACAGCCTGATCACCTCGGCTGTGAAGCAGTACTTCGCCGGCCGCGAAGACGCCTACGAGTACGACGTGGTCGAAGCGAACATCGTGGACTGCCTCGGCTGTGGCTACTGCAACATCGGCTGCAAGTACGGTCGCAAGCTGTCGATGCTGGACGAGGTTCTGCCCGCCGCACAGCACAAACACGGCGCGGAGAACATGCGCATCATTTCGGAAGCCAACGTCACCAAGCTGACCGAGAGCAGCGGCAAGATCACCGAGGTGCATGCCGAGGTTGCCGGCAAGCGCAAGCTGCTCGTGCGCAACCCGAAGACGGTCGTCGTCAGCGGCGGCACGATCCACTCGAGCTGGCTGTTGATGCAAAGCGGGATCGGCAAGGCGGCCAAGCTGCCGGTCGGCAAGGGATTGTCGTTCAACATGGGGAGCCCCCTGCACGCGTTGTTCAATCAGAAGGTCAACGCGTACGACGGCGTGCAGATCGCACACTACCTGAAGGTGCACGATCACCCCGGCTTCGTGTACGAGACGTGGTACAACCCGCCGGTGGCGCAGGCGCTCACGATGCCCGGTTGGCTCGACACGCACTTCCGCAACATGCAGAACTACGACCGGATCGCGGCGGTGGGCGTGCTGGTCGGGACGGAGTCGAACGCGCATATCGTCCCCGCGCTGATCAGCGGCGGTCCGGATGTCGTGTTCAACCGACGCAAGGCGATCTGACCAAACTGGTCGATGCGCTGGTGATGTTGGGCAACATCTTCTTCACCGGCGGCGCGTTGGAGGTGTACGCCACGACCCGCCGTTATCAGCCGTACGTCAACGAGAGCGCCGTGCTGCGCGCGCAAAGTCAGGTCGACGCGCTGCGGGATCTCGTCAAGCACGATTATGACATCCTGCTCGGGACGGGGCACCCGCAGGGCGGCAACGCGATCGGATCGTCCCCGACGGACAGCGTGATCGGCCCGGACTTCAAGGTGTTCGGGTACAGTAACCTGTACGTGTGCGACGCCAGCGTGTTCCCGACCTCCACGACGGTCAACCCGCAGTTGACGGTGATGACGATGGCGCATTACGCCGCGCAGTTCGTGCAATGACAAGGGAAGTTTTCAGGAGTCAGATGTCAGTTGCCAGTGACGGGGTGGACATCATTGGCGGGAGGGGCAGGACAAGGCTTCCACCCCAACCCGCGGCAGGTAGACGGGGGACATAGTGTGGGAGGACACAACGTTCGGAGACATGGGTAACACGTTGGCAGACGGAAGGATCAGGACGGTATGTAGGGGCGACCCGCCGGGTCGCCCTTCTTGGACACGGCAGTGCCGTGTCCCTACGCGAATCGGGCACCCATAATCTGCCTCACCTTTGGAACGAATACGATTATTGGGATCAACATGCCTATAACCGACAATCAACGCACAGCGTTTCAGGAAGCAGCAGAATGCCGGCCACCGGGCCGCGTGCGACAGCTCGAGCGCTGGCTGTTGCAGCAGCGCCCGCTCGATACCGCCGTGCCGCTCAGCGCGCAGGCGGACGACCCGCGCGCGTTTGTCCCGACCGAGGAGGGCAGCGGCAGCTTTGGCCGCTGGATCGTGGACAACGCCGGCCTGCCCGCGTATCAGTACGAAATGGATCAATTCAACGATCCGCGCGCGGTGTATCGCACCACCGCAGGTGACGAACGGCGCGATCACTGGCATCAGGTCGGCAACCGGCGCATCACCGCGATGGCGTCCAACGACGGCACGGTGCAGGTATATGCGTGCGATCGCGGCGGTGTGATCGTCAACCGCTACGAGGCCGAGGACGTACTGCCGCCGATGTTCTCGCTGCGGGTGTTCCTGTATCGCATTGTTCGCGCGATCCTGCTGTTCGTGACACGCTCGTTCCGGCGTATTCCGCCTGCGTTCCGGCCGTTTTCGGCGTCGGCGCAGGGGGTCGATACGAGCACCAATGCGCCGCCGCGCGGGGTCGTCCCGCCCGGGGGCGCTGCACAGGCCGGACAACCCAGCCCCGTGCCGGACGTGCCGTCGGGCGAAATCGACGCGACGGCGCAGGGGCAGCAGGCCGATGAACGCCATGCGTACGCCGGCGGGTTCGGCTACATCAACGACGGCACCGAGACATGGGCGACGGCGTTCCGCTTCCGTCCGCCCGGCGCGGAAACCCGCCGCGTGTTCGGGATGGGTTACTTCGAGCACGAGACGACCTACCGCGATATACGCGTCAACCGGCACGTCATCGCGCCGTACGGCGATATACCCGCGCTGATCGCTGATGTCGAAATCGAAAATCTCGGCGGGTCGCCGGTCGAGCTGCAGTACTACGAGTACTGGGACGTCAATATCCAGCAGCTTCAGCTCCAATGGCTGCGCAGCGGCGCGTTTGCTCCATCAAGCGATTCGGTGCGCCG
Source organism: Candidatus Flexicrinis affinis (assembly GCA_016716525.1). NCBI lineage: Bacteria > Bacillati > Chloroflexota > Anaerolineae > Aggregatilineales > Candidatus Flexifilaceae > Candidatus Flexicrinis > Candidatus Flexicrinis affinis. The sequence continues at coordinate 167,012 of JADJWE010000004.1, forward strand.
TGGCCTCAACCGCTTCTTCATCCCGTCAGTGGAGTGGGACGAAGACGCTTCGGCCCTGCGCTTCCGGCAGCAGATTCGCCAGCCACGCCCGCAAAGCGCGCCGTCGCCCGATCAGCCGAGCGAGATCGACTGGGATCCGGCCAACGTGTTCCTCGCCGATCTCGACGGGGCGCAGGCGGCGGTGTACGTCAACAAGATGACGTTTTTCGGCAAAGGCGGCGCTCGCCAGCCCGATGCGGTCGTACAGCGCAGACCCGGGGACACGCTTCCGCGCGACAATCGCAACGACCCGATGCCGTACTGCTTCGTCATTCGGCGCGACCTCACCGTGCAGCCCGGCGAGCGCGTGAAGATGCGCTTTGCATACGGCATGGCGCGCCCCGATGAATCGCTCGACATGCTGACGGCGCTCAAGCAGCCCGCCGACGTGCTGGACGAGACGCGTGCGGCGTGGAAGGACAACCTCGCGTATTTCGATACCGGTCAAGACCCGGTGCTGCACCGCGAGATGGCGTGGCACGCCTATTACATGCTGTCATCGACGGTGTATCTCGCGTTCCACAACGTATTCATCGTGCCGCAGGGATCGGCCTATCTGTACTTGCACGGCGCGGACGGCGCCCCGCGCGACCAAGCCTTGTTCGCGCTGCCGGCGGCTTATCTCGATCCTGCGCTGGCTCGCGACATGCTGCGCCTGATCATGCGCGTGACTGACGCGCAGACCGGCCAGATCATGTACTCGTTCAACGGGCACGGCGCCGTCTCCAACGGACTTGACCTGCACACCAAGCCGTCCGACCTCGATCTGTTCTTCCTGCTGGCGCTGTGCGAATACCTGAGCGCAACCGGGGACATGGCGTTTCTCGACGAGGCGGTGCCGTTCTATCCGCCCAGCCAATCGCCACCCGGCGCGACGGTGCTCGACCACGTGCATAGGGCGCTGCACCACCTGTTCGAGGTCAACGGCATCGGCGAGCACGATCTGGTCAAGGTCGGCTCTGGCGATTGGTCGGATTCGATCGTGCTGGAAAGCGCCATCCGCGACGGGCCGGGGCCGTTCGGCGCGACCTACGGTAACTCGAAGGAGAGCGGCGAATCGGTGCCCAATACGCACATGGCGCTGTATGTGCTGCCGCTGCTAAGCGAAATTCTGAATGAACGCGACCCGGGCATCCGCGAGGTGATCGACGCCGACGGCCGGCTTGAACGCATGCGTGCAGGCGTACGGGTGCAGTGGAACGCCAAAGGCTGGTACAACCGCGCCGTGCTGCGCGACGTGCACAACCGGCCAGTCGTCATCGGCGACTTGTGGCTGGAGGCGCAGGTGTGGCCGCTAATCTGCGCGGATGCGGCGGAGGCAAGCCGGCTGTCGGCTGTGATCGAGAGCGTGGATTACCACCTCGATCGGCCCTCGCCGGTGGGCGCTGCACTGCTGCCGGGCGGCATGGTGTGGCCAGCGGTGTCCCAATTGGCGACGTGGGGCTATTCGCGCACAGGGCGGCACCATCTGGCGTGGCGCTCGCTCAACCGCAACACTTACGCGGCGCACTCGACCGCTTATCCAAATGTGTGGATTAACACGTGGTCGGGGCCGGACGGCGTGAACGGCACCGCCGCCGATCAGCCGGGCTGGACGTGGTCGAGCTTCGTCACACCGATGACCGATTTTCCGATCATGAACGCCAATCAGGACGCGATGGCCTTGTTGGGACTGCTGCGCGTGTGCGGCATCGAACCCGCGCCAGAAGGCGACGGCCTGCTGATTCAGCCGCACGTCCCGCGTGAACGGTTCGTGCTCGACCTGCCGCTGCTCAAGCTGGAGGTCAACCCGACGCGCACGGTGATCGAATATCGTGCGACCGTGACCGGTAAGCGAACGCTGTACATCCGCTTCACCGGCAGCGACGTCACGGTGCGGGTTGACGGCGACGTACGCGCCGAGGTCGAGCGGCGCGGTGATTTGGCCGTCGTGCCGATTGTGTTCGAGGCCGGGCAGACGGTGCGTGTCGAGGCCGTCTCCAACCCGACGCCGGGCGTCTAGCCGAACCTTGGGGCGCTGCCCCAAACCCCGTCAGGAGTTTACACTCCTACCTCGTTACTCGCGGAATAATGCTGCCAGCGGCATTATTCCGCGGGAAAGGGAGTCCAGAGGGCGTAAGCCCTTTGGTGCATCTGTGGAGGCGAAGCCTCTATGACCCGCTAATTCGGGAGCTTAGCTCGGATTGGTCTTGCGCGTGTGCTCGACCGACTTGTGGATCACTTTGCGCAGCACGTCCATATCGACGTCGGCCAGCTTGTTAATGTACAGGCAGGCCTTGCTCGTCGTGTGCTTGCCGAGCTTGTCCATCAGGGCGTCGTAGCCGTCGAAGTCCATATCGATGTAGAGCGTCAGGCTCGCCTTGCGCGGGGAAAACGCGATCACCGGGGAGTCGCCTTCGCGCCCGCTTTCGTACGTGTAGTGGTACTTGCCGAAGCCGATGATCGACGGCCCCCACATGACAGGCTCTTCGCCGGTAGCTTCCTGCATCATATGCAGAAGGGCGAGACCGTCCTCGCGCCTGCGCTTGTTCTCGACGCCGTCCAGAAACGCCTGCACGCTTTCTGCGGTCGGTCTGGTCTTGTTCTCGGCCATGACAAACACGTCCCCTCGCTCACTCGCGGTTAACTGACTTTAGCACGAATGTTCGTTTTCTGGCAACCGCTGTGGCGGCTTTACGCTTCGGAAAACGTCACTCCAACGCCTCTCCGCCTCGGAAAAGGATCATCGTGTCCGGCGCGTGTCGTTCTCCCTCTTCAGCCTTGAGAGGCCGGGGGCGAGGTCTGCGTGTCGGTTTGGCGGGGTGTGGTGCGGCGCACCACCGACTACGTAAACAGCGGCTCCATCGCCCATTCGGTGATGATCGCGTCCATCTCGGCGTTGGTCGGGCGCGACACGAAGCGATTGGCCGCGTCCAAGACCTTCGGCAGCAGGGTGACATCGCCGACGGTGTTGAGGAAGATGTCGGGCTGACCCAGCACCCAGTGTACGGCCTTATCGATGGCGTCTTGGCGGGTGAGCGGCTCGTACCACACGGCGTGGGTGTGCTCGCCGTGATACGGCCTGCGCGTAATTGCCTTGATTGTCTGCACGGCGATCCCGCGCGACTGCGCCAGTGCCAGCACCGCGTTGAAGCCGGCGGCATAGGCCGGATTCTTCATCATGATGTAGTTGTACGGCAGCAGCACCGAGTCGAAGTCGAACGCTTCGAGGCTGTTGAGGTGGCTGTGCGTAACTTCGACATCGTGGCCGGTGACTCCGATGTGCTTGACCAGCCCTTGATCGCGGGCCTCGACCAGATACTCGAGCGCGCCGCCGGGGCCCATGGCGACCTTCCACTCGTCTTCAGCGACGAGGTAGTGCATCTGGATCAGGTCGACCGAGTCGACGCGCAGGCGGTCGAGCGACTTGTGGAACTCTTCGCGGGCTTCGGCGTAGGTACGCTTGCCAGTCTTGGTGGCGAGGAAGAAGTCTTTGCGGTGCTGCGCCATCCACGGGCCGATGCGCAGCTCGGAGTCGCCGTAGCTGGCGGCGGTGTCGATGTGGTTGATGCCGTATTCAAGCAGCAGATCGAGCGTGCGGTCGGCCACGTCTTGCGTGACAGTGCCGAGCGCGACCGCGCCGAACAGCGTGCGCGAGCTGAGGTGGCCGGTTCGTCCAAAGGGAATTTTCGGAATTGCCATGATCGTGACTCCTAGTCGCATAGTTGCGACCGATTGTACCGCGTGCCACTGGGATCGCGGTCTGAACGGAATGACAGGCACGACATCCGCGGTGTTCTACGGTTGTTCGGTGTCTGTGAAAGGGACTATCATCACACGGTGCGTAACGACCCGAAAGCAGACCCGATGTTTGATCGTCTCGACCAATTGGAATCTCAAGCCCGCGCGCTGGAACTGAGCGCCGCGCAGCGCCAACACCTGACCGGCGAGGTCGTCGCTTACGTCGACCGCTTCTATCGCGAGTCGCCGGGCCGGCCGATGTATCAGTACACCGACGACATGGGCGCGGGCATCCTCGACGCGCCGATCTCGCCGGACCCGATCGACATCGGCGAGGCGCTGCGCCTGCTGCACCGGCACGTCGACAGCCCGGGCTTGAACCCGACCGCGCCGGGGCATCTGGCCTATATCCCCGCCGGCGGGCTGTATCCGGCCGCGCTGGGCGATTACTTGAGCGCGGTGACCAACCTGTATTCCGGCATCTTCTTCGTCGCGCCCGGGGCGGTGCGGCTAGAAAACATGCTGCTGCGCTGGATGGGCGAGATGGTCGGCTATCCTGCCGACGCGGCCGGAAACCTGACGACCGGCGGCAGTATCGCCAACCTGACCAGCGTCGTGACGGCGCGCGACGCCCACGGCCTGAAACCGAAGGATTACGCCCGCAGCGTGGTGTATCTGTCCGGCGAGCGCCACCACTCGATCGACAAGGCGCTGCGGATCGCCGGGTTTACCGAGGTCGTCATGCGCCTGATTGACATGGACGCGGCGTATCACATGCGGCCCGACGCGCTCGCAGCGCAGATTGACGCCGACCGGCAGGCCGGCCTCAATCCGTGGCTGGTCGTGGCGAACGCCGGCGCGACCAACACCGGCGCGGTCGATCCGCTGACCGAGATCGGCCAGATCGCGCATGATCGAGGGTTGTGGTTCCACGTCGATGGGGCATACGGCGCGTTCTTCGCGCTGTGCGAGCCGGGGCGCGAACGCCTGCGCGGGATCGAACGGTCGGACTCGGTCATCATGGACCCGCACAAGAGCCTGTTCCTGCCGTGGGGGTCGGGCGCCGTGCTGATCAAAGACCGACGCACGATGCTGGCCTCGCACCACTATTCGCCGAGCTACTTGCAGGACGTGGAAGGCGGCGAGGAGTTGTCGCCAGCCGACCTGTCGCCGGAGCTGACACGCAGTTTTCGAGGACTGCGCGTGTGGCTCCCATTAAAACTATTCGGGACGCGCCCGTTCGCCGCCGCCCTCGAAGAGAAGATGCTGCTGGCCCGCTATTTCCGTGCCCGTATGGCGGAAGCCGACGGTTTCGAGGTCGGGCCAGAACCCGACCTGTCGGTCGTGTTGTGGCGCTACGTGCCGGCGCGCGGTGACGCTGACGCCTTCAACGCGCAGTTGGTCGAGGCGGTCAAGCGCGACGGCCGCGTGTTCCTCTCATCGACGCGCATCGACGGCGTGTTCTGGATCCGGCTTGCCGTGCTGGCGTATCACACCCACAAAGACACTATCGACCTCGCCATCGACGTCATCTGCGAACAGGCCGCGGCGCTGGAGCGCGCGTAGCTGCGTGCAGAGGCTTCGCCTTCAAACCTCCACAAGAGATTTGCACCCCTTGACCCCGTAACTGTAGAAGAGGTCACATGCGCGATCTCTTTTACAAGTATGGGAGTCCAGAAGGCGAAAGCCTTCTGGCTGGGTTTGGGTCAGCGCCCCAACCTCAGCGCGGTTCGTAGCTGTCCACGAGATGCGCGTAGCTTTGGGGATAGCGGGCGAGAAATTCGCGGAAGCTCAGCGGCGCGTGGCCGGTGATGCGCCGCACGTCGTCGCCGACGAAGTCGAGTTCGCCCGCCTTGACCGCCGTGTACGTGCTGATCCACCCGTCCACGATCTTCTCAGGCGCGCCGTAGACCGAGCGCGACTGGCGCGCTTCGTCCATCGTCTCGTCGTAGAAACGGCACGGGCGCTCGGTGATCTCGGTGAGGATCGCTGCCATCTCGGTGAAGGACAACGCCTCGGGACCGGTGTTGTTGATCGTCTGGCCGTTATAGGACGGATCGGCGAGGACGACCGCCGCGACGTCGGCGATGTCGTCGCGCGTGACGACCGAGATGCGCCCATCGCCCGCTGGCCCGCGCACGACTCCATCCTTGCCGAAAAACCCCGGCATCACGTCGGCATACAGGCTGTTGCGTAATAACGTGAAATCGAGGCCGGTCGCGCGGACCGCCTGCTCGGTGTGGTAGTGATCGCGGGCGAGGATGAAGGTCGCATCCGGCGCGGCGTTAAGGAACGACAGGTACACGATGCGCTGGACGCCTGCCTCGACCCCGGCGTCGATCGCGGCCTTGTGCACCTGCACGCGGTCGCCGCCTTCGTGAGCAGACACGAGCAGCATGGTCGATACGCCGGAGAGCGCCGCGACCATTGCGGGACGGTCGGTGTAGTCGGACGCGACGGCCACCGTCGAGGTCGGCAGCTTGGGCGCTCGAGACTCGTCGCGTACGATCAGCCGCAGTGGCAAGCCTCGCTTGGCAAGCCGCTCGGCGACGCGCCGGCCAACCTTGCCCGATGCGCCAGTGATGCCGATGACTCCACCGTCTGCCTGATCCGTCATGCGGGTCCTCCTTCATGCTGTCGCGTGAAATTGTGGGGCTGCGCGATGAGTACGTGCGCGTATGACTTCCAGATACAGCGTGATAAGCCGGACCTTACGGCATGGACCTCTCGTTAGTGGGTGGTGCGGCGCGGGCTGAAGACTCCGCGCTCGCCCGCCATACGCGCCACCGCCCGCCGCCAACTGTTGCCTTCGGCGGTGGTGATCGCTTCGTCGGCGTTCTGATAATCGTTTTTCCGCATGAACTCGCGCAGTTCGTCACGCAGGCGTGACCAAATGTCCGACTGGATCGTAATCAACAGGCGTGACCGGTGGGCATCGTACGTATTCTGCAGCACTTGTGTGAAGTGCGGCAGGCACAGCCCGTCCGACGCGCGAAATGCGCCGGTCATGCGTTCGTCGTCCACGAAGTCGCTCAGAATTTTGACGTAACGCGTTTCGGCGCCTGACTGCATCTTGCAGGCGACGCATGGCTTGCTCGGCGTCAGCGCGTCGATGATGGCGACGTTCGGGTTCTGCGGAAACAGCCGGTTCATCAGCCGCTGCTGCGAGCTGCCACCCGGCGGAGTGCGGCGCAGGATCCGCAGCACTTCGTTGAGGGGGTGCTCGTACAGCACGGCGATGCCGAGGGCGTTGCCCATCTGCGCAAGCTGATGGCCGTGTTCGTCGCACAGGCCGCGGCTGTCGCGAAAGTCGGCCTGTATGCCGGAGTCGGTGGTGTATTCGTAGAGGATCGAGTCGAGCAGGCGGGTCGTCTCGTTCTGCAGCAAATTGCAGACGGCACACCCGGGTTTGGCGAACGTCTCGATCAGGTCGTAAAAGCCGAAGGTCGTTTCCACGCTGACGGATTGCCTCTTCTGTCCGTGCACGTCACAACAGACTATAACGCAGTGTGAAGTGACCGTCTCAGTCCGCGCGCCAGCCGAGCCAAGGGCCGCCGAGGTGACCGAGCGTCAGCCGCCACGGCGTCAACATGAGCAGGCCGACTTCCGGGCCGTCGCTGGATGGCCACGTCAGCGCGGGATCGTAGCCGAGTGGTTCGGGCGTGCGCTTGAACCATTCCCACACACGCTTGATCTCGGCGCGGTCGTCCACCCATGCGGCATGGCACTCGATGGTCAGTGGACGAACCGGATCCTTGGCATAGGCGACACTGGCATACGGGCTGTACGCGAGGTGCTTGGCCTTGAGGCTGTACCTGCTGGTGAGCACCCAGCCGACCGCACTGCCGTCGTCGAGCGACCAGATCGGGTGGAGGGTGCGTGTCCATGGGCGGTTCTGCGCGTCGACCGTGGCGACTGCGGCCCACACTTGACCATGCGCGATTTCGAGGAATTCGGCGGCGAGTTGGGTGAAGGGTACGTAGTCCATGTCGGTCTGAATCCTCGCGACTAGCTTGACAGAAGCGCCGGGGGTTACGTCATGGGCTGAGGGCGCAAGTTCATTGTAGTCCGATATGGCGATTGCTGCGGCGTTACGGCGTGAGCGAATAGTGGTACCAGCGCTTGTACTTGATCGGCCCGAGTTTCTCGTACAAGCCGTTGGCCTCGACGCTGTAGCCGGTGATGTAGGCGCGGGTGATTCCCATGCGCGCGACGCGGCGGAAGCACTCGCGCACGGCGGCCTCAGCCAGCCCCATCCGCCGGTACTGCCGGTGCGTGACGATCTTCTCCACTTCGACCACGCCGTGGGCCGGGTCGGCGAAACCGACGCATGACGAGACGTGCAGCCCGTTTGGCGTGACGACCGACAGGTCAAGGCGCGCATCGTAGGCCGGATTCTCGCGCGAATAGGCATAGCGCAGCAGATCGAATTCGGTCAGGTCGTCGCGGTTGGAAAAGCCGTCGAGGTTCAGCACGGCTTTAGCGCGATAGTCGCCGTTCTGCGCCATGTCGACGATCTGGTAGCCCTCCGGTAGCTCCGCTGGGGCGGGCGACGTGGCGCTCAGATCGTAGACGCGCGTCGTGGCGGCCACGCCGGACGTTCCGAAGCCGCGGCGTTCCAGTTCGGCCAGCGCGTGCTGTTGGCCCTCATGCACTTCGGTCGTGAGCTTGCCGAAGCGAGGCATCCAGTGCCGGATCGTCCAGTCGAGGATGTCGGCGTAGAGGTAGTCGTAGCCGGGGCGCGTGACGATGAAGAAGACCTCGTCGGCGTTTTCGGAGAGCACGAACCCGAGCAGCGTATCGAACGCATCGAGCCACAGGTGCGTGTAGTCGCGGAAGAACGTCGGGAACAGCTTCTTCTCGTTCCACAGGCCGTGTTTCCAGTCACCGAGGCGGCTGACGTGCCACACGTAATCGTCGCGTCGATGGGCGAAGTCGGCATCGAGCAGACGCCACATCGCCGCAAAGTCGCCGCGCATTTCGTCAAACGATCGGTCGTGAATGGCCATGGGTATCCCTCAGGTCACAACGCCGACTCAACTATGCGCGATTCCGCTCAACTCACGCCGGCGGCGGCGCGTCCAGCAAGCCTTCCAGATGCCCCATGATGACCTGCTCGACGGCCTCGATGGTCGTCTTGCGCGGCTCGATGTCGTCGGCGATCTTCTTGCCGCGCCGCAGCACGACGATCCGGTCGACCACCTGAAACACGTGGTGGATGTTATGCGCGATGAAGATGCAGGAATGACCGGAGTCGCGGGCGTTGCGGACGAAGCGCAGCACGCTCTGAGTCTCCTCGACGCCGAGGTTGTTGGTCGGCTCGTCGAGGATGATCAGTTCGCTTTCGAAGTGCATGGCGCGGGCAATGGCGACCGCCTGCCGCTCACCGCCGGAAAGCGAACTGATCGGCGTGGTGGGCGGGATGTCCTTCTGAATACCGACTTTCTTGAGCAGGCCCTGTGCTGCCGCGTTCATCGCCTGCTGATCCATCCGGTTGAGCAGGCGTGGGCCTTGAGTCGGCTCTCGGCCGAGGAACAGGTTGCGCGCGATCGACAACTGCGTAACCAGCGCCGAATCCTGATAGATCGTCTCGATGCCGAGCTTGATGGCGTCGGTCGTGCTGCGGATCGAGACCGGCTTTCCGTGCATGTAGATCGTGCCGCTGTCGGCGACAAGCGCGCCGGACAGAATCTTGATGAGGGTCGACTTACCGGCGCCGTTATCGCCCAGCAGGCCGACGATCTCGTTTTTGCGTACGGTGAAGGTGACATCGCTCAACGCCTGCACGCGGCCGAAGAACTTGGAAATGTTTTCCATGCGTACGAGTTCGTCGTTCATGTTAGACCCCCGCGTTGTGGCGGCGTTCCAGCCACGAATGCAGCGCCATCATGCCGAGGATGATCGCGCCAATGAAGATGTTGTAGGCCAGCCCCGGCACGCCGATCAGCACGATGCCATTGCGCATCAGGCGCAGGATCAGCACACCGAGCACGGTGCCGATGATCGTGCCGCGCCCGCCGGTCAGCGCCGTACCGCCGATGACGACCATGGCGATCACTTCAAGCTCGTAGCCGGTACCGCTGTTGGGGTTGGCCGCCGATACGCGGATCGAACTGACGATGCCGGCGAAGGCGGACATGATAGCAGTGAGCATGAACAGGATGATCTTGGTGCGCCCGACCTTGACGCCGCGCGCCCGTGCCGACTGCGCGTTGCCGCCCGATGCCAGAATCCAGTTACCGAACTTGGTCTGCGTGAGCACATAGGCGAGGATGATCGCGAAGGCGATGAACCAGATCACCGAGGCGTATAGCTTGATACTGCCAATGGTGTGCTCGCCGACGATCAGGCTGGCGAGCCACGAGCCTTCGGCGCTCCACGTGCGCTGCGGGAAGCCGTCGGTGATGTAAAGCGCCGTGCCGCGCACGACCAGCAGCATGCCGAGCGTGACAAGGAACGACGGGATTTTCAGGCGTGTGACGAAGATGCCGCTGGTAAAGCCGATCACACCGGCAATCGCGATGGCGACGAAGAACCCGACTTCGAGCGATGCGGTTCCGGTGTTGAGGATCGTCCACATGACGATCGGCGCGAAGCCAAACACCGAGCCGACCGACAGGTCGAACTCGCCGGACGTCATCAACATCGTCATGCCGAGCGCGATCATGCCCAGCTCAGGCGTGAATGCCAGCAGATTGCTGATATTTGTGGGCGAAAGGAACGCGTTAGACCGTGCTGTAAAAACGACTATTTCGAGGATCAGCAGTACAAAGGGGCCGAACTCCGGCCGGCCGATGAACCCTTGCAGGAACTGGCCGAACGGCGTCGAGGCTTGACCGGTAAGGAATCTTCGAAGCGGAGACGAGGATTGCATGCACTTAACCCTTGTAAGTGGCGTTGCGCCAGATCATACCGCATGGGGTGGCCGATTTCGGCCACCCCAGCATTCCATTTTGCCGCGTGAAACGGCCGGCGATGCCGACCGATCCTGTAGGCTAGTTGCCGGTCATGATGTCGAGGTAGACCTGTGCGGTGTCCGCCTCGTAGAGCGTGCCGACGATGATGTCGAAGCCGGGCGGGATGCCAACAGCGGCCATCATGGCCATCGACAGACCCATGTAGCTGGTGGCCTGCGGGTCTTGCCACATGGCGGCGTTGACGTAGCCGTCGAGGACTTCTTGCGCGGTCTCGGGCGAGTTGCCCCAGCCGACGACCGGGATGTCACCGGCCGCAACACCGACCTGATCGAACACGCGCGCGATGCTGCCGGTCACCAAGTCGCCGAGGCCGATGATCGCGCTGATGCGGTCACGGTTGGCGGTCAGGTAATCGGACATGCGGGTGATGATCTCGGCCTGATCGAGCGTCGCTTCTGTGATTTCGTACTCGATGCCGAGCGGATCGAACACACTGGCGATACCTTCGGTCTCCAGCACCTGATAGGTCGCACCCGGGACTTCCACCGGCATCCAGACGAAGTCGCCGGTGGTGACGAAGCCGTTGTCGACCAGATACTGCGCCCAGCGCCGGCCGATGACGACGTTGTCGCCACCGACATAGGCATCACGGCCGCTGTCCTTGTCTTCAGTGTTGATGATGATGACCGGGATGCCTGCCGCATGCGCTTCCGCGATGACTTCGGTCAAGCTGCCCGGGTCCGGGGTGCTGGTGACGATGCCGGTTGCGCCGGCGGCGATGGCCGCGCGGATCGCTTCCTGATGCGAGGGGACGTCACCGCTGTGGAACGAGGTGCGGACTTCGTGGCCGGTGTCCTCAGACCACTGGACCGCGCCCTCGAGGAAGTACGTCCACACCGGGTCGGTCGGCGCGCCGTGCGACACCCAGTAGAACACCATGTCATCCTGCGCCGACCCGGCCATCGGGACAGCGAAGACGAAAAGAAGGATCAAGAACAGTGAAATGGGACGGGCGAAACGTCTGAACATCTGGGTTCTCCCTTATCTTTGAGCGAAGAAGACGGTTCTACGTTGGTGAATGGAAACGGGATCGGGATGGTTTCGGTGGAGCGTCCTCCTTACCGCGGGGCGGTGCGAATGTACGAACAATTGAATTCTAGCCCTACGCACGAGGGGTGTCAAATACGTGTGGACAGGTACTCGAGGAGCGCTGCGCGGCAACGTGAGCCGCAATGAATCACAGCCATAGGATCGGGATATGCGAAAGTTACATCCGTCATCAATGGTGGGTGACAATGCGCCCGAATGTACGGGCTGCATACAGGCGTAGAATCAGGTTGATGGCCTGTCCGTGTGCTTAGTCTGAAAAGGGTACACCTCCCATGTCGTTTCAACAGAAGGTCAAGACTGACCAAGACGGTTTTGGCGCGCACGATGCCGACCCGAACTCGCGCCGTATGACCGGTGCGCTGATCCTGATCGCGCTCGGTGTCGTATTCCTCGCTATGCAAAGCGGTTGGATCGAACTCACCGGCAATTGGTGGGCGATCTTCATTGCGGTGCCGGCGTGTGTGGTGCTGTACAACGCATACGACGGATACCGTCGTGCGGGGCGCTTCACGTACGATGTTGGCAACAGGCTCGGCGCTGGGATCAACCTCGGCGGCATCGCAATTCTTGTCGCCCTCAACCGATTCGAGTACATCCTGCCGTTCCTGCTGATCTCGCTCGGCATGTTGATCGCCCTCGGGTGGGTGCGTGCGACTCAGGATAGGACCGACGAGTAAGATGACCGTCGATCGCGCCGTGTGGATCCAAACCATGTCGCTGCTTCCCAATGAGGAGAACTAGGCCATGGCACAACGTGTCCCGTACGATTTCTGGGGCGCGCGTTACCCGAACTTGGATCGACTGTTTATCGCCTTGTGGTACATCCCGATTGGCATCTTGCTGCGCTGTGTTGTCGATGCACCAGCCCGCTGTTATTGATTCATCCCCCGCCGACCGCCGCTTGAACTATTGGCCTGTCTTGCGTACCCTCGTGTCTCGTGACAGCGAAGGGTCAGCCGGGGATGGCAGGACAAACGGAAGCGAGCGTCGTTCAGCGCGTTTGGGACGTGATCGGCGCGGTGAGTATCCGCGTGAAGGTGCTGGGCATCGTCATCGGCGTCATTCTCGTGCTGGGCGCCTTCGTTATTCTGCAGATGCGCAGCGTCTTGGATGACACGCTCACCGGCAGTCTAGAAGAACAGGGTATCGCGCTCGCCAACAGCATCGCGCAAGACGTGGGCGCGCTGATGGAATCCGACGATCCTATGGCGCTGCGGCTGACGCTCGCCGAACGCCGTGCCCATTACTCATCGGAGAGCCACAACACGCTGGTGGATTACATCGTCGTGCAGTCTGCGGGCGGCGACGAAATCGCGCGTGACGGGCGGGCCGCGTCGACCGATGGTGCGGTTCCCCACGACCATGGCGGCGTTCACGCCGTGTACGTCGTCAACGACGGGCACACCATCGAAGTACAGAGCGCCATTGCGCAAATCGACGGCCTGCTCCGGCTTGGCCTCTCTCGCGACATCATCATGCAGACGGTCGATCGCGTCACGCTGCAGCTGCTGGCGATTACGCTCGTCATGGTGGCGGTGGGTTTCGCCGCGGCCTTCTTTCTGACATGGATCCTGACGCGCCCGGTGCTCGATCTGGTCAGCGCGACGCACGCCGTCGCAAAAGGCGACTTCAGCCCGCGCGTCGAGCGGTGGGCAGACGACGAGATCGGCGAGCTGGCCTCGGCGTTCAACCACATGACCGAGTCGCTGGCGCAGGCCGAACGTGAACGGATCGACCGCGACCGCCTGCGCGAGCAGTACATCAGCGGCGTGATCGGCGCGCAGGAGAACGAGCGCCAGCGTATCGCCCGCGAACTGCACGACAGCACCAGCCAATCGCTGACGCTGCTGTTGGTCGGGCTGCAAAACGTCAAGCAGACTGACGACCTCGCCAGTGTGCGCGCGCAGGTGGACGACCTGCGCGGCGTGATCGCCAACACCCTCGATGAAATCCGCGACATCTCATGGCGGCTTCGCCCGCGCGCGCTGGACGACCTCGGCCTTGCCAGCGCGATCCGCAACTACGTGCAGGATTATCAGACCCGCCATGACATCCCAGTCGAAGCGGTGATCACCGGGTTGGAACACCGTCTCGCCCTCGAGCAGGAGACGGCGGTCTATCGCATCATACAGGAGGGATTGACCAACATCGCGCGCTACGCGCAGGCCGGCGCCGTCAGCCTGATCGTGACATGCAAGGGCGGACGGCTCAAAATCATCATCGAGGACAACGGCGTTGGCTTCGACCCGGAACAGGTCGCCAAGCGGCGTGACAGCCTCGGCCTGCACGGCATTCGCGAGCGGGCGGCACTGTTCGGGGGCACGCTGACGATCGAGTCTGCGCCCGGGCAGGGGGCCAGCCTGTTTATCGAAATGCCGTGCAACGAGGCGGCGGAGGAAGACGCGTAATGGCGGACAGTGTGCGTATCGTATTGGCCGACGATCACGCGATCTTGCGGTCGGGCTTGAATCTGCTGGTGAGCAAGCAGCCCGGTTGGGAGGTGGTTGGCGAGGCCAGCACCGGGCAGGAAGCGCTCGAACAGGTTGAACGGCACACGCCGGACGTGCTGCTGCTCGACCTGAACATGCCGCACGGCAGCGGGCTGGAGGTCATTCCGGCGATCATGGAACGCTCGCCGCACACGCGCATCATCGTGCTGACCATGCACGACGACAGCAGTTACTTCCAGCAAGCGATGCAGGCCGGTGTGGCGGGGTACGTGCTGAAGAAGGCCGTCGACACCGAATTGATTATGGCGATTCAAGCGGTGCTGCGCGGTGAAATCTACGTGCATCCGGCGATGACGCAGTACTTGCTGCGCCCGGCGTCCGCCGCGGCTCAGCCGGACGATAGCGACCCGTGGCGCGAGCTTTCGGAACGCGAGTTCGACGTGCTCAAGCGGGTGGCGCTCGGCTATACCAATGCGGAGATCGGCGACGAACTGTACTTGAGCACCAAGACGGTCGAGACCTACCGCGCCCGCGGCATGGAGAAGCTCGGCCTGCAGACGCGCGCCCAGCTCGTGCGCTCGGCGATGGAGCACAAGCACCTCGAATAGTGTCGGGTAAATCCTGACGCGCCTCGCCAAAACTTCAGGGTTTTGCCTGCTACCGGCCCTCCTCGGCTGGACTTATTCTTGTGTCATTGAACGCAGGCAAGTCGAAAACGAGGAGAGCAAGAGATGTTGAAGTTCCTGAAGGCCAATCAGAACCGCGTTGTGGAGGACCCCCCGTTCGTGAAGTTCCTGTTCACCGATGCGCGTATGTCGGTGCTGTGGCTGGCCGTCCGTGTGTGGCTGGGCATGCAGTGGATCAACTCGGCGACCGGCAAGATCGGCGTCCCGGGCTGGACCGAAAACGGCACCGCACTTCAGGGGTACTGGGAACGCGCCGTGGCGATCCCGGAGACTGGCCGCCCGCCGATTTCCTTCGACTGGTACCGCGATTTCCTTCAGACCATGTTGGACGCCGAAGCCTACACGTGGTTCGCCAAGCTGGTCGCCTACGGTGAGCTGTTGGTCGGCGTCGCCCTGATCATCGGTGCCTTCGTCGGTATCGCCGCCTTCTTCGGTGCCTTCATGAACATGAACTTCATGCTGGCCGGCTCGGCGAGCACCAACCCGGTCCTGTTCGTGGTCGCACTCGTCCTGATCTTCGCCTGGAAGAACGCAGGTTACATCGGCGCCGACTTCTTCCTGCTCAAGTGGCTGGGCACCCCATGGGGCCGCAGCCGCACCACCACCACCGTTGAAGAACCGCTGGGCGTACCGGTGCCCGTCGCCGCAGGAGACTAACGCACACGACCCCAGCGCCAAGTACGAGAGAGCGTGGATCCCCCCTCCGCGCTCTCTCTTTTTGCGTCAACGCCGGAACTTGTCAACCCGGTTTATCATCGGAGATGCGACATTCGCGGGGGGCATGCGGTATATCTAGCAGACGCTCACCGCTGCACGGACGAAGATTAGGATTGCCCGGTGGCGACAGAGCCGCTCATCCAACGCGCACAGCGCGGAGACCCGGACGCCGTTGCCGACCTCTACGAGATGTACGTCGAGCGGATTTTTCGGTACGTGTCGTACCGGGTCGAAGACCGTGCCGATGCGGAGGATCTCACCGCGGACGTATTTGTGAAGATGGTTGAAGGATTGCCCGCTTATCGTCATTCCGGTGTGCCGTTCG
Organism: Candidatus Flexicrinis affinis; assembly: GCA_016716525.1. Classification (NCBI taxonomy): domain Bacteria; kingdom Bacillati; phylum Chloroflexota; class Anaerolineae; order Aggregatilineales; family Candidatus Flexifilaceae; genus Candidatus Flexicrinis; species Candidatus Flexicrinis affinis. The sequence goes on from JADJWE010000004.1 coordinate 182,976, forward strand.
AGGCATGGCTGTACCGGATCGCATCGGCGCGTGTCGTCGATGCCCGTCGGCGGTCGCACCGCCGCCCGCACACCGAATTGCAGGACGACCTTGCCGTTCCCGGCGGCACGTCCCTTGAGGATGCGTTGGGTGAGCAAGAGCGCCTTGCCGACTTGCGCGGCGCGCTCAACCACTTGACCGACGAACAGCAGATGCTGCTGGTGCTTCGGTTCGTAGAACGGAAGAGCCACGAGCAAGTGGCGGAGATTATGGGTAAGTCTTCATCGGCCGTACGGTCGATCCAACACCGTGCTTTGACTCAGCTCGCTGCACTGCTCGGCGAAAGCAAAGGGCGGCACTATCTGCGGGGGGTCTCGGATGACTGACCATCTCGACCCCGACCGCCTTTCCGACGCGCTCGACCGGCACCTGCCGCCCGCCAGCGATCGCGTGTCGACTGACTTGCCGGACGATCCGGCGGTGCGCGCCGCGTCGCGCCTTGCGACCGGCCCCAAGCCGATGCTCGACCCGGCGGCGCGCGCGCGCATGAAGGCGCAGGTCATGGCCGCCGTACCCGCGGCCGCGCGCGGCAGCCCGCGTCCGATCCTCCGGTACGCTGCGTTTGTGCTGGCGAGTGCGGCGGTAACCGCGATTGCGCTGTTCGGGCTGTTCAGCGCGCTGAGCAACTACAGCGCGGGCGCCACACCCACGCCCGCCGCTGTTGCCGCTGTAACCGAAACCGGAACGGCGACGGACATTGCGCCCACCGCCACCGACGAGCCGACCTCGACGCCGCGTCCGCCAAGCGCGACACCGATCGTGGCTGTCACCGATGTCCCGCCTGCGACGCAAGTCGAATTGACTTCAACGCCCGTTCCGCCAAGCGCGACGCCGGTGCCTCCGTCCTCGACGCCGACCGTCGAGCCGTCAGACACGCCGGAGCCGACCGCTGCGCCATCAGTCACACCCACGGTGGAGCTAAACGTCGAGCGTGCTGCGCGCCTCACGCTGGAGGGGGTGGTCGAGGCGATTGACGGCCGCCTGCTGACGATTAGCGGCCTTGAGATCGAATTGGTCGAAGACGATCCGCTGCTCGAGGTGCTGCGCGTGAACGACCGGATCCGTATCGAGGGCGAGCTTGTGCGCGGGGCGCATCTGTTCAACATCCGGGCGGAGACGTTCGTTCTAGCGAACGATGACGAGGCTGACAATACGGTCGAGGAGGGCCCGGAAGGCGATCTGTGGCGCGATCCGGGCGACTGCGACAATCCGCCGCCGCCGTGGGCAAACGCCAACGGATGGCGAGCACGCTGCGAGGGTGCGGAAGCGCCGGGCAACAGCAGCGGAAATGGTCGAGGCTCCGGGAATGGTGCGGGCAACGCCGGCGGAAACGGCAATAGCAACGGCAATGGCGGCGGTCAAAGCAATCCGAATCGACCCGAAAACCCCGGAAACTCTGGCGGCAAAGGCAATTCCGGCAATTAGCCGATAACGAATTTGCAACATTCGTGGAGGCTTGACGGTTTACAGGTTAACGCGCGGCCGGACGGTTCGCAGGCGTCACCTTTATGACGTCGGAGCCGTTACGGTCAGCGTCTCTTGCAGCGGACATCGGAATCGCAGACCGGCTGTTCGCATGCAAAGCACGGGAGAGAATACGCAGATTCTCTCCCGTGTTGTTTTGTTGTGTCCTCGATTGTGGACGCCCTGCAACGGGAACTTACGGCTCGACAAAAACCTCACCCCCCGACCCCCTCTCCAAACTGGAGAAGGGGCGTCGAGCGCAGGGAGGCGGGGGCGAGGTCTAGGTTGGGCGGGTTCTAGCGGAACACCGTACCAAGCATAGGCACTAGTCCGGCGCGCCGTCGGCGACCCACTGCACGAGCAGGTCGAGCTGGCGGCGGGTGAGCCGCGCAAAGTGACCGTCCTTCAGCGTCGTGATCAGCACGCTCGCGTCCGGGTCGCCGGGGACGACCACCGGACCGGTCTCGCTGCCGGCTATCATGCTGGCGTAGTCGGTTACGCGCAGGCCCTTTGACGGGTTCGGGCCATGACACGCCGCGCACTGCTGATCGAACAGCGGCTGAAGCACGGTGTAGGTCGGTTCGCCTTCGAAATCCTGTAGCAGCGGTTCGGCCTCGACCTGTGTGATGCCCAACATCGTCGCTAGACCGGGCGCGTTGAAGCCGGCGTACGTCCACTCGTTGCCGTGGCACCCGCTGTTGGCGCAGAAGCTCTGGTCGTCGGTGCCGCCCGGGTTTGACACCGTGTGGCAGTTGGAGCACGTCGCGTCGAACGCTTGATGGTGGCGGGCGATCCACGTCGAGTCGAGGTGGGACTGCGGCTCGAGGCCGGTTGCGATCGGGATGCGCGGCTCGATGTCGCCTTGACGCACGACGGTTGGAATGGTGTGGCACAAGTTGCACTCGAGGCGAATCGCTTCGCCCGCCTCGCTGAAGTGCTGGCCGTCGTGGCAGCGGAAGCACCCCGGCGACTCCGAGTGGCCGGTGTTGTTCGGGTGCGTGTCGTACGTCAGTTCCTGCTCGGGGTAGTTGCTGTCGGTATACAGCACACCCAACACGTGGATGGCGGCTTCGACCTGCTCGGCGCCCTCGGCGTAGAACTCGGGGTAGTTCTCCGCGTAGTAGTCGTCCAGCGTCTCGAAAGCGGCTTGGGCATCTTCGATCGAGTGGTAGCGCTGCGAGAGCAGTTCGACGCCGCGGGTTCGGATGAACGGGATGTCGCGCGAGACGTCGCCGCGGTGCAGGGCCTCGTCAAAAGCTTGTTCCGGGTCTTTCAGAAGGTGCGCGATACGGTTGTGGCACGTGATGCAGTCCATTTCGATCATCTCGTACTGATCGAGGTTTTCGGTGTCGATCGGCGAGTTGATGGCGTTGAAGTCGGTCGTGGTGCCATCCGCGTTTTCGACGCGCACCCACGGGATCTCCTGTTCGAGGTCGTCGAGCGCGATAAACGTGACTTTGTTCTCGATGTGCCAGTGGATTCCGAAGCCCAAGCCTTCACGCGAGATGCCACCGCCGGTGCGCATCAGCAGGTACGTGCTGTACGGCGTGTTCTCGCGGTCGTTCTCGAAGCTGTTGATCACGCGCATGCTGTCGTTGGAGAACTTCTCCGGCGTGTGGCATTGTTCGCAGGTTTCTCGCGCGGGGCTCATCTCGGCCGAGCGAATCGGATAGTGGTAGTTGTCCAGCACGGTGTCGACGACAAGGCGCATGTGGCCGATCTTGCGGTATGCCTGCACAAGGATCAGATCGCGACCGATGTGGCAGTCGACGCACAGCGTGCGCGCATGCGGGGACACCAGATAGGTGCTGTATTCGGGCGGCATGGTATGGCAGGTCGTGCCGCAGAACTGCGGCGAGTTGCTGTACTCCCACAGCGGCGGGATAGCCAACAGCACGAGAAGAAAGCCCGAACCGAACAGTGCGTAGGGAAGATAGTCCCGCAAGGTGCGGCCGGCAAACCAACGACGAATACGCTGCATAACACCACCCCCGTACTTCCATGCAGCCCACGCAGGCGGATACGCATTCTGTTCCGCCACGTGTTGCAGTCAACTATAGCCTATCCCAGCGCGCCTGACGAACACTGCCAGACACACCATTGCAATCGCATGTCTTTCCGCGTGACAGGTGTTACAATCCGATTTCATGCCGCCGTACGTGTGGACAAAGTCCACGATGTGGCGGTAACGGCGCATCGAATACGCATGCAGAGGGGGTGGGTATGCAGCGTAACGCCGTATGGGGGGTGCTGATCTGCGGTCTGAGCCTCACCCTATTCGGGGTGTGGTTCAGCTTCATTGCGGTTCCCATACCCGTTCAGGCCCAAAGCGATCTGTCGGACGCCGAGTATGAAGGGGCGGACGAGTGCGGCTCGTGCCACCGCAACGTCGTGCGCGAGCACGGCGAGACGCTGCACGCGCTGGCGCTGCAAGAGGTAGGCCGCGATGACAGCATCATCCTCGGCGACTTCGAGCAGGGCGAAGAAGAACGCACTGTGCAGTTCCCCGAGGAGGATGCGCCGCGGGCATTCACTGCCGACGACATTGCCTACGTGATCGGCGCGGGCAGGTACGCGCAGCGCTACGTCTTTGAAATCGAGCGCCGCCAATACGCCGTGTTCCCCGCCGAATGGGACACCGTCGCGCAGACGTGGCGGCGGATCGAACTCGACACCGAATGGCCCGGCCCGGGCTACGACTTCCTGCAAAACTGCGCGGGATGCCACACCACCGGCCTCGAGATCGACCGTGAACGCTGGGTCGATGACGGCGTGTGGTGCGAGGCGTGCCACGGCCCCGCGAGCCTTCATATCGAAGTCGCACGCGATGCCGGACGCCGCCCCTCCGACGAGGACATCGCCGAAATCCACGGCGCGATCGTAGTCAGCCCGGACGCGCAGATTTGCGCGCAGTGCCACAGCCGCGGCACCGACCCCGAATCCGGGCGCATGTTCCCGATGGGCTACCGGCCCGGCACCGACCTGCTGCACGACTCGCTGTTCGTGCTGGCCGAGGAGGACGATCCGGTGGCGTTCTGGGCCACCGGGCACGCGCGTCAGAACAACATGCAGTTCAACGAGTGGTTCAACTCGGCGCACGCGTCCGCCCTCGATACGCTCAAAGCCAGTAATCGTGCCGAGGCGGAGTGCCTGACCTGCCACAGCGGCGACTTCACATTCACCTCGCGCGTGCTTGAAGCGTACGACGAGGAAGTATTGACCGGCGTCCCGCCCGAACTGCCGACCCTCGATACGGCGCAGTTCGGGATTACGTGTACGGTGTGCCACAGCGGTCACCCGGACGACGACGTCGAATTCAACCTCGCCGACGAGCCATACGCGCTGTGTACGGCATGCCACCAGAGCACGCCGCTGTTCGACACCCTGCATCATCCGGTCAAGGAGATGTTCGAGGGGCAGACGATCATCGACAGCGTCGAGGGTATCCCCGCCGTGCATCATGCCGAGGAGGGCGGCCCGACCTGTACGACATGCCACATGTCGCGCGTGATGGCCGGCCTGACCGAGTTGGCGAACCACACGTGGAACCCGGTGCTGCCCGAGGACATCGAAGGCGAGGCTCCGCCAGCCTCGTGCGAGGCGTGCCACACCGACCTGACGACCGACGACCTCGTGTCGCTGGTGCGCGATACGCAGCAATCCGTGACCGGCCGGCTTTCGCTGGCGCGCGCACGGGCGAGTGCCGTGTCATTCGCCGAATCGGACGCCGAAGCCGCCGCGCGGTACGCGCAGGTCGTGGCGGCACTGGACTTCATTCAAGGCGACGGCAGCCAAGGCGTGCACAACTACGCCTACGCCGACGCGCTGCTCGATCAAGCCGAGGGTCTTCTGAGCGAATTGAGCGTGCCGGGGGCCAGCTTGGCGCCGACCGAGGCTCCGGCGCCGACGGCGACGCCGGCCAATCCGGAATCGATCACGGTGGCGCTGGAACGCGAGGCACGCACGGGCGTCCGCCCGATCACGATTGCGATACTGGGGACGTTCGGCGTGGTCGTGCTGGCCGGCGGTGCGTACATCTTCCGCCCGCGCCGGCGCCGCACGCAGGACGGGGAGGAATAGGCCATGATTCACAGAGCTTCCACCATGTGGGTCAGGGTGCTGCTGATCGCGCTTCTGTTGGTCGGGTTGTCGGCCATCGTGGCCGGCACCGCGCTGGCGCAGGACGCCGAGCCTGAGGCCACGCCCGAAGGCCCGCCTCAGCCGTCCAACGCCTACTGCTTGCTGTGTCACAGCGCGCCCGATCAAACGTGGTCGCTGCCCAGCGGCGAGACGCTGTCGCTCACCATCGACCCGGCCGTGCTGGCCGGATCGGTGCACGGCGACCGCAGCGAAGGCGGCGCGCTGGCCTGCGCCGACTGCCACCCGGGGTTCACCTTCCCGCACCCGGTCTCGACGGCGCAGAGCATCCGCGGCTTCCGCATCGAACGTTACGCCGTCTGCCGCACCTGTCACGAGGATCAGTACACGCGGGCGCAGGACAGCGTCCACGGTGCGGCGCTGCGCAGCGGCCAGCTTGAGGCGGCGACGTGCGTCGACTGTCACGGCGGCCACGACATCCAGACGCCCAACGAACCTCGCCAGCGCGTCTCGCTGACGTGCGGCCGGTGCCACGGCGCGATTTTCGAGGAGTATCAGAACAGCATCCACGGCTCGGCCCTGCTGGACGAGGACAACGCCGACGTACCGACCTGCACCAACTGCCACGGCGTGCACGACATTCAGAACCCGGCGACCAATTTGGCGCGCGTGCGATCGCCCCAGTTGTGCGCCGAGTGCCATGCCGATACCGAGCTGATGGCGAAGTACGACATCAGCACCCACGTGTTCGAGAGTTACCTGACCGACTTCCACGGCTCGACCATTGCGCTGTTCGAGCAGCAGGATCCGACCGTGGCGACCAACAAACCGGTGTGCTACGACTGCCACAGTGTCCACAGCATCAAGGCGATGGACGAGGAAGGGCAGGCGTCGATCCGCGAGCACCTCGTGGAGACGTGCGCGGAGTGCCACCCGGGCGCGAGTGCGAGCTTCCCCGACGCGTGGATCGGCCACTACCCGTCGACGCCGGAGAATCACCCGGTGTTGTACGCGAGCCATCAGGCGTACAACCTGCTGGTACCGGGCGTGCTGGGCGTGCTGGCGCTGGCCGGCCTGACCGAGGTGATCCGGCGGCTGCTGCGCCGCGGCAAAGGAGCGTAGTATGGAGGGCCAAACGCAAGTCTCGACGCGGCGGCCGGCCGTACAGCAGTTCCAGCGGCTCGTATTCGTCGTCGCGCTGATCGGCCTGATCGTCAGTGGTCTACCGCAAAAGTACGCGGCGGAGAGCATCGCGCAGTTCGTCATCAAGATCATGGGCGGCATCGAAAGCGTGCGCATCATCCACCGGGCGCTGGCCGTCGTGCTGGTGCTGTCGGCCGGGTTGCACGTGCTGACCGCCCTCTACGACCGCAGTGTGCTCGGTCAGCGCGAACGCTGGTGGGCGAGCCTGCGCGATTTCGGCCGGCTGATCGGCCGCCTGCTCGAAAATCTCGGGCTGAAGCCGGCGGCCGACGCCGATACGCGCTTCGCCCTGCGCATCGAATACCTGATTCTGGTGATCAGCGTCGTGCTGATGGCGCTGACCGGCTTCGCGCTGTGGAATCCGCTGGCGGTGACGTCGATCCTGCCTGGAGAGACGATTCCCACGGCGCGCAGCCTGCACAGCGACCATGCGATCCTGCTGCTGGTGTTCCTGCTGGCGTGGCGTGCGCTGGTGATCTTCTTCTGGCGGCCCAGGCCGGCTGTCGAGCGTACGCCCGCGCCGGACGCGGCCACCGTAGCCGATCGCCGCCGGCGCTTCCTGCCGATCGCCGTGGTCGTGAGCGCACTGGCGCTGGTGGGACTGTATGCGTTCCTGACCGGCGAGCAGACCGCCATCGAGACGCTGCCGCGGCGGCAGGCCGTGGTGTTCGCGCCGCAGTTGGTGCTGGACGAAGGCGACGCGCAGGTTGGGGCGGCGCTGTGGAGCACGCTGCGCTGCGCGTTCTGTCACGGCGACGCGGCGCAAGGCGGTCTGAACGGCGAGCCCGCGTTGATGGGCACCGCGCTGACGTTCGAGGAGTTTTACACGCAGGTGCGCACCGGCGAGGGCGCGATGCCGGCCTTCAGCCGCGTCGAGCTGCCGGACGCCTATGTGCAGCACCTGTGGGCGTATCTGGGCGGGGAAGCGGAATAGGGGCGAACGGTACGTCCGGTAAACCCTCACCCCAAACCCCTCTCCGGCTAACCTCACCCCGCGTCGCTGGCGCTCCGCTGCCCCTCTCCCGAAGAGAGGGGCTTTTGAATCCGGCGCGTGTTTCTCCCCTCTCCTCGGGAGAGGGGCCGGGGGTGAGGTCTGTTTTTGCCGGCAGAGCGACTAGGAGTTTCCGGTACGTGTCGTGCGGGCGGCGAACCACGTTCGAATAGCATCGAGTACCTTGTCGAGGTCAGTCTCCACTTCGTGGTTGCGGAATCGCAGCACGCTGAACCCGCGCGACTCGATCCATCGTTGACGCTGCGCATCATAGTCGCGCTGATCGGTGTCATCATGTATGGTGCCATCCACTTCGATGACCAACTCCGCGTCAATACAAACGAAATCGGCGATGAATCCGTCGATCGTGTGCTGCCGACGGAAACGCGCACCCGCCAATCGTCTATTGCGCAGCGCTTCCCACAACACGCCTCGGCACGGGTTGATTCATGGCGCATCGTGCGTGCTAGTGGTTTGAGCTTCTCCCACTGATGCGGAGTTGACGTGAGACGGTGCGGCTTTTCATCCTTCATGGCATCCAATTGGATCCTCTACCTGTCATCGCAAGATAGCACTATACCTTGCGCGAGGCCTCACCCCAAACGGAGCGTATGGGAACCTCACCCCACGTCGCTGCGCTGCCAACCTCACCCCGCGTCGCTGACGCTCCGCTGCCCCTCTCCCGAAGAGAGGGGCTTGCGAATCCGGCGTGTGTTTCTCCCCTCTCCTCGGGAGAGGGGCCGGGGGTGAGGTCTGCTTGGGGCCGGGGCGCATCGCCACGCTTCGCGTACCGACCGCCCACTCGTAGGGACGCGATATAATGCGTCCGGCGGGCGGTGCGTCGGTACCTTCGCAGACGCCACGTATGGCGTCCCTACTATACAGCGGCCATGTGTATAATCGTGCGATCGCGGCTAGGTGCCCCGTAGACGACCAAGGGCCAAGACATGAGGAACTACTACCGCTTGATGCTCGGCCAGAAGAGCATGCATGCTGATGCAGCTTTTGAAGGCGGATTCATAGGGGCAGATTATGGTATCAGAGAGGATCTCTCGGGCCAATTTCCTGATGACTGGCGCGAGTTCAATCGCGCGTGTATTCCGATCTACCTAGAACTTCGCCCGAATAAGTCCAAGGTCGCGGCCGGTCTTGCATGTGGTGCATTGTGGACTGTCGGCAAGGGGATTCAAATTGGCGATGTGATAATGGCACCGGATGGACGTGGAGGGTATCGCTTTAGAAAAGTGACCGGAGACTACCAGTACGTATCAGAGGGCGTTTTACCCCATCGTAGGCCGGTCGATTGGCTACCGACCGTTGTAGACCGCTCAGCTTTGAGTGTGGAATTGAAGAACTCTGCGGGTTCTGCAGGAACGGTGAGTACCATCACCAAACATGCAGACGAGATTGAGCAGCTCTTGTCTGGAATTGAAGCTCCCCGACTCATTGCTACAGATCAGTCAATTGAGGATCCGTCATCATTCGCCCTCGAGAAGCACCTTGAGGATTTCCTCGTGGAAAACTGGTCAAGCACGGAGCTCGGATCGAAGTATGATATTTTCCAAGACGAAGGTGAACTGGTAGGGCAGCAGTACCTGACTGACACCGGGCCCATTGACATTCTGGCGGTGAGCAGAGATCGAAAGACTCTCCTTGTTATTGAGCTGAAAAAAGGACGGGCCAGCGATGCGGTTGTCGGACAGATTCTCAGATATATGGGTTATGTTACGGAACAACTCGCAGAACCGGGGCAGGTCGTGAAGGGAATCATCATTGCGCTGGAAGACGACTTGAAACTGAGGCGTGCGCTATCGTTGGTACCTTCAGTGGAGTTTTTCCGGTATCAGATTAGCTTCAGGCTGATGAAGGCTTGAGATCCGAAGAGCCTCACCAGTCCTTCCGCGCGTGATATCTGGCAGGAAATTTGCCACCTCATGAAGCTGCCCAATTTCGAGCAAGCCGTAGTTACCAGGGCCAAGATCGCACATTACCTACTTGACCTGAGTAGTGAGAACGGGGCGCCCAAAGCGAGGTTCTTCATGGCATTTGGCTTTACAATAGAACGGTGGGAGGAATTGGCTGATGCCCTGCGACGGCACGGAGCAGACCATGATGTTGCCCACGTTGAGCGTAGGCCGCAATTCGGTATCCACTACGTTGTCGAAGGTGCATTGGTAACCCCAGATGGTCGAGACCCCGGCGTCCGCTCGATCTGGTCGATTGACGACGGCGATACAATACCGCGGTTGATTTCCGCATATCCACTGTGAGGAAGAAACATGATCGAAGAACACGAACGTATTGCGCTGACCGTGGACGTGCCCGAGCACGGGTTGAAAGCCGGCGATATTGGCATGGTCGTGCATATCTACGGCCAACATACCGGCTATACCGTGGAGTTCGTCACCGTAACGGGGCGAACGGTCGCTCTCGTATCGGTGTTTCCTGAGCAGATCCGCGCATTGGAACCCGACGAAATCGCGACGGCGCGACGGGTCGCGACTGCGTAGGTAGTCCAGCGTCCTGAGACCACGGTCAGAACGCTCCGCTTTCCACTTGACACCCAGCAATTCCCCCACTGGACCTCGCACACCCTTTCCCCGCGTGCTCTAATCACCGGCGCTGCCTTACCTCAGCACTCAACACTCAGCACTTCCTTCGAGGAGCGTCCCGTGCAGTACCTCATCCCCGTCCCCAACACCTACGAGATCGTCGACTACACGTTCAAGCGCCCGATTCCGCTGGAAGGCGCGATCTCGATCCCGAACCCGTCGCTGCTGTTCGAAGCGCAGTGGCTCCAGCGCGTGCTGGCGCAAACCGGCCGGTCGTACACGATCCAACTGGCGTGGAAGGGCGCGCATATCCACCTCGGCTATGCCAAAGGCGCCGAGCCGCAGTCGTACACGCTCAAGGTCGAGGACGACATCGTCATCCGCGGCGGGGACGCGGCCGGCGTGTTCTACGGGTGCTGCACGCTGCGTCAGCTCGTGCTGGGCGAGCCGGACGGCCTGCCGATCCTGACGATCGAGGACGCGCCATTCTTCAAGCACCGCGGCTACATGCTCGACATCAGCCGCGACCGCGTCCCCACGCTGGAGACGCTGTATCAGCTCGTCGACGAGCTGTCGGCCATGAAATACAACCAGCTTCAGTTGTACATCGAGCACACGTTCCAGTTCCCCGGCCACCGCGAGGCGTGGCAGCACGCCAGCCCGCTCACCGGCGAGGACATCCTGCGGCTCGACGCGTACTGCAGGCAGCGCCACGTCGAGCTGGTGCCGAATCAGAACAGCCTCGGCCACATGGAGCGGTTCCTCAAGCACGGGCCGTACCGCTGGATGGCCGAATCGCCGCAGGGGTTCGACGGGCCGGACGGGGCATGGCGCGGGCCGAGCACGCTCAATCCGCTGCTGCCGGACAGCCTCGGCTTCGTGTGCGACCTGTACGACTCGCTGCTGCCGTACTATTCCAGCACGCAGTTCAACGTCGGCTGCGACGAGCCGTGGGAGCTGGGCCGCGGCAAGAGCAAGGAGGCGGTCGCCGAGCGCGGCGGGCGGGTGTACCTCGACTGGATCCTCGCGCTGCACAAGGAGGTCACCGAACGCGGCCGCACCATGATGTTCTGGGGCGACATCATCCTGCACTATCCCGAGTTGGTGCCGGAGCTGCCCAAAGACGTGATCGTGATGGAGTGGGGCTACGAGCCGACTCATCCGTTCGAGGAAAACTGCGCCAAGTACGCGGCGGCCGGTGTGCCGTTCTACGTGTGCCCCGGCGTATCGAGCTGGAACAGCCTTGTGGGACGTTCGCGCGAGGCGATGGGCAACATCGCGCGGGCTGCACTGGAAGGCAAGAAACACGGCGCGATCGGCCTGCTGGTCACCGACTGGGGCGACCGTGGCCACTGGCAGCCGTGGCCGGTCTCGTACATCGGCATGGCCTATGCGGCGGCGATGGCGTGGTCGGCCGATGTGGCACGTCAGCCCAAGATGGACGAGGGGCTAGACATTCACATGTATCACGACCCGGCGCGCGAAATGGCCACGATCTCCAACGACCTCGCCAGCGTGTATCTACAGGTCGGGCCGCCGACCATCAACGGGCAGGTGCTGGCCTACGCGCTCGAATGGACGCCGGAAAACTTCCGCGACAAGCTCGCCTTCTACGAACGGTGGGGCGGGCACGAGGCGAACATCTCGCCCGACAACCTGCGTGCGGTGATCCAGTTGATCGACTCGATCGTCGCGCGCATCGACCGTACCCGCATGACCCGGCCCGACGCCGCGCTGGTCCGCGCCGAGTGGACGACGGCGGCGCATCTGCTGCGGCACGGCGCGAAGTGGTTGTTGTACCTGCAAGGCGAGACGGACTATTCGCCGGCCGATCTGCTGGCCGAGATCGACACGCTCATCCTGCAGCAGCGCCAGAATTGGCTCGCGCGCAGCCGGCCCGGCGGCCTCGACGACAGCATCCGGCGCTTCGAGCCGCTGCGGGCGGTGTATGCCGCGGCGATCAAGACGTCCAGCGCGGTCGATCCGTTGGGGCCGGCCGGCATGGACTAGGGCCGGGTGGGGGGGGGGGGACGGGGGGGGCCGCGCGGCCGCCGGGAGGGCCGCGGGCCCCGGGGGGGGCGGGGGCGCGGGCGGGGGGGGGGGGGCGGGGCGGCAGCGGGGCGGGCGCGCGGGCCCCCGCGGGCGCGCCGGGGGGGCGGGGGGGGGCGGGGGGGGGCCCGCCGGGCGCGGGCCGGCCCGCCGGGCGCGGGGCCCCCGGCCCCGGCGCCGGCGCGGCCGCGGGCGCGGGCCGCGCGCGGCCGGCGGCGGGCGGCGGGGGGGGCCCGGGCCCCGCCCCCCCCGCCGGCGGGGGGCGGGGGGGGGGCGCCGGGGGGGGGGGGGGGGGGCGCGGGCGCCCCGCCCGGCGCCCCCCCCCTCGGCCCTCCCCCGGGGGGCCGGCGGCGCCGCGGGCCGGCCGGGGGGGAGGGAGAACCAGAGGGGGCGGGGGGCCCGGGGGCCTCGGGCCCCGGGGCCCCGCCCGCGCCCGGGGGGGCGCCCGGCGCGCCGGCGGGGGGGGCGGGCGGGGGGGGGGGGGGGGGGGGGGGGGCGGGGGGGCGCCGGGGCGCCCGCCCGGGGGGGGGGGGCGGGGGGGGGGGGGGGGGGGGGGGGGGGGGGGGGGCGGGGGGGGGGGGGGGGGGCGGGGGGGGCGGGGGGCGGGGGGGGGGGGCGGCCGGGGGGGCGGGGGGGGCCCCCCCCCCCCCCCCCCCCCCCCCCCCCCGCCGCCCGGCGGCGGGGGCCGGGCGGGCGGGCGGGGGGGCGGCGGGGGGGGGGGGGGGCGGCGGCCCCCCCGCCGGGGCCCGGCGGGGGCGGGGGGCGGGCGCGGCCGCGGGCCGGGGGGGGGGGGGGGCGCCCCCCCGGCGGGGCCCGGGGGGCGGGCGGGGGGGGGCGGGGGGGGGGGGGGGGGGGGGGGGGGGGGGGGGGGGGGGGGGGGGGGGGGGGCAGAGCGGTCCGCGTAACGGCGGCTACGCGAGGCCGAGCTTCCTGGCGGCCAGCACGCCTGCACCGATCATCCCGGCGCGGCTGCCGAGTGCGGCCGGCTTGACAGGCACGGAGCGTACGCTCTCCAGCGGAAATTCGTTGAAGGCGTGCAGGAACGGCGCCCACCACATCTCGCCGATGGTCGCCACACCGCCACCGACAATCATCGCGTCTGGATCGAGAAAGGCGAGCACCGGCGCAAGGTGCTGGCCCAAACCGTATGCCGCCGATTCGATGGCCTGCCGGGCGGTGGTATCGCCCTTGAGCGCGCGCTTGGTGATCTCCACCAACGTCAATCGCTCGCGCATGTGCTGCTCTTCGGCGTAGCGGCGCGCGATGGCCGGCCCGCCGTACACTTCCTCGATCGGTTTGCCATACGCGAGCATGTAGCCAATCTCGCCGGCGCTGTAGTGCGCCCCGTGTATCAACTTGCCGTTTTGCACCATGGCACCGCCGATGCCGGTGCCGACGGTGACGCACAGCACGTTGTCATAACCTGCGCCGGCCCCGTGTGCCGTTTCGGCCAGCGCCATCGTGCGGACGTCGTTGTCGACAAATACCAGCACGCCGAAGGCCGCCGTCAGATCGTCGACGATGCGGGTGCCGCGCCAACCGATGATGTTCGGGTTGGCGTCGACCACCATGCCGCGCAGCGGGTCGATTTGGCCGGCGCTGCCCACGCCGATTCCGCGCAGGGTCAGACCCTGTTGGCGCGCTTCGATCGCCAGACGGCGGCACACGCCGATGATGGCTTGCATAGTGGCGATGCGCCCGCGCTTGAGCGCCTCCGCGTACTCAGGCGAGTCTTCGGCTAGGCCGGCAACGGCGGATGGGTGCGCGTCGGAGGGTGTGGGGACGCTGGCCTGCTCGATGCTCTTCTCCGAACCGTCGGTCAGGTGCGCCGCAATCTTCGTCCCGCCGACATCGACCCCGATGACAACGTTCATGAACTCCACTCTTCCTTGAGTACGCAGCATAACGCCATGATTCTAGCCTCAGATAGTGTAACCGAAACTACGCCGTTAGCGACCGGTGAATTGGAGAATGTGCTCGTGGCGTACGGAATCGCTGCGCGCCCGCTGAAGCTCAGCGGGCGCGCAGTTGTTTGTATGTGTACGTGCGGATCGGCGTGCGGCGCCGCGCAGCGTGATTGTGATCGGGCAGGTCGCTTACGGGGCGACTAACCCTCGACGGTCAGCTCCACGCGCATGCCCTGATCGGCGTGGCCGGGCAGCGGGCAGATCACGACATACGTGCCTGCGGCGAGATCGAGCGTCACCGAGGCCGTTTCGCCGGGCGCGAGGTTGGCACCGAAGACGTGGCTCACGCCGTCGCCCTCAACCGAGAAGTTGTGCCCCATCGTGCCGTTGTTGGTCACGTTGAAGGTCACCGGGCCGGCCGGCAGCGAGGCGGGCATCTCGATCGCCCATTCGACGAGGCTGACGTCGACGGTGGTCGCTTCCATCTCCATCATCGGCTCCGGCTCGGGCATGCCGACCTGCAGCGCCGACATCACCACCGCGCCGTTGAACATAACTGGGCCGTCGGCGCCTTCGACGGTGCCGAACTCGTACTCGCCCGCGACGCCGGTGTCATAGTGCAGCATCGCCCATACGGTGCTGTTGGAGGCGGACGGATCGACCTCGACGACGACGTTGCGGTTCAGGCCGGCGACCAGCGGCTCGCTCACGCCGATTACCTCAGCCGGGCCGCCACCCGTGTCGGCATGGATCACCAGCCAACCCGGCGCGTCGATCAGCACCTGATTGAAGCCCAACACACTGCCGGCGCGTAGCGGTTGATCGAACGCCCGGACGTGCGGCACGGTCCAGATCGGCAGCACGGCCACGTCGGCGTTGATCGACACCGGGCCGTCGGCGCCGTCGACGGTGCCGAACTCGTATTCACCGGCGGCGCCGGTATCGACGTGCAGCATCGGCCACAGGACATCGGTCGCCTCGCCGGTCAGCTCCACGGTGATGCCAGTCGACGTGCCGGCCTCAACCGGCGCGTAGCCGATCACCGGGCCGGGGCCCTCATCCTGACTCGCGTGGATCACGACCCAGCCCGCTTCGGCCGTGGTTACGGACGAGATCGTCACGGTGTTGTCGGCGACGAACTGATCCGGCGCCGTCAGCACGACGACGTTGAACGGCACGACCACGACTGCGCCGTCCACGACGGCAGGCCCGTCGGCGCCTTCAACGGAGCCGAACTCGTATTCGCCGATTTCGTTGTCGTCAACGTGCAGCATGGCGAACAGCGTGGGCGTCGCGGCGCTGGTGTCGATGCGCAGCGAACGATCGCGCGATTCACCGTCCACGACGGGCAACACGCCGATCACCGGACCGGGCGTGCCTTCGCCGCTGTCCGCATGGATCACGATGAAACCGGGGCCATCGCTGACGACACTTTCAATCACCACGTTGCCGTCCAGCGAAAGCTGGTCGTTGGCGACGATCGACGGCGGGCCGGCCTGTGCGGCGACGGGTAGCGCCACAAGGACGAGCGCGAGCACCGCGGCGAAGATCGCTGCATGCTGCTTGAACAGTTTCCTGCAAATGGTCGACACAGGTCACTCCTTTGTTTCGTTTTCCGTGTAGCAGCCGATGCTGCGGGCTGCCACCGTCCACGTTAAAGGAGCGCTTCCGAGCCTTCCACTTGCACTCGACCTATGCGCGCATAGGTCAGGTGACCCAGTACCCGAGTACGATCGGGCCGTAACAGGCCACCATTTCAGGGAAGAATTGACGGATCCAGAGGCGTGTTGCCCGTGCATAACCGGGCGTGATCCGTGCGTGCGCTTACCCTACGATCCACCGATGCAGGTGCCCAACGCGCAGCACATCCGCAGACAAAGCCCCTTTCGCACTGGAAAGGGGCTCGAAGGACCGCGGCAATGTATCGCCGTGGCTGTTTTGGGCTTGGTACCATAACGCGCCGTGTGTAACCGGGCGCGCTATTCGGGCAGCACCAGCTCGACGGTCGCCTCGCGCTCGGCGTTGAACATCACGCGGTCGGCGGTCGACAGGCGTTCCTTGCCGGCGCTGTCGGTAACGACGAAGTACAGGTCGGCGGCGTCCTCGCCTTCACTGAAGTCGCGCAGGCGATACGTCACGGTGAACGTCCCCTTGCGGCTTGTCATCGCCGCGCCGAGCAGGTCATCGTACTTGACATCCTTGTCGAAGACGCGGACGAGCACGTTGGCCGCTGGTTTGCCCTCCGGCCCCATGACCGTGCCGCTGACGCTGAACGCGATGTTTTCGCGGGGTTGGCGCGGCTTGCGCGGGGTCGTCGGCGTGCCGATCGGCGGACGAGCGCCGGCATTCAGGTCGGCGTGGATCGTCTCTTCCAATGCCAGCCTGACCGGCGCGGTGCTGCGCTGCAGTTCCTTGCCGCGTGCATCGGTTGCCACGATGACGACATCGGTGTCCGCCAGCTTGGCCGCCGCAGACGGGGCAATCCGCAGGGCGTAGCGCCCCGCCGCATCGGTGACAGCCGTGCCGGCGGCCTTGACCGCGCGTCCGTTGGCGTCTTCGAGCGAGACGGTCGCCTTTGTGATGCCGCGCTGGTCGTCCGCCGCCACACGCCCGGCAACGACGATCTCGCCCTTGCTCGCCACGGCCTCCGGCGGGCGCGATTCTAGCGCGATCTCCAGCGCGTCGAGCGTGTCGCGCGCGCCGCCGGCGCTGCGCAGCATCTTCTGCGTGCGCGGATCGTCAAGGCCGTGCTTGGTGGCCAGACGTTTTGCCTCGCGCTCGAATAGCGCTTGGCCGACACGCTGCGCCGCGATCAGCCGTTCCATCGCCTCGGCGGCGGGGTTGGATTTCCGGTCTTTCGAACTCATCGCTCAACCTGTCCTTTCGGTAGCGCCGTGCGGGCGTGGATATGGAACGCTGGTGGATTCTAGGGCATACCTCACCCCTGGCCCCTGTCCCGAGGAGAGGGGAGAAGAACGCGCGGGGAGCCGCGTCCCTCTCCTCTGGGAGAGGGGCAGCGGAGCGCAGCGACGCGGGGTGAGGTCGGCGGTGGGAGAGGGGCTGGGGGTGAGGGGTAACATCACGACTCACTCCCCTTGCTCAGCCGGAGCATCATCTTCGCGCTGACATTCAACAGGATCAGCATGACGAGCGAGATGACCGGCGGTAGTGTCTGGATGATGCCGTCGCGGCATTTGAGATACGCCGCCAGCATCGTGAAGTTGCCCATCTCGGCGGCGTTGGCCGTGTCGGCAATCCATAGTGCGAAGCAGTAGTGCCCCTGATTGTTGAACATTCCACCGGCCATGAACCCGACCTGCACGAGCGAGAAGCGGTCTCCGGTGCGGTTGGCCGTGCCGGCCTCGTCGCCCAGCAGGGCCGAGATCATCGGCTCTTTCATGCGATTGTTGGCGGTGCGGCCCGTGATCGAAAAGACAACCGCCGTCGACGTGATCGCCGCGCCGTTCAGCACCTCGATCTGGTTATCGACAAAATTCACATCGTCCATCGAGAACACCGAGACGATGGTCCGTCGTTCACCGCTGTCGCCCTGCTTGATCTGATTTCCGGCGAACAACACGTTTCCGTCGGGGAAGCCGAGCGGGATGGGGATGGCCTCAAGCGGGGCGTTCTTCTCGTCGGTGAGCGACTGGATGATCGCCAGCAGGTCGGGGGCGTAGCCGCCGGGGGCGAGGTTGACCGCCATCACGTTCGAGGCGAACAGGTCGAGGTCGCCGATCACCAGCGACGCGGCCAACATGCCGCTCAGGCCACCGGCGCGCGCGTCGATCTCACGCGGCAGCGCGTGATCGCTGATGAGCTGGTTGTCGGTGATCGACAGCGATCCCGCCGCGCCGATGAACAGCGCTTTGCCGATGGGTTGGACAACGTAGTTGCCGTCGATGCGCGCGGCATGGCGCCCTGTGGCGGCGGTGGTAATCCCTTGACCGGCAAGGCTGGCTTGCGCCTTGCGCGCGCCGCCCGCGAAGGCGTTGGCGCTCAAGCAGATGGGGAGTAGGATGCCGGCCCGCGGCCCACGCTGGAACTCGATCGCTTCGGTGTCGATGGTGTTCAGGGCGAAGCTGCCCGCCGCGACGTCTTTGCGGTAGCGGTTGTACGTCTGCTGCTTGTGGGTCAAGACCGGCTGATTCAGCCCGATCGCGTCGCGCTCGGCGGCGAAGTCGGAGGTGACCAGCGCCGCGCGCGTGTCGCCGGCGTTGTTGAGGACGTGATTTTCGCGGATGGTCGCGTCGATCGAGAACGAGATGAAGATGCCGCAGGCGGGCAGCTCGATTTGGCTGCCGCAGTCCTCGACGGCGTTCTCGACGATCGACACGCCGTCGCACAGTGCCAGCGAGATGCCGGCCAGCGCGCGCTCGATGGCGAACTGATCGACCTTGCTCAGCTCGACGTTGAGCAGGCAGTGGGTGATCGTGTTGCGGCAGATCACGAGGTTGATGACGAAGCCGGTGATCGTGCCGGTGAGCAGATAGACGATCAGCAGCATCGCCAGATCGGAACGGCCGCCCATCTCCTTGAGCAGTTCCTGCAAGCGGGCGGCGTCGCTGGTGGTGAAGCGCGGCGCGCCGATGCCGGAGAAGCCCATATTGGCGATGCGGTTCTCCTCGAGCAGCACGTCGTGGATGAACGCCAGCAGGTCGTCGCCGCCGCGGGGCGGGCCGTCGACCGCGCGCTCGCGCACGAACACGAAGTATGCGCCGTTGCCCAGCGGTTCGATGTTGGTGACACCGTAGCCGTCGTCGGAGACGGTCACGGTGTACTCGCCGGGGGGCAGCTTGCCGAAGAAGTCGCCGGAGGTCGTCACCGGGAAGTCGAACACGTTGCCGGCGGGGTCGGTAAAGAAGACGGTCATGCTGCCGACCGGTTTCTGATCGTCTTCGCCCAGCACCGTCCCGCGCACCTGATCGGCGTCGTGTTTGACGGTGACCGGCGGGAACTCGTCCTGCGGCGGGCCGTCGTCACCGTCCAAGTCGATGTCACCGACGTCGCTGCCGAGCGTGATGCCGTTGCCCGCGCCGCCGACGATCAGGTTACGCCGCGCCGTGACGGTCTCCGACCCGCTGCCGATCTGGATGCCACCCAGCGTGATGTACGGGTTCTTGGGCGGCTTGAAGAAGGTGTACAGGCCCCACATCAGGTTGACGAAGTACACCAGATAGATCAGGTTAAGGTAGAACTGCTCGGGATCGGCGCACGGGTCGGTCGGGTCGACCGGGTCGCGGTCGGGGTCCTGCTGGTCGTCGGGGATCTCCGGCAGCGTGCCGGGCGGGATCACCTGCACGTCGCATTCTTCGATCAGGACGTTGTCGCCCTGCGCGTAGATGCCGACGTCGCCGCCTTCCTTGTCCAGCATGCGCACGGTGCAGCGGCGGATCGTGACGCCGGCGCTGTCGTCCACGTCGATGCCGACCATGCCGGCCATGACGTGCACGTTTTCGACCGTGAAGCCGCCAATTCGCTCGGCGAGAATGGCCGTGCCGTCCACACTGATCACATCGAAGTTATAGAGGCCGATGCCGGAGCAGTCGGCCGCGGCGATCGGCACATCGGACTGAAGCGGGATCAGCTTGGATCGGTGCCCGCATCCGCTGATGCTGACGTTGTTGCGGTTGAACAGCCGGATGTCGGCGCGGTGGATGCCGGGCAGCAGGCAGATTTCGCCGGCTTCGTCACCGAGCCGTTCAAGCGCCGACTCGATGTCGTTGAAGTCGCCGTCGCTGGTGCTGCCGTCGCCCACGGTGTAGGTGCAGCACCCGTCCTGACTGACCAGCGGGCGGAACGGCGGGCGGCAGTCGGACTCGCTGACGGTGCCGTCCGCGCGCCACAGGATGATGCCCAGCGGCGCCATGTAGCGCGCCACGCCATGCGGCGGCGCCCCGTCCTCCAACAGCCACGGGTAGACCTGATTGGGCGTCTCGGGCCGCGCGCCGATCACCCAGTAGTCGGTCGGGACGCGGTCGCTGCCGGTGATGGTGACCTGAATACCGGTGGTGCCCAGCGTGAGCGGGGTGTTGGTCGCGAACGGGATCGCCGGGGGGGAAGCGATGTCGCCGCCGCGGTTCCAGACGTGCATGAAGTAATACGTGCCATTCGCGCCGAGCTGCGCCTGGTCGGCGCGCGCCTTCCAGTTGTCGAATGTCGCAGTCGGTACGGCGTCGGCCAGCGTGACGGTGATCGCCCCGCCGGCGGCCTCGTCGGACGGGTCGACAGCGGTGATGCGCGAAAGATGGCCGGCGAGCGCCGCCGTCTTTTCGCCGTTGGGCAGCACCGCCGACCACGGCAGAATCTCGATGACCTGTCCGACGACCGGCATGCTGTACGCGTCGCGCGGCGGGGTGATCAGCGTGACCTTCGTGCGGTCGGCCGAGAGCGACACGCGGTACAGCGGCGATGCGTTGTCATAACCCCACGTCAGGTGCGTGCTGTCGACCAACTGCACGCGGATCGCCTGATTCTCGGCGCCGAGGTAGCCGCCGGCGATCGGCGGTTCGCACAGGTCGTCATCGACGCCGGTGTTGGTGTAGGTCACCTTGAGCCGGGTGTTCACCGTCACGCGGTAGTCCGGGCCGAGCGTGCCGAGGTTGTCGGCCGCGAGGCGGCTCTGCATCAACTGGCGCGCCTGTTCGCAGTTGACGGCCGACACGTTCGGGACGACGTGTACGCGCTGGAAGCGCCTGCTGCGCGCGGTCGTGTCCGGGCCGCCCAGCGCCGGGTCGAGCAGTTCGGCGTCTTCGACGGCGGTGACGGGGGCCTCGTACGCCTCGATGAACACCAGATCGCGCCGCTGCGTGTTGGCAGCGGGCGCGCTGACGTTGGACGCCTGCAAGCGGTCGGACTGCAGCCGGAACGTCTGCGGGTTCTCCAGCTCAAGCCGCAGGCCGCCGAGGTACAGCGTGCCGTCGAGGATATCGAAGTCGACATTGCCGCCTGTTCGTCGGGCGTTCTCGACGCGGAAGCCGTCGTCCGGCGAGCCGTACGGCCCGATCACGTCGACGCGCTCGCGCCGGCGTTCCTCGACGTTGATCGACTCGTCCTCGTTGAAGTCGGAGTCGGTCAGGACGCGACCCTGCTGCATCCATGTGCCGGTGTAATGCTTGCGCGGGTCGAACGTCCACCGCGAAACATCTTTGCTACCCATGGCGTTTCCCCCTAACTAAACCGTCTCGCTCATCCCGCTCGGCACCGCTCATGTCTGGATCACCGTGACCGGCGCCAGACCGAACGGCATATACTCGGCTATCTTCGCGTTCAGGCCGTCGCGCTTGAACGGCGCGCCGACCCGGTTGAACACACCCATTTCCGCGCCATCTTCGCCGCCGCGAGCGACTCCGTCCGGCGCGGTTTCGCGCAGCATGGCGTATCCGGGCTGTCCATATTCGTCGGAGACGAACAGCGCCTTGACCGTTCCGGCATCCAGCTCGAACCACTCGTAGGGCTTGGGCAGGCGGCTTCCCGGCGGCGCGGCGCTGAAGCGGAAGCACCCGTCCTGCGTATCGGTGACGTCAACCGGCGGCCCGGCGATCAGGCAGTCGGTGGCGTACAGGCGCAGCACGTCGACCCTACCCAGCACGGTTGTGCGCGCCATGTCGACCACCCCGACGCCGATCTCCAGCGCCGTGTCGGCCGGTCGCGTGGCTTGCACGATGCTGTCGCGGATCACGAGCTGTTCGACCGCGCCGGTGCCGTCCAAACGGATCGGCCCAGTCACGCAGGAGTCGAGGATCAGCCGCTCGACAAAGCCGCGAATCACCAGCGTCACGGGCGGAACCTCCGCGCCGTCGGCGTCGAGCCCGCCCGGGTCGAGCGTGCAATAGCGCAGGCACACCGTCTCGTAATCGCCTTCAAGGAAGATCGACCGTGCGGTGGTCTGCGCGCCGACCCACAACCCTTCGAGTGTCAGCGACGCGTCCGGCTGAGGCGGCGCGGGCGGTGCAGCGGTCAGCCGCCACGTCGTCGTGAGGCGCAGGTACGGCCGCTCGCTGTCGGCCGCGGCAATCGTCAGGTCGGTGATGTCGCTGACGTTGCCGACCGGCGAATAGGTGCGGCTGTCGTCAATGCGCGCCACGCCTTGTGACGGGATGCCCGCCAGCGGCCCACCGCCGGAAAACTGCACGTCCGGCGTGGTGGTGAAGCGCCGCGTAAAGCCGGTCGCGCCGACCGGCATGTATACGCCGGTGTGGTAGTTCACCAGCACGCTCTCTGGCGCGGGATCGTACACCAGCAATCGGCCGCGCTCCGGGTCGATCAATGCGCGCTTGTGCAGCGGGAACGCCTCCCAGATCGACAGGTTCGCGCCAGCCACGTCCTGGTTAGGCAGCGGTTTGGGCGCGCCGTCGAGCGTCACGCTGACCGCGTTGGGCAGAAGCTGCGACTTGCCGCAGTCGTCCAACGCGGCGAGCCGCAGGATGCCTTGATACACATTGGCGCTGAGCAGTTCGGCGGACATCGGCAGCATCGATAGGCGGGTGCGTAGGTCGGACTCGCGCATGAAGCGGATGCCCGCCAGCGTCGCCAGATCGTCCGCCGCGCCAGCCGTCATGCCAATGTCGCTCACCAACTGTGCGCCGTGTTCGAGCTTGACCTCGAACTGCGCGTCGGAGAGCAGGCGGCACGGGATCGGCGCGGGCAGTTCGTACTCGCGCGCGCTGCGCCACGTGTCGCCGTGATCGGGGCGGGTACGCGGCGCGAACAACGGAATGTCGCGCCCGCTGGGATCGAAGGTATAGGCTGTGCCGGTCGGGGCGGCGTGCGGTTTCGGTTCGACGCCGGTCAGCTCCACCGCGCCGAGGCGGTACAGGTGGAACATCAGCTTGGGGATGCCGTACGGGCGCGTGCGCCGCACGTCGGGCGTATGGTAGAACTCATCGAACGGCCCGCCGGCAAGCGCGGCACCATCGGCGCGGCGCAGGTCAGCGATGCCTCCCGGCGGCGTGGCGGTCAAACGCCCGCGTGCTTTCGGCGGCAGATCGAGGTTGTGGACCGTGCGGCCCAGCGTCTTGAAGCCCTCGACCACGACGCCTTCCCAGCCCGTGATGTCGCTGATCAGTTCTTCCAGCACGCGCAGGGTGCCGGCGCGGCGGCGGTAGTAGATCGTCTTGGCGACGTCGATGCGTTGGCCGCGCGGGTTGTGCGGGCTGAGCAGGCGCGTGCCGACCAGATCGCCAATGTACGGCACGGCCCACAGGCTGCATATCTCGATGAAGAAGTCTTCCCACAGCCGGTCCTGATCGCGCCGGAGCGTGACGGCCTGCTGCGCCCACGTCTCGACCAGCGCGCGCAGCACGCCGGGCTGAATGGCGATGCCGTCCTCGTGGCGGTAGACCTCGGGGATCATCGCCCAGATCTTCTCGGTGAAATACGTCAGATAGCCGTCATCGACCGGAGGGGCGGTTTCGAGCAAGTCTGCCATCGTGTCTCTCCCTTCCTCAGCCTTCGGGCTGTGCGCTGACGGTGATCGTGAACACGAAGTACGTGCCTTCGGTGCCGGTGATTCCCGCGCTGACGAACGGCGCGCCATTGAGCGTGACGACGGTCGGCGCGATCACGCCTTCGACCGCCGCCGCAATCGCCATCACCTTGCTGCGGATCAGCGGCGCGCCGATGCCGAGCACCTCCGGCGCGAGCGCGTCGCTCAACGCCGCTTCGACATCGTCGGCCACGTCGTCGGCGACGTAGCGCGCGTCGGTCACGATGCCGATCGTCAGCGCAACCGAGACGGCCGTCGCCGGCGCCACCTCGAACGGCACGCCTTCGGCGGACACGGCGACGAGCCGGTCTTTGATCGACGCGGCGAGGCTGGCATCGCCGATGTACCACAGCTTGACGACCGGCCTTTGCTGCGTGCCGCTCCAGCGCCATTCGGCCTTGGCGGCCGTCACGCCGCTGGTGTTGGCGGCGACGGCTTGGTAATCGACCAGCGAGACCGCCCGCCCGAGCATGAGCGCCGAGCGCGGTGCGTAGGTCTTGATGGCGTCCTCCGCCTCGGCGTCCGCGCCGCCGAACGCGGCCAGCGGGTTGACCAACGCCGTCACGCCTTTGACCGGCGTCACCATCTGTGTGACCATGCCGGCGGGCGGGGCCGCCTTGCCCGCGCCGAAGCGGTAGTCGGCGGTGACGACCGCGCCGGTCGGCAGGCGTTGGCCGCGCACCCCGTCGCCGAAGGTCACCCACGAGTCGCTTTCGTCGTCCTGCCGGATGATGTACACGGCTTCGTCGGCCTCGCGGCCGTAGAAGCGCGGCACTTCCGTCCACAGCACGCCGTCGACGCGTATCGTGAGCGTACTCTGCACGCCGGACTCGCTCTCGGCGCTGGCGGCCGTCACGTAGGTCAGCGGTTTCTTCTTGAGCTTGAACGATTGATTGGGTGTGCTGCCGTTTCCGGTGCCGAGGATTTCTCCTGTCACGACCTCGCCGCGGGTAGCCCGTACGAGCGCGCCGTACGCGGTGACCGGCGGGACGAACGGGCCGTCCCACGCGTCGCCGTCGGACAGCGTCAGCGTGCCGTTCGCAGAAAGCGTCCCGTCAGCGTTGATGGCGTCTTCGTTGAGATCGCGCAGCAGGAAGCGGTCGGGCTCGTAGGCGCTGTCGACCGCCTCGACTCGCTCGCGCACTTTGAGCACGTCGTCGGCTTTGAGCGTCGCGGCGGCTTCACCGATCGGCGTGCCCGCAGCGGCCATGCCGTAGTACAGCGTGAAGTCGGCGTACGTCCACCATGCCCAGTCGGAATTGTCCTCCGGCGCGCGGCGGGCGGTATTGTCCCAATAGGTGTCGAAGGTGATTTGGGTCACTGGCGTGGTAACGGCCGGGATCGTGGTGGTGGTGGTCGTGCTGCCTTGCGTCGACGTGATCGTCTTGGCGGACTGCACGGTGCGGTTGTACGTCGTGACGGTCTGCGCCTTGAACCAGCGCAGGTGATCGCCTTTGCGCAGCAGCACCAGATCGCCGGTCTTGATCGACTTGACCAGCGCGTCGAGTTTGACCTCGTTGTAGCGGTAACCGATGCCGCTGAAATAGTCCGAACCGACCGACGTCACGAAGGCGGTGCCGGTCGGGCGCAGCAGGCTCATCGCGCTGTAGGTCGTGCCGCCGGTGAGCTTGAGCGAGTCCTTGAACGCCACCTCGGTGACGGCGTTGCCTGCTGGATCCTCGACGTTCTCGACGCCCTCGACCAGCGCGGCGGTATGGGTCGAGCCGCTTCGCAGCACGGCTGGGTCGTCGGCCTTGACGGTGACGGTGCCGCGCTTGAACGTGAGAGTCTGGGTCGTCACGCTGCCGCTGCCGGGCAGGGTGGTGCGGGGCTGCGGCGTGAGCGTGAACTTGGCGCGCAGCGGGTGTACGGTGACCGGGTCGATGGCCGTGAAGACCTGCGGCTTTTCGCCCTCGAACGCGCCGGAACGGAAGGCGCTATCGGCCGGGATCGAGACGGGCTTGCGGCCTTCGAGCGAGAGCGCCAGATCGACCAGCGCGGCCACCGCCGGGCGCGGAATGTAACCGATCAGGCTGGTCAGGCGGCGCACGGCGCTCAGGCGTCGGGCGGTGCGCAGGTAGGCCTCGCCGGCATACAAGCCGTCGTAGAAGGCCAGCACGTCGCAGACGTACGCCCACATCTCGAGCAGCATGACGCCGAAGTCGCCGACGTCGCGCCCGCGCCATCCGGCCGATGCCAGCGCGACCTGCCCGGAGGCTTCCTCCAGCAAGCCGGCGCGAAAGGCCGGGAAGATGCCGATCTGGCGGGGTAGCGTGTCCAGCCCCGGCGCGATGTCGAGGGTCGCCGGATCTTGCGGGCGGCCGGGCTGACGGGTGTCGTTTGCGCTCATGCTCCACCCCTTACGCTGACGCGCAGCGTGCCGCGCTCGGGATAGAGCACGTCATGCTGCACCCGGACGATGGTGTCGACGCCGGGGTCGTAGTAGGTCGATGCCGGCGCGAACTCCTGCCAGTCGAACCAGCCACGGCGGCGGTATGCGATCGATTCGACGGCGCGCACACCGGGGACGACCGCAATCGCCGCCTCGAGCGCGCCGCGGTAGAGCCGCGTGCCGAAGGTGAAATTATCGGGCGAGAAGAAGCCCCCGTCGCCCACGAGCGCGTCGATCACGTTTTCCTTGACCGCGCCGGCGTACGACGACGGCTCGGCGCACACCTCGACCTCGATGTCGATGTCGGCGTAGCGGGCCGGGCGGCGCTGCGCGTCCTGACCGGCCTGACGGAAGCGGTCGATCTGCGCGTCCATGTCGGCGATCTGGGCGGAAGTGAGGTCGACCGCGCCGCGCGGGTCGGCGGCGACGAAAATGGTGCGCCAGCTCCCCGTCCAGCGCATCGATGCGCCGGCGTTCTGTACCCAGTCGAGGCGTTCGACGGCCTCGGCGTAGTCGTCCGGTTTGACGGCGCGATGGGCGATGCGAAACGCCTCGGGCGCGTTGGCGCGGATCGAGTCGGCGGTCTCCGGCGGCAGCGCGCCGGACGCGACGATCGGGTTGGTCACGGCCTGCACGAACGACGGCGCGCTGTCCGCGCGGGTGAGGACGTGGCGCGGCAGGTTGTCGCTGGTGTTTAGGCGGTAGATGACGACGAACACTGAGTTGTCGGGCGGGATCATGCCGAACTCGCCGTCGCCGAAGCGGATCGTATAGCCGCCGGCCGAGAGGTAATCCTCGTGGACGGACTCTCCGCCCGGCACCGGATAACCGACCACGCGGCCCCACGTGCCGTCTTCGAGGGTGAAGTGTTGGTCGAACTGGGTGGACGATGCCGTACCCAGCAGCGACAGCCGCCACGCCCACTCCTCGGTCCAGATCGGCTCCCAGTTCCCGCCGACGTTCTGGGCGCGGTACAGCCGCACTTCGGCGCGCAGGCTGCCTGCTTTGGCATCGAACAAGTGCGCCACGCCGAACTCGTCGGTGCCGGGCAGGCTGAAGCGGTAGATCGGGATGCCGTCCGGGCCGCGCCGCACGATGGCGTGTTCAGCCGGCGCTTCGGGGTCTTCCGGCGTGCCGATGCTGAAGGCGATCTGTCGGGTGGCGCCTGCGGTTGCCGGGACGATGTTGCCGCGCACTTCCAGCGCCGTTTTGTCGAGGCGGTAAGGTGTCGGCTCGTCCCACGTCAGCCGGCAGATCGGGTCGCCGGTCAGCGGGTCGGTGTCGTCCACGGCGCTCTGCAGGTGCGCGAGCACGCGTTGGGCCGGGTCGGAGGCATCTGCCGGATTGGTCGCCAGCAGGATCAGCCGCCCGCCGCTGACCGGCGGGAAAGCTGCCGCGCCGGCCCCGGCGACCACCAGTTCGGTCGATCCGGCCGGCAGTTCGACATCGTCCTCGTCCCAGAAGTACGGCAGGAAGCGGTTGCGCGCCGAGTCGACGGTATAGCCCGCGCTGGTGTCGAACAGGCCGGTGCCCACCTCGAACGTAAATACGTCGTCGGCGTCGCTCACCGACGTGCCGGTCGGAACGACGCCGTTCTCGCCGGGGTTGCACGTGATGTCGAGATAGGTGCTGGCCGACTGGCCGTCGAACGGCTCGTAGTCCACGAGGCGGGCAAGCTGCCGCAGCGACCGCCGCTGCGAAGCCGTCGCCAGATACGCCTCGCGCGAAATTGCGTCCTGACTGTAGGCGAACTCGTCGCCGAGCGCCGCCATGACCTCGACCAGCATCACGCCGACGTCGGCCTCTAGCCGGTCGAGCCACTGCGGATAACGCTGCGACGCGTAATCGAGCAGCGCCTGCCGGAAGGTCTGGAAGTCGCGCGCGGAATAGTCGACCGGGAAGTCGACATAGGTCTCGGGCAGCGGCAGCGCGTCGTCGGGCTCGCAGTCGAGGCCGGTCTCGCAGTTGGCCTGGAAGCTGAAGACCTTGCTGCGGAAGAACGGGTCGATCCGCGAGGGCGCGGCCGGGTCGGTGATGGTCAGGCGGTGCGGCGCGAACGAGGCGGGCCGCACGACATCGAGGCGCATGACCGTCCGCCCGTCGACCACCGCCCACGACACGGCCGTGATGACGACGTCCGGCACGTTGGCGTCGCGCACGTTCTCGATGCGCACGGCGCTGCGCGGGATGCTGCCCGGCAGCGGCACGTCGAGCGTTTCCGGCGCGCGCAGGAAGAACACGTCGAGCCTGTCCTGCGTCGGGTAGACGTACACAAAGTCGATGCCGGTCAGCGCGGACTGATTAAGGAGGAGGAGAAGGCGGTCTTCGGCGCTCATCGCGTCACCTCAAGGTTCAGGATGCGGCGTTCGAGGCGGGCTTTCAGCACGTAGCTGACCGTCACGCTGAGCGTCGACTCGTAGACCTGCACTTCGACCGCGCCGACCTCGATCACCGTGCCGAGCCACTTGGTCAGCGCTTGATAGACCGTGACCTGCGTCAAGCTGGCGATGGTCGGGTCGTTGGGCGCGAACACCATGCGCCGCAGCCCGCACCCGAAATCCGGGCGGTGCGCGCGTTCGCCGGGGCTGGTGAGCAATACCTGCTTGATCATCTGCTCGACATGCGCGGCGTAGTCGGTTTCGACGGTGATGCGGCCAAGCGCCGTGTCGACGCTGACCGGATACCGGATGCTGTGGATGGGTTCTGCCATGCTGCCCTCCTGCCGTCTACTGACTGCTGGCGTTCTGCTGCGTGTTGGCGACGATCACCGAGCCTTGCGGGATGCCGGTGGCGCTGAAGCACAGACCGACGCTCCCTTCGCTGAGAGTCGGCGTGCCGTTGACCGTGACGCGCAGGTCGGACACGATCCACTGCACGGTCAGGCATGGGCTGGGCACCGTCCCTGACGGCGCGGGGATCTGAAACGGACAGCCGGAAATCGTGAACACGTCGGCGACGGTCAGGACGTGCGCGCCGCTGCCTGCGGTAACGCGTTGGCTGGTGCTGGTCGCGCTGACGGTGCCGCCGTGCGGGCATTGCAGCGTCGACTGGGTCGTGAGCAGTTTGCCGGCCATTGCTAGATCACCTCCATGGCGCCGTTGTTGAGCTTGATGCTGACCTGTGTGACCTCCAGCTTGGCGCCGGCCTCGCTGGTGACACCGCTGGTGTCGATGGTCAGCGTGGACGAGCCGACCTCGCCCTTGATGTCAGAGGCCATGGTGAGCGTCGCGCCGCCGGTCGTGGAAATCACGATCTCGCCGGCCTGATCGTCGATCTTGATGGTGACCGCGCCGGTCTTCCACAGCTTGACGTTGTCGTCGGTGCCGGCCTCGGAGGGCATCTCGCCATCGCCCCAGAAGAAGCCGGTCCACACCGGGTAACTGATGTCCCCGCCCTCGAACTCGACCCACACGTTGGTATCGGCCGGTGGTAACGACTTGAAGCCGACCTGATCGCCGGCGTACGGCACGCACGGCATCGCCCACACGGACGTGTCCTGACCGAACACGGACGGCACCTGCACCTTGAGCCGGCCTTTCCCGAGCGGATCGTTGGTATCGACGACCTTGCCGCGGTATTTGCCGAAGAAGTGCGTCCGCGCCCAGTGCATCAAGGAGTCGAGGTCGTGGTTCTGGATCATGGCGTGTCCTTACTGTTTATGGGTGACTCAACCCTCACCCCTAACCACTCTCCCGACCTGCGGTGCTCCCTGCGGTCGTCAGGGAGAGGGGCATGATACAAGGACGGTGGTCTCCCCCTCTCCACCGGGAGAGGGGGCCGAGGGGTGAGGTCGGCGTGCGGGTTAGGGGTGAGGGTCATCATCATCACGGTTTCCACCCGTTCCGCACCAACGTCAGGTGCATCTCGTGATCGCTCTCGTGGATGACGTGCTGCACGCCGGCGACGTAATACGACCCGCTGTACCGCGTGCCCACGCTGTCCACGTTGACCACGCTGTGCGTGCGGATGATCCGGCCGAGGCGCTGGGCACTCACCTTGCAGGACGCCTGCACGAACCAGCTCGACTCCATCAACACCCCGCTGGCCCGTCCCATCAGATCGCCAGCATCGGATACCGCCGCCAATACGCTGGTCGAGCGCGTCTCGCTGGCGATCGAGGTCAGCGGCACGTCACCGCTGAACGTGCTCGGCGGTGGCACGCCCGAACCGTCGATCACCTGCTTGGCCCCGCCATCCCACGACGACGCGACCACGCTGGTCGGGCGTTCGACGTCCCATGTGATGTCGAACGAGTCGATGTTGGGCTCGTCGACGTTGATGCGCAGCAGCGGCGCGTTGGGATCGTTGAGCTCCGGTGGTTTGAAATATGCCGACTCGATCAGCAGGTCGTCGCAGCGCACCCAAAAGTGGTAGCCGTTGCGACGGGCCAACATGCGCACGAAGTTGAGGTCGGTGTCGTGCTGGACGAGCGTCCGGCGCGATTCCATGTGGCGCGTGTTGGTCGCCTCGACGAAGGGCGCGAGGCCATAATTGGCGAAGATCGCGCTGACCGCATCGGAGTCGGACGTGTTGTCCGCCCACTGGGTGAGTTTGGTCTCGCGATCCATTTTGATTGAGCTGTCCGCGCCGACGACTTCCAGCGTCGAGCCTTCGACGCCGTGCACGAGGTGGAGCTGATGGCTGAACACCGGCCCCCGCACAAGGCATTCGTTGAACCCGGACGCACGTTGGAATACCGCGATATCGGCGCCCGGGCCGAGGCGCGACTCCTTCAACGGCACAAGGTCGCCGTCGACGTTGTGCACCGCGTAGCGCAAATAGTACGTCGTGGGCTGTCCGACCTGCTCGTGCACCTCGACCAACGCGAGGTCCATCAGGTCGTCTGCCCGCGCGCCATCCGCCACGATCGAGACACCGAAGGCCATACGATTACCCGCCCTTGCCCGGAATAGCGACCTCGGCCGCTTCGGACAACTGTTCGGCGAACATCGCGTTGTTGAGGAAGCAGATGCGCCAGAATCCGTCCGGATCGCCGATGTAGCGCGCCGCCAGGTATTCGATGCGCTCGCCTTGCCGCAGCACGTGATAGCCGAGCACGGGCGGGTCGGGCACGTCCGGCGGCATGACCGCCGCCACCGAACGCCCGCGCGCATCCGTCACGATCAGCGTATCGGCTTTGGCGTAGCGGCTCTTCGTTCCAAAGTTCATCGCGCGGCCCTTTCGCTAGATCGGCAGCATATTGATGATCGACTCGACGGAGTTGAGCAGGTTGGCGGTCGCCAGCACCTGCTTTTGCACCATGGTGAACTTGTACGCGGCGACGGCCAATTCTTCTTCCGGCTTGAGCGGGACGTTGGTCGTGGCGTCGCCGGTGCCGGTGGTGCGCTGGAACACGCTCGGGTGCAGGATCGTCAGCCCAAGCGAGACCGCCGCACGCACCGGATACAGCATCGGCGAGAACGACTGCTCCTCGACCGAGAAGCTGGTGACGCGCACCGGCACGATGCGCCCCGGCCCCCACACGAACAGCGTGACCGGCACGGTGCGCGGCGGGATCTCGCTGCCGGACGGGCTGGCACCGCCAGTGAGCGATGCGGCGGCCCCGCTGGCCGCGCCGCCCAACGACCCGCCGATCGACCCGAGAAGCTGCAATCCTTCGGTAATCGGGTAGAGCAGCATCTCGAGCGCGGCGATGCGGTCGGCCACGCCGCTGACAAATGCGACCGGGTGCGTCGCCGGCGACTCGAGCGCGTCCGACGCGTCGAGGATCAGGCGCAGCGTGAACGATTCCTGCGGGTCGGTGGGCTGGGCGCGCCCACTGGCGCTGCTAGCCTCGCTGCCCCCCGTGGTCTCGCTGGAGCCAGACGACCCACCGCTGCTGGCGCTCGACGGGTCGTAGACCGTCAGCGTGCGCGAC
Source organism: Candidatus Flexicrinis affinis (assembly GCA_016716525.1). Lineage (NCBI taxonomy): Bacteria > Bacillati > Chloroflexota > Anaerolineae > Aggregatilineales > Candidatus Flexifilaceae > Candidatus Flexicrinis > Candidatus Flexicrinis affinis. Next base: position 215,036 of record JADJWE010000004.1, read on the forward strand.
AGCGACTCCGGGTTGTACTGGAAGATGATGATATTCGGGATCGGGATAAGCAGCGGCGCGTCAAAGCGGATGAGTGCCCCTTTGAGCAGAACCGGACTGCGTGAAAATCCGTTAGTCATCGTCTCTCCTTCGCCGTGTTAGCGCCGCCACTGCGACATGATCTGTGCGTTCTTGGTTTCCACCGCCGACACGACCGCCGCCGTGTGCGTGATGTGCGGCGTGTAGTTGGCGGGCAGCGACGCATCTTCGCCCAAATTCAGAGTCTTTCGTGCCGACTTCTGGTATTCCAGCACTTCCAGCGCCTCGTTGTTGAGCGCCAGCCGCAGCGAGGACATCATGCCGTTGTACATCCAGCGGTAGGTGTCGCGGATCGCCTCGTAGGTGGCGGTCAGGTAGGCCGGATTGCTGGCGTGCCGGTTGGCCTCGGTCAGGATGTCGTCCCGATCGGTGATGCCGCGCCGCATGCCGGCCGTCTCCAGACGCGGCTTGAGGAAGCTGAGGTAGAACGTCAGGTCCATGCGGATGCCTTGCGCCATCGTGCCGGTGAACTCGACGCTGCTTTCGGTGTGCTCGGTGGTGGCGGCATCGGCGCGCGTGATCGTCCCCCAGTCGCTGCCGGCGTTGAGGTGCAGCCGGCCGCGCTGATGCGTCTTCGCCGCCAGCGACACCGCCGGGATGCCGTCGCCGCGCCCGCTGTTCGGGTCGAGCGTGTTGAAGTCGATGCGATGCCCGCCGCCTTCGAAGTGCGTCGCATTGGAGCCCGTGACATTGAACCCCGGCGGGAACATCGTTGAGCCGCCGACGCGTTTGCTTACCCGGGAAGTCGGCTGCGCACTCGCCGCCTCGAAGTACTCAACCAGCAGGAACTGCGGCACATGATGCGACTGCCGCCCCGGCCGTGCGCCGCTGCCAGTCAATTGGCCGTGGGTCGCCACCCGCAGGCCGCCCATCGGTGCGCTGGTACTGGCGTGATTGACGTAATCCGTCCACACTTCGACATCCGCCGTGCCGCGTGTGCGGATGTGCTCGCGCATGTAGTCGATGAGCGCTTGACTCAGGCGGTAGTCGGTAGAGTCCCAGACCGCGGACGGCAGGTCCTCGCCTTCGAGTTCGTCGCCGATGATCTTCCAGTCGTCGCGGGAGAACTTGGTCGCGCCCATGTACGCATCGGTGTTCTGCTGCATCTTGGTGTACAGGTTGGCGTTCCCGCGGACCCGGCCGAGGTTGATCATGCGCACCGTCGCGTACTGCGGCGTCCACGGCATATCGTCGGTGGTCGTCAGCGGCGGATGGTCGATGTCGAGATCGACGCCGGTGCGCGCGTGCAGGTATTCGTTCATCAGGCTGAGGAATTTGCGCCGGTCGAGTTCTACGGAGCCGTCGGCCTTGTCGCGCTTACTCATATAGGTTAGCGCGCGCATGTTCTCTTCAACCGTGCGGCTGCCGCCGAAGAACTGCGCGATAGCGTTGAGCGCGTCGCTCGTTTCGAACGGGTCGGCGTTGCGACGCCCGCCGCCCGTACCGATCGGCGTGCGCCGCATCAAGAAGCCGCGAATCGCCGCCCAAAGATGTTCCGCCGCCGTCACGGCCGCCCGGAATCCGCGTCCACCGCCGCCGGGTATGGTGGCGAGCGAGTGGACCTGTTGGATCAGGCTGTCCATGACGTCGTTGCGGCCCATCTCCCCGGTCACGGCTTTGGCGGTGTTCGGGGAAACAGCCGGCAGCAGTCCGGCGCCGCCTTCCTCCTCGACCTCGACGGCCTCGCTGCCGCGCCGCGCCGCCTGCAAGACCATGCGGTTTGCCGCGGCCTCGCGCCGGGCGTCGCGCGACAAGCCGCGCCCGGGCATGCCCAGCGACGGCTCGCGGTCGTGGTCGGGCAGCTTGGTCGGGCGTGAGCCGGTTTGCTGCAAGACGTGAGCGAGTTCATGGCGCATGACCGGCTCGGTCCGTGCGCTGCCGGGCGGCACGTCGCGGCCGAGGAAAATGTGGCTGCCGCTGGTCAGCGCATAGGCATTGTGGTAGCGCGTTAACTGGTCGGCTTCGCGCCCGCTGTGCACGCGCACGTGCGAGAAGTCGTGCCCGAACAGCGTCTCGTAGCGCTCGCGCTCGGCATCGGGCAGCGGGCGCCCTTCGGCGGGCCGGATGTGCGGCGGCGAATTGGGGGCAGCTTCTTCCTCCTCGACCTCGCCGGTCTTGAGCCGGTCGCGGCGCAGGGGCGACATATCGGGCAGCGATGTGTCCTCCGCGACGGTAATCGGATTCATGCCGGCTGTGGGGATTTGCAGGCCACTGCCCAGCACGCTTCGCAGCAGGTTGTTGATGCCGGCGATCAGTCCGGTGCGCGATTCCTCGAGGACGCGCTGCAAGTCGCCGCGGATGGTCTCGCGCCACAGCACGTTGGGGTCAAGACCTTCGTCGCGAAGCGTCTGGGCGATGTGCGCCGACAGGATTGGGCGGAGCTGCGTCAATTCGAGGAACCGGCGCAGCACGAACCCGCGCGGCCCGCGAATGGTGGCGAGGAACCGTTCGAGGATGACGTCGACCACGATGTCCATCGGCAGGATGTTGAACGGGACTTCCAGCCCGTTCAAGCCTTCGAAGATCTGATCGAGCGCCTCGCGGAAACTCGTGTTAATCGACGGGAAGCCGCCGTCGACGGTCAGGTCGGACACCATCTCGCTGAACGCCTCGCTGCCCGGCCCGGCGATGAACTCGGCCGTCTCGATATAGACGGGCAAGGCGCTGAGCAGGCGGCGCAGCAGCGGGTAGCGCAGGGCGACCCGGCGCGCATGGGTGAAGCCCATCCGCACGCGCTGGCGCAAATTGAGGAAGGCGTTCAGGATGCGCTCGATGACCGTGCGGGCGAAGGCGGCGATGCGCTGGAACCGACCGCGCATTCCGGTCGCCGGGCGCGGTGTCGGCCGCGTCGAGCGCGCGGCGCGGCTGGTGCGCGCTTGCAGGCGTTCGGCAAAGGGCAGGTCGCCGCGCAGCAGCACCCACATCCAGATGTTCTCGATGACCTGATCGCGCAGGGCGGGCGAGATGAACGTCTCCAACTCGCGCACCAGCGCCAGCGGGTCGTTGAGGATCTCCTCCTGAATGTGCGGCAGTTCCATGATCAGGAACTGGACGAGCTGGGCCACGGTGATCGCGGCTGGCGCGCCGGGGATGAACAGCGATGCCGCGTCGACGCCAACCTCGACGTAAATCCGAATGTATTCGGCCAACTGCTCCAGCCCGCGCACGATCAATTCCATCGTGACGACGTGCGAGAACGCCGCCAGTTCCTGCTCGTCGGTGCTGGCCGTTAGGGTTACGCTGCCGTCGCGCTCGAGGTATTCGTAGGTCAGCAGCGGCTGATCGGCGGCGAGCCGCGAGCCGTTCAAATGCGTGAGAATCGACGGGTGATAAAAGTCGTCGCCGCGGTGCCCGTAGGACGGGTGGAAGCGAAAGTCGGTGTGAATGGCCGTGATCTGCACCCGCTCGCCATCCAATAAGAAGGGACTGTTGAGGCCCAGCTCGCGCGGGGAACCCACGCGCATGATGCCCGTGCGGTTCGGCGTCGTGCTGAACCCGGTCTGGCGCTGCACCTCGCCGATCACGCGATCCCAACGGTTGATCAGCACCTGCAGGTGCTCTCTATTGGCCTCTGCGACCAGCGCCGCGCCGTCTTCGGTGCTGTGCAGCACCGGGCGAAGCTGATCGGCGGCGTCGGCGGCGCTTGCGAACTCCAGCGCGCGTTTCGCGTAGCCGTACAGGCCGGAGATGATGTCGAAGCGGCGTTCGAGGATTTCGATGCCCAACACCGCGTCGATGCGCCCCTGACGCACGAAGGCGGCGCGTAGGTTCGGCGCGATCGACAGGATCAGCGCGTGCATCTGCAGCCGGCGCTCGGTTAGATTGTCCGGCCGAATGTCCTGGTTGAAACGGTCCAGGTATTCGATCACGCGGTTGGGGACGACGTAGTTGGTCACGCTGGCGTCGCCGGCGTAGCGCGTCAGCAGCGGGTTGACGAGCGCGGCGGTCACGCGGCGGTCGCGGGTGGTGGCGTACCGGAACAGCAGATCGCGCATCTGCTCGACCGACGTGATGTCGCGCCCGATGGCGTCGGTGATGTCGGTCTGCACGCCGGTGAACGCCTCACGGTCTCCTTCGGTGTGGCCTTCGGCGACCGACCGCTGCCACAACCGGTTGAGCAGCTCAAGGAGGTTTTCCGGTGTCGGCGTCGTGCCCAGTTCGGCGCGGATCTGGTCGCCCAGCCCCGGCACGGTCATCAGGTAACGGGTGACGCGCTCGAACTCCGGCAGGAACCACACGTACATCTTGGTGGTGCGTTCCAGCGGCGTGATGTACCGCGCGCGCCGGTGATCCTCCATATCGAGCAGCTCGTCGAAGCGCGGGTGATTCTCCATCATGGCCGCCATGTCGGCGCGTTCAGGCACACCGCGGTCGGTGTCGTTCCACACGATCAGGTACGGGCGCATCGTCCAGCGTTTGGGCATTGGCGCCTGTTCGCGCGTCTGGCGCAGTGCGCGCTGGATGGTGCCGTAGCTCGCCTCGGTCGTCCCTTCCGGCTCGCGCAGCATCTGGAACAGGATGGCGTTGAGCGCCTGCTGGTTGGTCAGGTAGAACAGCCGGTCAAGCTGGTTGGCGGTCAGGCCCGACCCGCGCACGACCGCGCCGCCGGACATGTCCATGCCGAGGTAGCTGCCGCTGCGCGGCGGCGACGTGTCCTCGCGCCACTCGCCGATCAGCAGCAGGTAACTGCGATTGAGGTCGGCGCCTTGCCGCACGGCGTCGGATGTCGCCAGCAGCGCGGTGTTATTGGCGATGCGCGCCAGCACGTTGGCATGCCACGCGATCTCGTAGCGGTTGTACATGCGCAGATCATCACGGCCGAAGTTCGTCACGTAGTCGATGTCGCGCTGGGAGTCGTAGCGGCCGATCGCCCCAAGCAGGCCGTCGATCACCGCCTGCGCCACGCCCAACCACACCGCAGTGTCGAAGTGGCTGGCGTCCGCCATGTCACGCCGGCGAAAGACCGTGAACATGCGCTCGCCCAACGCCGAACGGCTGGCCGAAAGCGCCTCGCGCAGTCGGGTCAGGTCGGCTTGGTAGGCGGAGGGCGTGGGCATCGCGTCGCTGTCGACGCGCAGGACTTGTGTCAGCCGTTCGGAGGCCGTGCGCACGAAGGCCGAAAAGGCGCTGTCCCGCAAGGCTTCCGCGGACGCCTGCGGCGTCGCAGTCGAGGCCGCCGTGGCGGTCGTCGTCGCCAGCGTGCCGGGGGTGGTGGGCGGCGCGGCCGACGGGTCGGGCGTGGGCGGGCGGCTGTGCGGCACGGCACGGCTTCCGTAGAACTGCGTTTCGGCGTCGCCCAGCGTGTCCTGATACAGCACGGCGACGCGATCCCAGTATTCGGCGGCGCGCTCAGCAATCGGGACGATCAGCGGGCCAAGCTCGCGGAACGCCCGGCGCTCGTGATTGGCGAAGCTCGTGGTGGCGATCCGGCGCCATTCGTTAGCCGCGGCAGTACGGCCCATGGCGACCGGCAGGCCGGTAGTGCGGCCGTCGATCACGCCGAGGATCGCTTGCAGGTCGTCGTTGAGCGAGCCGAGATACGAATACGCGCCGAGGACACGCTCGTTCTGCACCGTCTGGCCGGCCGCGGCGGCAGAACGGTACGCCGTGAGGAAATCGGTCGTTAGCGTGCGCACGTCGCTGGACGCGATTGGGTTGCGCGCCGGGTTCATCAGGTAACGCCAGATCGCTTCCAGATAGCGATCCGGGAACAGCCGGTTGATGTCGGGGATGCGTGAGAACATCCCGTAGAACCAGTCGTTTCCGAGCGTCTCGCTGTCGCGGACGTGTTCCCAGAACGCCACGTCCGGCGCGGCGGTCGTCAGCGTCGAGTCCTGCGTCAGCAAGTAGGCGGCGCCGTCGAAGCGGCCGAGCAGCTTGAGGACGTCGAACAGCAGGCTGCGCGCCAGCGGCTCGTAGGCGTTGAAATCGCCGTTGGTGACACGTTGCTCGAACGCCGTCATGTTGTTGACGCCGCCGGTTTCGACCCCCGCGCCCAGCGTGTGTGACAGGATTGCCTCGCGCCCGACGACGCGTTCGATCTCGCGGATCATGGCGGCCACCGACGTCTGGACGGCGCTTGATTGGCTCGCCGCTTCGGTGGAGTAGTGCGCGTGCGTCTCGGGCCACGGCTTGTCGTACTGCAATTCGCCGCTGCCGACAGCGTCGGTCGCTATCAGATGGCCGTCGACGAGGCGCGCGGTCTGCTGCAGCACGTGCGCGACCTCATGCGCCAGCAGCATCCGGCCCGTGGCTGTCCCCGGCTGATACTGCCCATCGGCGAAATAAATGTCCCGGCCTGCAGCGATGGCCCGCGCGTCCTCGCGCGCTGCAAATTCGGCGGCGGCGGCATCCGTGTGGACACGGACGGCCGACAGGTCGGCGTCGAAGCCGCGTTCGAGCCACGCGCGGGCGTCTTGCGGCAGCGGAACGGATCGGCTGTGGCGCACGTCGGCGCGGCGGGCGGCGGGCGCATGGGTGAGCATGCGGCTCACGTCTGCCTCGCCGTGCAGCAGGCGCACCGACGCCGCGCGAGCCTGACGCTCATGCGTGTTGGCCGTCTGCGCCGTCCGCCGCTTTTGCGGGGGCGCTTGGGCCGTGCGCTGCTTGACCGCCTTCGTCTGCGTCACCCGGATACTCCGTCGATAATTGCTTGCACGACGCGTTCGGCCACACGGTCGAGTGAGTCGGCACGGTCGGCCTGCACACGGGCCTGCACCACGCTCAGGCTGCGCGACGGTGAGGCGCTTTCGGTCAGCCGCTGCGTGAGCAGCGCGCCGACGCGGTCGCCCAACTGGCGCCCCTGCTCCGGCGTCAGCCCGTCGACCCGTACGCGAATCCCGCCGATGTGAACCTCCACCGTTCCTCCCTTAACCCAGCCGCGAGCGTTCTCGGTCGCTCAACGCGCGGCCTTCCTTCGCCATCTCGCGGTCGAGGCCGCGCAAAATGTGATCGGCGTGGATCGGCACGCCGTCGCGCCGCGCGGCGAACACCGCCGTCAGCACCGCGTACTTGATCTGCGCGCCGGTCAGTTCCAGCTCTGCCGCCAGCTTGTCGATCAGACCACCCAACCCGCGCACTGCCTGATCGCCGGCCAAGCCGTGAATCAGGCGCGTCCACAACGTATGGCGCTGTACGGGGTCCGGCTTGGCGAAGTCGAGCACATAGCGCAAGCGGCGCACGAAGGCCGGATCGATGTTGCCTTTGCGGTTGGTCGCCAGCACAGCGATCCCGTCGTAGTTCTCCAACGCCTGCAGCAAGTGGTTGGTATCGGTGTTGGCGAAGCGATCGTGTGCGTCCTTGACCTCGGTGCGGCGTGAGAACAGCGCGTCGGCTTCGTCGAAGAACAGCACGGCGTCCATCTCGGCCGCGCGGGTCAGAATACGCTGCAAGTGCTGCGAAGTCTCGCCGACGTACTTGCTGACGACCGACGACAGATCGACTCGGAACAAGTCGAGGCCCAGAGCGGCAGCGATCACCTGCGCGGCCATCGTCTTGCCGGTGCCGGGGCTGCCGGTGAACAGCGCGGCCAACCCGCGGCCTTGCGGAAACAGGCGGCGCACGCCAGTCTGCTCCCAGAACGTCGCGCGGTCGCCGGCCTCGTGGACGAAGTCGGTCAACGCGTCGCGCAAGGCAGGCGAGACGACCAGATCGTCCCACACGAACGGGCACTCCAACGGCTGCGCCAACCCGCCAAACAGATCGCGCTGCCGGTCGCGCAAGGCGTGCGCCATCGACTCGGCCGACGCGAACGGGACGCCGGCGGCGTCGGCGATGTCGCCCGGGCGGGCGTTGAAGCGCTCGGCCAGCACGATCAGCGAGTCGGGGCGGACCGCCGCGACCTGCGGCGCGACCGCGCGCCACAACTTCAGCCGCGTGTCGGTCGCTGGCGCGGGCAGTTCGATGCGGTGTTCGAGCGCGTCGTCGATCGGCGGTGCGCCGTCGGACGCTTCGCGTAAGACAAATTGCAGCGGAAAGTGCGGCACGCTGTTGGGCCATGCCCGGGCGAGCATCCCCGGCGCGCGCGATGTCCATGCCAGCGCGCAGCGGTGCAGGAAGGCGTGCCGTTGGGCGTGGACGAAGGCCGTCTCCCATTGATCGTCGGGGATGGCCGACACGTCAATCGCCAACAGCGGCATGCCGACCGCGGCGGATACACACGCCGCGAACGTCTTGCGGCCGCTGCGCTTGGGGGCGATCACGTGCAGCACGACCGTTCGGCCCGGCTGATCAGTCAAGGCTTGCGAGGCGAACGCCGCCTCGCCGTCGACGTCCCATTCCGGCAGCGGATCGAGCGGTGCGATCAAGCGCGCATGCCCGGCTAGCGCCGGGTCGAGATCGCCCTGACCGGCCAGCGCGTCGCGGATGACCGGGTCGAGGCGCAGCGGCGCGAACTGATCGCCGGCGGGGTCGCTGCCGGCCTCGATCATGCGCCAGCGCCGCAGCGGCGACGTCGCCGGCAGGGCCGTGAAGCGCCCGTGCCCGCACAGCCGCGCGATCAGGCCCAGCGTGGGGTACGGCCGCGCCGAGTCGTCATGCAGGTAGGCGAACAAGCGCGCCAATCCCGGATCGACCGCCGCGGCGAGGCACACGTGCAGCACGTCGCGGTCCAGCGCGTCGAGGCCGAACACGCGGATCAGTGCGGCGAGGCGGCTGTCGCGGTCGGCATCCAGCGCGGATTCGACGGCGTCGAGCCGGGCGGTCACGTCGGGCTGGGCGGCGTGATACTGCAGTTCAGCCGCGGGGTCATCCAGATCGTTCAGCAGCGCGTCGATCTCCGACGGTGCCGGCGTGCCGTTGACGGTGCTGCGCCGCTGCTCCAGCCACCGCAAGCGGCGTTCGGCCAGCAGGCGCACACGCAGCAGCACCGCGCCAAGCGCGGCATCGTCACTGGTGATGGCCGGCGGCTGAACGTGGAGGCGCGTGGGATCGGTCATGGCACTGTCACCCACTGCGGCGCGTTCTCCGCGCCGTTGATGATCAAGCGGACGCCGAGTCGTTCACCTGCCGCTGCTGTGGCCGGCAGGCGTGCGTTGAGCGTGGTCGCGTTCGGGATGTCGTACTCGCCGGGCTGCAGATTGGCGGGGACGGCGGCTTGCGTCAGCCGGTCAGCGCCGACGAACACCTGCACCATCTCCGGCGCGATGTCCGCGTGCTGGAAGATACGGCCAGTGACCGTGAAGCGCCCGGTGCCGTCCGGCACCGTGATCGCCGTGACCTCCGGCACGATGGCGAACGGCGTCTCATTCGACGACGACTCGAGGATCTTGGTGCCGGTCGAGGTCATGCGCCAGCGCTCGACCTTGACCGAGGCGGTATAGATGCCCGGCACGACGTCGATGCCGTCGACGGTGGTGCGCGCGGTGGCCGAAATGCGGCTCGACGTCGCGCTCACGTTCCACGCCGCGTCGACTTCGACCGGCGCGTCCCAGTCGGCGCGGCGGACTTGCAGCGCCACGCGGTCGCCGGTGAAGGCCGAGCCGAGCACGCTGAACGGCGTGTCGTAGGTGACCTGCGCCGGGCGCAGGTCGAGGGCGCGCGGATCCATCTCGCCCGGAATGGTGAACGAAATGACGTTCTCGGTCGCTTCGGCATGCGGCGCGTCGCTGGGCAGCGGGAATACGTTGTAGGTCAGCACGCGGCCCGCCCGCACACGCGGCTCTTCCGGTTCGAGCTTGACCACGGCGACGTGATAATACGCGGCCAGCCGCTGCGGCGAACTGCCGGCCGTCCAATACGCCACCGAGTCGTCCTGCTTGATCGGCAGCATGGCGACGCGGAAGGCGTTGCTGGCGCCGCGCAGCAGCGGGTGCATGACGAGGTTGCCGGCGACCAGCGTGGTGTCGTCCACCAACGGGTGGTCGTGCAGCGCCTTCATCGCCAGCCCCATCATCAGCTGCTCGCGGTAGACGCTGTTAGTGTTGTCGATGTCGCTGTGCGCTGTAAGCAGGTAATACAGGTTGAGGCCCATCGGCGTATAGCGCACCGGCACGTCACTGACGCCGGGGATGTAGGTGTTCTTGCCGGTGGTGTCCTCGGTGACGTGATACAGGTAGAACCCGAGCGTGTTGTCCCCCGTGAGCCGATCCGGCGGGTACGGGTCGACGCTGAGTGTGTTCGCGGGGTTCCACGCCGTCGAGTTCGTGATCTGCGAATTGATCAGATCGATCAGCGATTGAGTCACCAGCGAGAGGTCAAGCAGTGCCATAGGGTCAGCGTCCTTACATTTGTCCGATGCCGTAGCCGCGCTTCGAGCGCACGCCGGGGCGTGGCGCGGGTGAGGCACGGCGCGCGGCACGGGCGGGTCGCGGGCGGGCCGGCGGCGGCGCGGCCTTCTGCACCACTTCCACGACGATCTCGCCGATCGAGATCGTTGTCTCGGGCGCGGGCGCAGGTGACGGCACAGGGGCCGGAGAGTCATCGTCGCGCGGCGGTTCAATTATCACGGGCGGCAGGGCCGGCGGTGCGGCGTGCGCCTCCAGTTCAGGCGTTGGCGGCTGAAGCGTACGGATCGGCGTCTCACTATCGCTCAGCTCGGCGGACCGCAAAGTCGGTTCGCTCTGTGGCGGTTCGAGCGGCACGGGTGCGGGCGGCGTGCTGTCCCGCATCTCGACCCGTTCCACGATTCGCTCATGGGTTTCGATCACCGGCGCGGACGGCTCAGGCGGCGGTGCAAGTTCGACCGGTTCCGGCGCGGCGAGCGGAACGTCACGTGTCCGTTCGACCGTCACAACCTCCGTGATCGCCGGTGGCGCGTGCGGCGGTTCGAGGGCGTCGAACTGCTCCGCGAGCAGTGAGTCGTGCGGCTGTGGCACAGGCGCAAACGCGGGTGGCACCAGCGGCGGCTCGACCGGTGGCGAGGATGGGGCTATGGGCACGTTCGTCAACGGCGCAGCGTCGGCGGCTTCGGCCTCGGCGAACGGGTCGATCACCGGCGCGGGTGGCGGGGCTGGTACAGGTTGAACCGCCGGGGCATCTCCCAACCGGCTGACGAGGCGCTCGAAATAGCCACTCATGCGCCGGTCCTCCGCAGTGTGCCGACCGCCGACCGCGTGCCGCTGCCGGCACTTCGTTCGATCAAGGCGAGATAGCGCCGCCGCTCAGTGCGCGACAGCGAGAGGATTTCGTCCAGCCCCCAGTGATAGGCGACGGCCAGCGCATGCACTTCGTTCGGCAGGCGCTTCTGGTCGTCGATCAGCCGTTTGAGCAGGTACTGACCGATGTCGAAGCGGATGTGCTGCACCGCGCCGCATTCCGGGCACGTCGCGTCGAGATCGACGTTAATCAGCGGCGCGACGGCTTCCATGGCGGCCTCGACCGCGTCGACGTCAGCCGCGCCGTCTACGGTGCAGCGGCGGGCCAGTTCGCGCCGCGCATCATCCGCCCGCAGGCCCATCACGGCCAGTTCGTCGGCGCCGGTGGGCAGGCGGAAGCGCGTGCCGTCGTGCTCGAAGGTGCCGTCCGACCCGATCGACTGCATCGGCAGCGCCGCCAACACGTCGGTCAGCGCGAACGACAGGTCGTAGCGCGCGTCGCAGCGGGCGCACTGCGGGCTGGATGCGATCAGATCGCCGTAGGTGTGCACATAAATCCCGGCCAGCACGCGGTCGCGCAGAGGCGAGGTCAGCCCCGCGGCGTTGCCGGGGCCGGCCAGCGCGCCAGTGCGCGCGACCAGCACCCGGTCGATCAGTCCCAGCGCCGCCGGCAAATCCGAATTGTCGATCCCGCGTTCATCGTGCCCGTTGAGCGAGCGTAGTTCAACCCACCCGCCGGGCAGCTTCCACACGCTCATAAGGGGGTTCGCTTTCTAACGACTTCGCCTAAGGTTCCTTCGGTTCCGTAACTGCCGTATCGCGTTCCCATCCTTCGAGCTGCAGCACGATCGTCTGAATGGCGACCGCGTTGGCGTTGGCGTCGAGTTCCGGCAGCGCCTGAAACTCCGACACCCAGCAGCGGAAAAGCTTGTAGGCTTGCACGACTTGCCCGGCCTCGTTCATGAGCTGGATCACGATGTCCTTGCGGAAGTTCTCCAGCGACGCGACGACGCCGGCCTGCACGTCATAGACCAGATTGGCCCAGTTTTCGAACTCCGGATCGTGGGTGACGCCGCGTTCGAGCGTGACCGCCTCATAGCGCGAGCCGGCCGGCGAATGGCGCGGCGTGCTCGGGTCGCCGCCCTCGCGGTGCGAGACGACCTCGGTCGTGCGCTTGAGCGCGCTCACCTTGCTGATGCCGGCGACTGCACGGCCGTCCCACCATACGCGGAACATATAGTTCTTGTACGGGTCGAAACGATGAGTGTTGACTGTAAATTGCGCCATGGTTATCCGTCCTCCTAGACCTCAAGCTGTCCGGCCATCTGCTGCAAGGACAGGATCACGAACTCGGCAGGCTTGAGGGGGGCGAACCCCACAATGATGTTGACGATGCCGAGGTTGCGGTCGTTCTGGGTGGTCGTCTCCGAGTCGCATTTGACGAAGTAGGCGTCGGTGGGCTTGGTGCCCTGGAACGCGCCGCGCCGGTACAACCCGTGCATGAACGCGCCGACGTTGAGGCGGATCTGCGCCCAAAGCGGCTCGTCGTTGGGTTCGAACACGACCCACTTGAGGGACCGGTACAGGCTTTCTTCGATGAACAGCGCCAGCCGCCGGATCGGCACGTACTTGTATTCGCTGGCGAAGTCGTCTGCGCCGTCGTTGGTGCGCGCGCCGTACACGACCAGCCCGTTGGGGAAGTCGCGCAGGGCGTTGACGCCGACCGGGTTGACCATTCCGTGCTCAAGGTCGGTGATGCGCTGTTCCAGCCCGACGATGCCGCGGATGTCCGCTTCGACACCGGCCGGGGCCTTCCACACGCCGCGGCGGCTGTCGGTGCGAGCATAGACGCCGGCCACTGCTCCGGCCGCGCCGATCGTCTTCTTCTTCTTGCCGTCGGAAATCACGACGCGCGGGTAGTAGATGGCGCTGTGGTCCTTCACCACGCCGATGCGCGCGGCAGCGACTTTGCTGGCCGCCTCGGACGGGCTCTTCCAGTCGGTCGGCGCGTCCATGACGAGTATGGCCCGCCGCTGTTGGCAGAACACGCTGGCTGGCCCGTACACGAGGCCGAGGGCGGCGGCACCGGGATCGGTGTCCTCCGGCAAGACCATAATGTTGAACAGGTCGACCTGCTTATCCACCAGCGGGAAGGCGTTGGTGTAGTCGGAGAGCTGCGGCGCCGAACCGTCGGTGACCGGGGCCGTCGCCGCACCGGTGGTATCGACCGCCGGGGTGGGTGTCTGGAAACCGGCCAGCGCGCCTGCACCGAGGCTGTAGTAGCGTGCGTTGCGGTTGAACAGCGCGCCGACGTTGGTCGCGGCCGTCGCGATCGTGCCGACCGTGTTGGCCGACCCGCGCGAGGTCGTCAGGACGAGCCTATAGCCGGCCACGCTGGCCGACCAGAAGAAGGTCGTCGGGTTGGCGTTCTTGTAGGTGTTGATCGCGTCCGCAAGGCGGGACAGGACTTCGAGCAAGCCGCCGGCGGAATTGCGCCACAGCGGATCGGTGCCGATCGCGCCGCCGCTGGCCAGCAGGTTGACGGGCACGGCGACGGTGGTCGGCGCGCCGCTGGAGTCGAAGGCGTCGAGCGTGATCGACGTGATCTGCCCGTGCTGCACGTCGGCGAGCTGACGCAGCACGGCCGGATCGCTGGCGCGCAGCGCGATTCCGGTTGGGGCCGGGCGGCGTGCGCTGTAGGCGCCGACCTCCAAGCCACCTTGGGCCGTGCCGAGCTTGAGCGCCGCCGTGACGTCGCCCGTGCCGGACGGCTGAATCAGCACACTGCCGGTGTTCGATGCCGCGTTCGACGTGATCTTCAGCACCGACGTGGCGTTGGCGGCGGTCACGCCGTCGTCCAGAGTCGCGCCCGCGCCTGCCGCCGGGAATTCGCCCGCAGGACGCAGTTCGACCGTTACCGACAGGCCGGGCTCGCCGGCCGCGGCCAGTGCGGTGTTGATCGTTGTGGCGATGGCCGTCTCAAGGTCGGCGATCACCGAGGCGGCGGGGAGCGCACCCACGTCGATCGTGCCGAGGTTGACCGGGATGAAGCGCGAACCGTCCACGCTGATCATCAGGCGGCTGTTGGGCTGCGCCGTGCCGAGCCGCGCGGCCCATTGGCTGCGGAAGCTCGACAGCGCGCCGGAGGCGTACAGCACCGGCTGACCCGACATGCTGAACCCGTTGGACGTGGCGGGCAGGCCCGCGCCGGCCTCCGCCTTGACCAGCGCCGAGTTAGACGTGATGACCGTCGGCGCGTAGAGCGGCGAGGCCGGATCCATCGACAGGTTCTTGTAGCTCTCGGTCTCGAGGATCGAGACGCGCCCGCCGGCATCGACCTCCTCGCGGAAGATGTCGAGGTTGAAGGTCGACTCGGGGTTGGCGCCGCCGTAGCTGACCGTGGCACGCACCGTTTCGCCGATCGCGCCCGGGTACCGGGCGGTCAGCACCAGTGATTGCGTGACGTTGTCCTCGGCGTGGAGGGCGGTTTGGGCGAAGGTCGCGCCGTTGGCGATGCGCATGACATAACATTCGGTGCCGCCGTTAAGGAAGAACAGGCGGACATGGTCGGGGAGCGTGCTTTGCGTCGTGTCGTTGGAAAACGTGCGCTCAAAATCGGTATAGGTCGTCAGCCGGACGGCTTGGTTCAGCGGGCCTTTCTTGGTGCGCCCGATGAACATGCCGATCGACGTGCTGACCCCTGCGATCGTCCGGACGCCGCTGGAAATCTCCTGAACGTAGACGCCCGGATAGGTCGGCGTGACTGCCATCGTCCCCTCCTTAACGTAAAGTGCACCTGCGAGAAGTTGGCACGCCATGGGTGCGCGGAAGGCTGCCTCGGGTGAGGGGATCTCACCCGATAATTCGAGTCTACACCTGAAGGAATCGGCCCGCTGAGCGGCATGAAAGCAGCAGACCAACGCTAATAGGGCAAACGTCCTGAGTTACAACCTGTACGCGCGCGTGTTTGTGCGTTCACTCATCACACTCTCATAGTTGGGGCGTGAGCGGCGTAACCGCCTTAGCGCATACCCGCGAAACAGGGTGGGGCGTGGAAGGGGACGTCACAATCCGCTAGAATCGTCGTTCTGATCGAGTCACCGGCACGTTAGGCACCGCCCATGATTTCGCCCAAGGATTTTGTCGAGCGTTGGGAAAAGGCCGAGCTGCGCGAGCAGCAGGCGGCGCAGAGCCACTTCAACGAGCTGTGCCAGTTGGTGAACCAGAAGACGCCGACCGAGCGCGACCCGAAGGGCGAGTTCTTCACCTTCGAGCAGCACGTGACCAAAGAGGGCGGCGGCGCGGGCCGCGCGGACGTGTGGTTCAAGGGCCACTTTGCGTGGGAGTACAAGGGCAAGCTGAAAGACCTCGACGCGGCCTATCAGCAGCTTCTGGCCTACCGCAGCGACCTCGACAACCCGCCGCTGCTGGTGGTGTCGGACATGCTCGAATACCGCATCTACCCGCAGTTCACCAACCTCAGCGGCCAGCCGATTAAGTTCTACAACCGCGACCTGCTGGACGAGAAAACGCGCGACTTCATCCGCTGGCTGCTGACCGACCCGGAGCAGTTCCGGCAGTACCTCGAACAGCAGCGCCGCGCCAGCGAGGCCCTGACCGAAAAGCTGGCGCACGAGTTCGCCGAACTGGCGCGCCTGATGCGCGAGCATCCGACCAAAGCGGCGCCCAAGTGGGAGTCGATGCAGATCGCCCGCTTCCTCACCAAGCTGGTGTTTGCGCTGTTCGCCGAGGATGTCGGCCTGATGCCGGAGCCGTTCGATCAGCCGGTGTTCCGCTATCTGGTCGAAGGCGTGCGTCACGTACCGGAGTCGTTCGTGATGGAGCTTCAGCGGCTGTTCGAGGCGATGAACGGCGCGACGCCGCAGTTCGTCTCGCGGCTGGTGCCGTACTTCGACGGCGGGCTGTTCAAAGACTCCGCCCCCGGCGCGAACGACGGCCTCGAAGTGCTCGACCTGACCGAGATTCCGGGCGCGATCGACCTGCTCGAAAAGGTGGCCGACCGCGACTGGCGCAAGGTCGACCCGACCATCTTCGGCAACCTGTTCGAAGGCGCGCTGGACGAGAACAAGCGGGCGCAGTTGGGCGCGCACTACACGTCCGAGAAGGACATCCGCCTCGTCATCGACCCGGTGCTGATGGCGCCGCTGCTGCGCGAGTGGGAAACGACCCGCACCAAAGCCGAGCCGCTGCTGCAAACCTTCCTCACATCGGACTCGCCGCGCGACGTGGCCGAGGCCGAGACGAAGCTCAAGCATCTGCGCGACGCGTTCAACGACCGGCTTGGATCGGTGACCGTGCTCGACCCGGCCTGCGGCAGCGGCAACTTCCTGTACGTCAGCCTGAAGGCGATGAAAGACCTCGAACGGCGGGCGCGCGAGCTGTTCCAGCCGGTCGAGCCGGCATCCTTCCGCGACGTGGTGACGCCGCGCCAGTTCTACGGCATCGAAAAGGACGAGTTCGCGGCGCGGCTGGCGCACGTCGTGCTGTGGATCGGCTACTTGCAGTGGCGTTACGAGGACGAGGGGATTTTGCACTGGCAGAAGCCGCGCCAACAGCCGCACCCGCGCGCGCTGCCCAAGCCGATTCTGGACGACCGCGACACGCCCGACGCTCCGCCGCGCATCCTGAACGACGACGCGATATTGCGCTATGACGGTGCCGGAAATCCGTATGAACCCGAGTGGCCGGCGGCGGAGGTGATCGTCGGCAACCCACCGTTCTTGGGGGACAAGAACATGCGCGGTGAACTAGGGGACACTTACACAGAGACACTTCGGGAACTGTACGACGGCCGCATTCCGGGTGGCGCAGACTTGGTGACGTACTGGTTTGAGAAAGCGCGCGCGAAGATTGAGGCTGGGAACGCACGTCGCGCCGGATTGATTGCGACAAATGGGATACGACACGGTGCAAATCGCGTGGTGCTGGAGCGCATCAAAGAAAACATAGGAATCTTTAGTGCCTATGGTGATCGCCCGTGGATTCTAGCTGGCGCGGCGGTTCGGATTTCAATTGTCGGGTTTGGGGAGAACAGTGGTGTCTCACCGGAACTGGACGGCGAATCGGTTGAGCAGATCAATTCGGATCTCTCCGCGGGTGTTGATGCAAAAGCAGCGGCTGTTCTAGCCGAAAATGCAAACATTTCGTTTCTCGGAATGATGAAAGCCGGGCCGTTTGACATCTCGGACTTACAAGCGAATCAAATGCTAAAGGCCGTCAATCCCAGCGGACGGCCAAACTCGGATGTCGTCAAGCGACGGGTAGGTGGACAGGACGTTACCGGGCGTACCCAGCAAAGTTGGATTATCGACTTCGGAACCAACATGCCTGAGTCTGAAGCGAAAACGTATGTGACACCATTTGAGTATGTGTTGGCAAAAGTCGAGCCGATCCGCAGACAAAACCGCAGAAGCCGCACACGCGAGCGTTGGTGGATATATGGCGAGGCGAGGCCGGGTTTACGCAGAGCGATCAATCCGTTACCACGCTACATCGCAACGGCCGAGGTTGCGAAACACCGCATTTTCGTATGGGTTGAGAAAGATGTAATCCCAGATCATACGCTGCATGTCATCGCACGAGACGACGACTACTTCTTTGGCGTATTGCACAGCTATCCGCACGAGTTATGGTCACTGCGGGTCGGGAATCGTATGGGCGTTGGCAACGACCCGCGATACAACTCGTCAACAACGTTTCAGACGTACCCGTTCCCGTGGCCGCCGGGACAGGAGCCGGGGGCGCCGGAAACCCTCACCCCCAGCGGCGAAACAGACCTCACCCCCGGCCCCTCTCCCGAGGAGAGGGGAGACGGACACGTGACGGATTCGGAAGCCCCTCTCTCCGGGAGAGGGGTTTGGGGTGAGGTTTCTTCGGACGGGGCCGACAAAGTGCAGGCGATTGCAGTCGCCGCGGCGCGACTTCATCAGGAACGTGACGCGTGGCTCAACCCGCCCGACCTGCTGGCGCTCGACCTGTCCGGCGACAGCAGGGAGATCAAGGAACGCACGCTCACCAACCTGTACAACGCGGTGGCCGCCGCACGCGGCAGCACGGAAAAGCTCGGCAAGCTGGTCGATGCGGCGCGCAAGTTTGCCCCGCGCATGATCGAACTGCACGACGCGCTCGACGCGGCGGTGCTGTCGGCCTACGGCTGGGACGACCTCATCGGCCGACTGCGTACCCCTGACGGTGACGAGGAACTGCTGCGTCGCCTGCTGGCGGAGAATCAGCGCCGGGCGGCGGCGGAATAGGCGCGACATCGGCCCCAGTCGACTTCATCCTCCGGTGGCAAAACAGACCTCACCCCCGGCCCCTCTCCCGAGGAGAGGGGAGAAAGACACACGCCGGATTTGAAAGCCCCTCTCTCCGGGAGAGGGGTTTGGGGTGAGGTTCGTCGGGAAAGGGGCAGCGACGCGGAGTGAGGTTGGTAGCGGAGAAAGACACACGCCGGAGACAGAAGCCCCTCGCCCCTTGAGGGAGAGGGGTTTGGGGTGAGGGGGCAGAAGATCAGCGGCGCGGAGTGAGGTTTGAACCCCTGTCAGCGCCAAACGCGGTACAGTCTACGTCACAACGCGTGTGCGCAGACTGTTGAACTGGACGGGCTATGTTGACCGAAACGATGCCGGGACTACTGCTCGGGCTGCTGGGGGCGGTCTGGGCGGCGCTGCTGTTTGGCGGGCTAATCGTGGGCACGCCGAACAGCGAACGCACGGGCCGGATCCCGACATGGATGCGGATGGGGTCGTCGTTGACGTTGGTCGTGGCCGCGTGGACGTTCGCCCTGCTGCTCAGAACTACGCCGCACGCGGATATCGCGCTGCTGGCGGCGGCCGGCATGACGCTCGGCTTTGTCGGCGATCTGTTCATGGCGAAATTGATCATCCGCTCGGAACAGTCGGTGTTCGGCGGGATTGGCGCCTTCGGGCTGGGGCATGTGGCCTACATCGCGGCGCTGATCGGCATCGCAAGCCAGTTCGGATTGCAAGACGCCGCCCCGCGCTGGGCGGCACTGGGGCTGGCGCTGGCGTTCGGCGCGGCGTGCTGGTACGTCGTCGTGCTGCGCGGCGCGGCGTCACCATCTGCCTTGCATTGGGCCGCACTGCCCTATGCGCTCCTGCTGGCGACCACCGCCGGATTGGCTGGGGGGCTGGCGCTGCAGGATGCGCGCTTTATTCCCGTTGCGATCGGCGGGCTGTTGTTCCTGACGAGTG
This sequence comes from Candidatus Flexicrinis affinis, assembly GCA_016716525.1. Taxonomy (NCBI): domain Bacteria; kingdom Bacillati; phylum Chloroflexota; class Anaerolineae; order Aggregatilineales; family Candidatus Flexifilaceae; genus Candidatus Flexicrinis; species Candidatus Flexicrinis affinis. Next base: position 234,381 of record JADJWE010000004.1, read on the forward strand.
ATCTGATCCTCGCGGCGCAGCTTTTCAATCAGGCGTACTTTCCGTGGATCAGCGACTGGGTGTGGCTGACCTACGGCCCGGCGCAGATGCTGATCGTCTACGGGTTGGGGCTGGCGCTCTCCAGCGCCGCGGCGAGCTAGTCAGCGAGAGTCGGCAGGGCAGAGGGCGATCTCCCAACCGAGACGGAAGCCGCCACCCGCATGGTAGGGTCCGGCGCGCGCATGGTATAGTCTGCCGGCAAAGCTTGCTCCGACAGAGGAGGGCTGGCCGTGACATCCTTCGACTATGTCGTCGCGCGCAGCATCGACGACGTGACATCGCTGTTGAACCGCGACGGAATGCGGGCCGGTATTCTGGCAGGCGGAACCGATTTGTTGGTGCAGCTGCGGGAACACCGGCGCGCGCTCGATCTGGTGATCGACGTCAAGCACATCCCCGAACTGAACACGTTGGCGTACGATCCGGCATCCGGCCTGACCATCGGCGCGGCGGTCTCGTGCCTGCGTATCTGCGGCGATGCCGACGCCCAGAATCGTTATCCCGGTCTGGTGGATGCCGTTAAGCTGATCGGCGGCACGCAAATTCAGGGCCGGGCGACGCTCGGCGGCAATCTGGTCAACGCGTCGCCGGCGGCGGACTCGATCCCTGCGCTGATCGTGCATCAGGCCGTGGTCGACATCGCCGGCCCGCACGGACGCCGAAGCGTGCCGGTGGAGTCGTTCTGTACGGCGCCCGGTCGCACGGTCCTGCAAGCAGGCGAGTTCGTCGTCAGCCTGCGCATTCCGCCGCCGGTCGCCGGCTTCGGCGCGCACTATCAGAGGTTCATCCCGCGCAACGAAATGGACATCGCGGTGGTCGGGGCCGGGGCCGCGGTATGGCTCTCGCCGGACGGGTCGCGGTTCGAGCGCGTCCGCGTGGCGCTTGCGGCGGTCGCGCCGGTGCCGTTGTACATCCCCGAGATCGGCGAACGCCTGAGCGGTCAACCCGTCTCCGATGCGTTGGTCGACGAAGCAGGCCGAATCGCTGCGTCCGCCGCACGACCGATCAGCGACGTACGCGGTACCGCAGAGCAGCGCACGCATTTGTCCGCTGTGCTCACACGCCGTGCCTTGACCGCTGCCATCGCACGCGCTCGTCAACCGCTCGCGGAGGGTTAACCATGCCGACCAAAGTGTTCGTAGAGGCGCAGATCAACGGCGACCCGGTGTCCTTCCTGTGCGAGCCGCAGCAAAGCCTGCTGGAGGTGCTGCGCGACGTCCTGGTTCTCACCGGGACCAAGGAAGGGTGCAGCAACGGAAACTGCGGGGCATGCAGCGTCATCCTGAACGGCGTGCTGGTCGATTCGTGTCTCGTGCTTGGTGTCGAGGCGCAGGGCGCGACCATCGAGACGATCGAGGGCATGTCGGGACCGGGCGGGCTGCACCCGATCCAGCAGAAGTTCCTGAGCCACGCGGCGCTGCAGTGTGGCATCTGCACGCCGGGCCTGATTATGGCGACCAAGGCGCTGCTGGATCGCAATCCGAACCCGACCGAACACGAAGCGCGGTTGTGGCTGGCGGGTAACCTGTGCCGCTGCACCGGTTATGACAAGATCGTCCGGGCCGTCCTCGATGCGGCCGAAGCGGTGAGGGACACGCCATGATTGAGGAACTCAAGCCGGCCGAGGCGACATACCGCGTCATCGGCACGCGGCAGGACCGCTACGACGCGACCGACAAGGTCACCGGGCGGGCGCAGTACGGGGCGGACGTCCGCCTCCCGAACATGCTCTACGGCAAGGTGCTGCGCAGCCCACACGCGCACGCCGTGATTCGCGTTATCGACACCCGCGCCGCGGAGGCGCTTCCCGGCGTGAAAGCGGTCGTGACCGCGGCGGACTTCCCACGCGTGGGCGGCAAGCTGATCGACGTAGGCGAGGGCGGCAGCGCCGACCTGCGCTATCAGGCGGAAAACGTGATGGCCCGCGACAAGGTGCTGTTCGTGGGGCACCCGGTCGCGGCGGTGTGCGCGACGTCGGCCAGCATCGCCGAACAGGCGTTGGCGCTGATCGCCGTCGAGTACGTACTCCTGCCGCTTGTGCTGGACGTCCGCGAGGCGATGCAGCCCGGCGCGCCGATCCTGCACGACGAGATGCGCACCGACGAGATGGGGCAGCGCGGCAGCGATCCCAGCAACGTGTCGGAGCATCTGCGCCACGAACTGGGCGACGTCGAGGCGGGCTTCCGCGAGGCGGCGGTCGTCATCGAACGCGAGGTCGTCACCGCGCCGGTGCATCAGGGCTATATCGAGCCGCACAACGCGACGGCGCTTTACAACGCCGCTGGACAGCTCACAATCTGGTGCAGCACGCAAGGCTCGTTCGGGATCCGGGGCCAAGTCGCGGACATCCTCGACGTGCCCGTCGCGGATGTGCGCGTGGTACCGACCGAGATCGGCGGTGGCTTCGGCGGGAAGAACCGCACGTACCTCGAACCGATCGCCGCGGTACTGTCGCGCAAGGCGGGGTGTCGTCCGGTGCAGGTGCTCATGAACCGTGCCGAAGACTTGATGGCGACCGGGCAGGCGGCCGGTTCGTACATTCGCGTCAAGCTCGGCGCAGACTCACGCGGGAAGCTTGTCGCCGGTCAAGCAGAGCTGGCCTACGAGGCGGGCGCGTATCCGGGCGGCTCGTTCGTCGGGGCCGGCGCCGCGATGCTGCTCGCGGCGTATGACATCCCCAACGTGCAGATCGACGGCTACGACGTCGTGCTGAACAAGTCGCAGGTTGCCGCGTACCGCGCGCCGGGCGCGCCCAACGCGGTCTTCGCCAGCGAGGTGCTGATCGACCAGATGGCCGAGCATTTCGGCATGGATCCGATCGAATACCGGCTGATGAACCTCAACGACGAGGGCGGGCGGCGTCCGGACGGACTGCTCCAGCCGCGGACCGGGATGCGCGAAGCACTGGAGGCGGCCCGCAATCACCCGCATTACGCGGCGCCGCTGGACGGCCCGAACCGCGGGCGCGGCGTCGCGTGCGGGTATTGGGACAATTACGGCGGGCGGTCGAGCGCGTCGGCGAGCATCAACAGCGACGGGACGATCAGCCTGATCATCGGCTCGATCGATTTGAGCGGCGAGCGCACCGCCACGGCGATGCAGCTTGCCGAGACGCTCGGCATTTCCGTCGACGAGATCGCGCCGCAGGTCGGTGACACGAACTCGGTCGCCGATACCGAAGGCAGTTACGGAAGCCGCACGACGTTTGCGACGGGCTGGGCGGCGATCATGCTCGGGCGCAAGATCATCGCTGAGATGAAGGAACGCGCCGCCCTTCTTTGGGAGACGACGGCGGATGCGGTCGGCTACGACTCGGGCGTGTTCCGGGCCAACGGCAGTGCGATCGACTTCAAGACGCTGGGCGCGCAGCTTGGCGACCTCGGCGGCCCGATCACCGTAAGCGTGACGGTCAACCCGTCCGGGCTTGGGCCGGGAGTGGCGTGCCACATCGTCGATGTCGAGGTCGATCCGGACACCGGCAAGGTCGAGATTCTGCGCTACACCGCCGTGCAGGACGCGGGCAAGGCCGTGCATCCGACCTTTGTCGAGGGGCAGATTCAGGGCGGCGTCGTGCAGGGCATCGGCTGGGCGTTGAACGAGGCGTATATGTACGGCGACGACGGGCGACTGCTCAACGCCAGCCTGCTCGACTACCGGATGCCGACCAGCCTTGACGTGCCGATGATCGACACGGTGATCGTGGAAGTGCCGAACCCGCACCATCCATTCGGCGTGCGCGGCGTGGGCGAGGTGCCGATTGCGCCGCCGCCGGCCGCGATTGCGAACGCGATCTACCGCGCGGTGGGCGTGCGCATGACCGTGCTGCCCATGTCGCCGGCCAACGTGCTCGCCGCGCTGTGGGCCAAGGGCGGGTAACGGTCGTGGCGACCGTGTTCATCCCGCCGCTGCTGCGCGACCTGACCGCGGGGCAGAACCGCGTGGACGTGCCGGGCGATACGATCCGCGCGGTGATTGCGGAACTGGACCGGCGTTATCCGGGCATCGGCGGGCGGCTGACCGAGGACGGACGCCTGCGCCCCGGCATGTCGCTGGTGGTGGACAACGCGGTCAGCCGGGCGGGGATGCGCCAGCGCGTGTCCGCGACGAGCGAGGTGCACTTCCTGCCGTCGATGAGCGGGGGGTAGGGGCAGCGCTTTTCCTGCATCGCTTGCCCTCGCCCCGGACACGGCACCGCCGTGTCCCTACCGACGACACGAGTTCTTGCCCTCATCACTCAGCACTTGGCACACATCACTGCCCTCGGAGCGCCGTGCGTTTCAACGCATGGCGACCTACGACAACCGCTCCGCCACCAGCTCGGCGATGTCCTTGACCACCGGCCCGTCGGGGATCTCCGACTTGGCCGATTCAAACATCTGCGCGCAGAACGGGCATCCCACGGCCACGACCTCCGCGCCGGTGGCCTGCGCCTCCTTGTAGCGCGTCACGCTGACCGATGCCGTCCCGTGCTCCTCTTCCTTCCAGAACTGCGCGCCGCCGGCCCCGCAGCAGAAGCTGTTCATGCCGTGGCGCGGCATCTCGCGCTGTTTGATGCCAACCGCGGTCAGCACGTCGCGCGGCGCCTCGACGATGTCGTTGTGCCGGCCCAGATAGCACGGATCGTGGAACGTCACGTTGGGCGCTTTGGTCGCGTTCTTTGCGCTCGCCGGCAGCTTGCCCTTGGCGATCAGCTCGTCCAGCAGCTCGGTGTGATGCACGACCTCGTAGTCGCCGCCGAACTGGTGATACTCCTTGCCGATGTTGTGGTAGCAGTGCGGGCAGGTCACGACGATGCGCGGCGGCTTGACCTCATTGAGCGTCTCGACGTTTGCCGAGGCCATTTCCTGATACAGCGCCTCGTTGCCGGCGCGGCGGGCAGCGTCGCCGGTGCAGGTCTCCGCCTCGCCCAGCACGGCGAAGTTGACGCCGGCCTTGTTCAGCACTTTCACCAGCGCACGGGCGGTCAACTGCGCGCGCGGATCGTAGCTGACGGCGCAGCCCGTCCAGTACAGGATGTCGAAGTCGGGGTTTTCGTCCACGGCCGGCACGGGGAATTCCAGCCCCTTGGCCCACGCGAAGCGGCTCTCGGTGCTGCCCCACGGATTGCCGCGCCGCTCCATGCCCTGAAACGCTGCGGTCAGCTCGGACGGGAACTCGCTCTCCATCAGCACGCGGTCCTGCCGGATGCCGAGGATGTCGTGCATCGGCTCGTTGCCGACCGGGCAGATGTCGACGCACGCGCCGCACGCCGTACACGCCCACACCGCCGACTCGCTGATGGCGAATCCGACCAATGTCGGGGCGTCTCCACCGGCGGCCAGCGCGCTCTGATCGTCCTTGATCAGGAAGCGCTTGTTGACCTCCAGCGCCGAGGGCGACAGCTCTTTGCCGGTGACGTACGCCGGGCACACGTCCTGACAGCGGTTGCACTGAATGCACGCGTAGGCGTCGAAGATGGCCGTCTTGGGCAGGTCGGTTAGCGTCTTGACGCCGAACTGCTCGGCGTCCTCGTCCTCGAGGTCGAGCTTGCGCATCTCGCCGAGGCTGGTGCGTTCGGGCTTGGTCAGGTAATTCAGCGGCGCCATGAACAGGTGCGCGTGCTTGGTATAGGGGAAGTACGGCAGGAACACCAGGATTCCGCCGAGCGCGAGCCACCACATCAGGTGGCGCATGAGGGTCAGGCCGTCACCCTGCAGCCCGCCGAAGATCACCGAAACGGCCGAGGCGAACGGCATGAACGGGTCGAACGCGCCGTGCTGCTGGACGACGACCGCCTCGCCGAGGAAGCGCGCGCCGACGTGCAGCAGGATAAACCCGGCGACGATCATCGAGTCGCGCGTGACGCCGCCCGCCTTGACCTTCGGGTGCAGCAGCACGTTGTCGCGGAACTTGAGCTCTCTGCGATCCGGCAGAATGAAGCGGCGAACGACGAGGTACGCCACGCCGACCAGCACCGCCACGCTCAGCACGTCGGCCAGCAGGCGGAACCCGTCGTAGAGCAGGCCGGTCGACTTCAGCCAGTCCTCGAAGCCGGGGATGAACCCCCACAGCGCATCCACAGCGTTGACGAGGAAGTAGAACGTGAAGCCCCACACCACGGCGGCGTGCATGATGCTGGTGAGGCGGCGCGTCTTGAGCGTGGTGCGCTGGCTGAGGTAGATCCACAGCGCGTTGGAGGCGCGCCGGACGAGGTTGTTGAGCGACAGCGACCCCTCACCGCGGTTGATCACCTGCCACATTTCGAGGAAGCCGATGTAGGTCGCGCCCACAGCCAGCAGGGCGAGCAGAATGAAGAGCATCTGTTCAAACGGCGTCAGCATAAAGCGGAGTCCTTAGTAACGGTGCGAAACGCTCTATCCGCCGTAGTGTAACGCGGGGCACGCGATGCGTGCTATATTTGAAGAGGACTTGAACGCGGTGAGATATGCTGAAGCTTCGAAAGCTGCTCGTCAAAGCGATGGCGTCGCGGAACATGCGCTTTGACGAATTCACGGTACTGGTCGAGGGGTTTGGTTTTGAGCTGAAGCGAATTAGTGGAAGTCATCGAATCTACAGACACGAGCGGGTGTCTGAGGTTCTCTCGCTGCAACCAGACAAGAACGGCCAAGCCAAACCCTATCAGATCCGTCTGCTTCTTCGGCTCGTCGAAGAGTACTCCTTGACCCTCGCGGAGGACGAATGAGCGATTATCACATCAACATCTTCTACAGCGACGAGGACAAGGCCTACATCGCGGATATCCCTGACCTCAAATACTGCACAGCGCACGGCGACACGCCGGAAGAAGCACTGCGCGAAGTGCTGTTCGCGAAGGAAGGCGTCCTTGCCGTCTTGCGTGAAGAAGGCGTGGCGATTCCCGAACCCCGCTATAAGCCGTTGATCTATCAGATTGCCGGGTGATTACGCGTCATCGCCGGTCCATCCGCCTGCAGGGCTACGATTACACACAGTCCGGCGCGTATTTCGTGACGATCTGCACACGGGACCGCACCTGCCTGTTCGGCGAGATTGCCGACGGGACGATGACTCTGAACCCCGTTGGCGAGGTCGTGCAGGCGTGTTGGGACGCCATCCCGACGCATTTCCCGACGGTCGAATTGGACGCGTTCGTCGTGATGCCGAACCACGTGCACGGGATTTTGGTGATCACGGACGATTGGAAGGACGGCGGGGGCGATTCTGTCGGACCGTCGTCGGTGGTAGGGGCGACCGATCGGTCGCCCCATATGCACCAAGATAAGGAAAAAGGGTAATCTTTTCGCCTCTCACCGCAGAAAAGAGACCCTTCTTCCATGACAACCATAACGGAACTGAGCGAAACGCTGCAAGGTCTGTTGAGTACAACAGCCAATGAGTTGGCAAAAAACGGGATTCATCCGTCGGCAGCGAAAAGTCACGGGAGCAGGGTTTGCCCAGACGCTGGTGCTTGGCGGGCTGATGGCCCCGGCAGCGACGCGGCGCGAACAGCAGCACCATGCTGTGCAGGTTGGAATGCCGATCAGTACGCAAGGACTGGAACAGCGTTTCACAGCGACCGCGGTGACGTTCATGCGGCAGTTACTGAGGAAGGGCTGCGGCAGACCATTCAAGCGAGCAGCAAGGGACGGTGTTGCCGTCATTCAACGGCGTCTACATCAGCGACCGCAGTCGGGTCGAGTGGTTGGCAACGGGCGGAAACTGGCGGTACGCTGGGAGTTACAGCGCGGGCAGTTGGAGATCCAACTGCGGGAACTACGGAGAACGACCAGAAGAGCGCGGTGGTAGACGCGGCGCGCCCGAAGGTGCGCTGCATCTGAACGATCTGGGTTTCTTAGCTGACCCGCTTCCCAGCGCGGGGGCGGGGGTCGTCCCCCCCGCTTCGTCAAAGTCGGCACGACCGTGTTCACCACAGAGGAGAACCGCTCGATCTGCTGCAGCATTTGAAACAACTGCCCGGACCGCAGTGTCTGCCTGTTCAAGTCGGGAACCAAGCGCGTCTGTCTGCTTACTTGATAGCGGCCCCATCCCGCGCCAAGCGCTGCAAACGCGGATGGCGCGGCTAAAAGAACAAGCACGGCTGGACCAACGCCCGACCTCCCCGTCAAACCGCCTTCGCGCGCTGGACGATCTATCTGACCAACATCCCCGACTTGACCTTCGACCAAGCTCACACCCTGCGCGCACGCGCTGGCATTGAGCTGCTGTTGCCTGGAAGTCTCATGGTCAGATCTTGCGCTCACGCACGGCCGATCCCCGTCGACAACTCCCAGGGCTACGCCAAGCTCTTGGCGGTTTTGGTCGCCCACCGATGCTGTTGGTCGCTGGCTGGTCCCTGACAACCTCGGCTCTCCGATGCGCTTCGCCTCGTCCGCACGCATACACCTCTGCTCATGCGCGCCTTCACATGCCCACCCCTCTGGCGTGTCCTCTGGCTCTGGCTCACCGCCGATCTGCGTCTCGCCGCACGCCGTTCCAAACGGGCCAAAGTCCCTCTCGCTTTCCAACTCTGGCAGGTTTTCGACTTCTCATGGTCTTAACTTGGTGCATATGGGGCGACCGATCGGTCGCCCCTACAGACCCCCGGAACGACCCGTGCGAACGGACCGCGGCGCGGTTCGCTGGGCGCGATTGTGGGCCAATTCAAATCGTCGGTCACCCGCGAGATCAACCGGCGCACCGCCTACACCCACGGCCCGATATGGCAGCGGAACTATTACGAGCACATCCTCCGCAGCGCGAGCGACCTGAACCGCCTGCGCGTATACGTCGAGTCGAATCCCGCGGCGTGGCCGGATGACGACCTCTACCAATACGATCCGGGCGTTGACCCCGACTGCGTCCGCCCGCCCGGCCGAGAATGAGCGGCCGATAATCGACCCCGTTTGATGCGCTGATATACTCGGACGCATGTCCATTCGATCCGTCCCGAGGCAAGCCCCACGATGACCGACAGCACGACCACCGAGCGCCCGTACGTCCTCGTCACCGGCGCAACCGGCTACATCGGAGGGCGTCTGGTGCCGGTGCTGCTCGACGCCGGCGTGCGCGTGCGCGTCATGGCGCGTGATCCGCGGCGGCTCGAGGGGAGAGCGTGGTTTGATCGCGTCGATATCGTGGCGGGAGATGCGCTCAAGCCGGACACGCTCGACGCGGCACTCGACGGCATCGATGTCGCCTACTACCTCATCCACAGCATGCGCGGCGGGGACGACTTCGCCGAGCGCGACATGCAGGCCGCCCGCTCGTTCAGCCATGCCGCCCAGCGGCAGAGCGTCGGACGGATCATTTATCTGGGCGGCTTGGGCGACTCGGCCAGCGAGCTGTCGGAGCACTTGCGCTCGCGCCAGAGAACCGGCGACGCCCTGCGCGAATCGAGCGTACCGGTGACGGAATTCCGCGCCGGTGTCATCGTCGGATCGGGGAGCTTGTCGTTCGAGATGATCCGCTACCTGACCGAGCGCGTGCCGGTCATGGTCTGCCCGCGCTGGGTGTATACGCGCGTTCAGCCGATCAGCGTGCGCGACACGCTTGAGTATCTGGTGAGTGCTTTGCGCGTGCCGGAAAGCGCCGGACAGGTGGTCGAGATCGGCGGCGCCGAAGTGATCACTTATCGCGATATGATGCTCGGGTACGCCAAAGCACGCGGACTGCGCCGGTGGATGATTCCGGTCCCGGTGCTCACCCCGCGCCTGTCTTCCTACTGGGTCCACTGGGTCACGCCGGTGCCGGCGGACATCGCACGGCCCCTCATCGAAGGGCTGCGCAACGAGGTTATCGTCCGCGATGACGCCGCGCGAACGCTGTTCCCGGACATTCAACCGGCGTCGTTCGAGGTGGCCGTCCACCGCGCGCTGGATAAGCTGCAGGCCAGCCAGGTTGAGACCAGTTGGGTCGATGCGTTGGTCAGCAGCCAACCCTCGGCCACCCCGGCTGTGCTCACCACCCATGAAGGCATGATCCTCGAACAGCGCCAGCAGGTGGTGCAGGCCGGGCCGGAAGCGGTTTTTCGGGCGTTCGCCAGCCTCGGCGGTGCCAACGGGTGGCTGTACTTCAATTGGGCGTGGCGCATACGCGGCATCATGGACCGGATGGTCGGTGGCGTGGGACTCAGGCGTGGGCGGCGGCATCCGACCGAGGTGCGCATTGGCGATGCGCTCGATTTCTGGCGTGTCGAGGCGGTCGAAGCCAATCGCATGACGCGACTGCGCGCTGAGATGAAGGTGCCGGGCTGGGCGTGGCTGCAGTTCAGATCCGAGCCGGAAGACGGCGGCACACGCCTCACTCAAACCGCGTACTTTGCGCCGAAAGGGCTGTTCGGGTTGATCTACTGGTACGGCCTGTACCCGATTCACAGCCTGATCTTCTCCGGGTTGATCCGCAAATTGGCGGAGCGTGCGGAGCGCCAACCCGAGTAGTCCGACCTGTGCCGATGCCTGACAAGCAGCGGGATTTCGTTCCCGTGTGGCGTCCGCCCGCTAGTCGTCGCCGTTGTACAGGAACTGGATGCGCGACCAGTCCCACAGGTGGTCAACCGTCTCCCGGTACTCGTCGGAGTGCTCGTCAAAGTCCCACGTCCACAGCGTGAACTTGAGCCGGTCGTTCCAGCGCCACGTTTCGAGGCTGAGCGTGCCGCGCAGATGGATGAAGAAGCTCGCCGCGATCAGCACGGTCACGCCGGCGACCAGCGCGCGTCGACGCGCGTGGTGGGCGGGGTCGAACACGGCGGCGAGTGGGTCGATCAGGAAGTAGCATAAGAACGGCAGCATGCCGGTGAAGAAGCGCGGACCGAACGAGTCACCCGCCCACCAGATTGCCCACGCCGAAATCACGATCCAGTGCAGGCCGACGTTGGTCAGCAGCAGGATGTCGATCCACCGCGCCCGTCGTGTCGCAGCTTTGTACACCGCCGAGACTACTCCGAGCAGCAGCACGGGGGTGAACAGGAACAATCCGCGCCCGGGGCTGATCAGGTTGCCGAACATCGCCTCGAAGATCGACATCGACCAGCGGAACGACGCGCTGTACGGCGACACGATCCCGCCGTGTACGGTCAGATTGTGTATGACGAACGGGATCCCGACCGAAAGTCCGCCGAGGATGTAGGACAGCGCGACATCGCGGTGACGCGCCAGTATGTACAGCGTGAACAGGATGACGGCGATCGCGTTGGTCGGCCGGATGACGTAGGACAGACCGATGGCGATGCCCACGACGAGCGCACCGCGCCGGCCCACCCTCGTGGAATCGAGCACGAACAGCGCGATCAGTAAGACCAGCATGGTCGGGCCGTGCTGCCACAACACGCGGCTGGCGGTGCTCCATGCGCTTGTGCAGAACGCGAACACGAACACGAGCGTCAGCGCCCCCGGCACCGTCAGCCTGCGCCGCGCGATGCGATACAACAGCACGGCGCACGCGGCGACCAACACCGACGCGGCGAACGCCTCGATCATGATCGTCACACCCCATCGGCTCTGGATCAAGCCCGTCACAGTCGTGCCCATGGCGCGCGCGGCAAGATCGACGGGCAAGACGAACGGCAGCGCAAACAGCGACGGACCGAGCGGGTAGACGTTGTAGAAGTGACCGTCGTGCTCGCGGACGCCGTAGTTGTCTTGAAACGCGATCCAGCCGGCGAATTCGTCGAGGTCGACATCTCCCTCATTGAGAATGCTCGCGGCGACGGGGACGAACCACATGCTGTCGCTCTGGAACCGGTAGCCGATCGGCACCGGCCATGACTCGCCTTCCGGTGCGGCGAAGCCACTAATGAAATGAATTACAGCTACGAATACAAAGACGATAAGTGAGCTTCGTAGGGCAAGCAGGGCGTTGTGCTTCACACGGGCATTGCCTCCCGACCGGATCCGGGCGCGCGTCCGCATTAGGCGGTGGGCAGGCACGTTTTGTGGCCGTGCTTAGGCGGACGCTAAGGGGAGTCGTTAGGTGGTGGATCCGGGCTGCCGACGATCAATAAACAAGCTCATGTTGCGGTCGTGTAATAATTCGTACGCACTATGCTGATTACTATAACATGACTTGTAATGGCAGGTCAACAACATGGACTCTGCATAGGTGCTCTGAATATCGGCAACAACTGATCACTGCTTCGTTAGTCAATCCAGCGATAGCTCTCGCGGGAGGATATGTCCGCAGGCTGTACATCTGCATCGGCAGCGGCCTTGCCATGATGGAGATCGTACTGCCGCTGGCGACGCTGCTACAGGCAGTTCACGTGGCAGTGCTGCCGGAGCAACCGGTTGAGATAGAATGGGCGGGTACGCTTTGACCGAGGCAGGGTTTGCGGGCGTCCCTCTCGCGCCGGTAAGACGAACGCGAGACTACGGCGCCGCAGCGGCAGCGATCATAAAGTGCCACAGCGCGCGATCGAAATGTAATGTGGCATCTTGTGTGATGCATGCTTACGTGGGAGGTGCCGATGCGAAGGACAAAAGAGGAGGCGTTGCAGACCCGCGGTGCCCTTTTGAGGGCGGCGGCAGATATCGTAGTCGGTCAGGGCGCAGGGTCCTTCACGCTGGAGGCGGTGGCTCAGCATGCAGGTGTGACGAAAGGCGGCCTGCTGCATCACTTCCCGTCGAAGGAAGCGCTGGTCGACGGTCTGATCGACGACGTGCTGGAGCGATTCGCGAGTCGCCTTCAGGTCGAGTTGGCCAACGAGGCAGAGGGTCAGCCCGGGCATTGGATGCGCGCCTACATTCGCATGATGCTCGCGGTGCAGGACGACGACTTCTACCTGATCCCGACTCTGGCCGCGATCGTGGTGTCTCAGCCCGCGACGATCGAGCGTATTCGAAGTGCCATGCTCACGAGCCAGCAAGCGGCAGCTCACGACGGAATCGACCCGACGCGCGCCACAATCATCCGGCTCGCCGTCGACGGCCTGCTGTTCACCCGTGCATTTCACCTCGACGTCGTCGACGACGATATCCGGCGCGACGTGCTGGACGCGCTGATCGGCATGACCCGCGCATCCGGCGAAGACTGAGGCGCGGGACGTTATCCCTTCAGGAACGCCAGCGTGCGTTCCCATGCCAACGCAGACGCTTCGGCGTTGAAGGCGTCGGTGCGGTCAGGCTCGAAGAACCAATGCCCGGTGCCGGGATAGCTGTAGAACTTGAACGGGCGGCCGGCGGCTTCGAGTTCGTCGGCGACCCAATCGATGTTGGACTGCGGCTCGTACGGGTCGTCGGCTGCGAAATGGCCGAGGTAGGCTGCCTGCGAATTGGCGAAATCGGCGGGGCCGCTGCCATAGAAGATCACGACCTTGCGCACGGCCTCGGGCATCCGTGCCGAGAGGTCCAACGCGTAGAATGCGCCGAGCGAAAAGCCGATCACGCTCACTGCGTCGGTTCCTGCGCCGGCCCGTTCAGTTAGGAACGCGACCGCCCGCTGAATCTCCTCCCGCGCTTGCTCGACGCGTTCGTCGAGTTCGCCGCCGAGTGTTTCGGCCTCGGGAATCGTGTGCGCGACCTTGCCGTGATACAGGTCGGGCGCGAACACGACGTAACCCTCGCCGGCGAGCCGGTCGCAGATGGCTCTGACCGTGTCGTTCAATCCCCACCACGCATGGAGCACCAGCACCGGCGCGCCGCTGCCAGCGGACGGAACAGCGAGATAACCCTGCGGCTGTGACATGGACATGAAACTCTCCTCGGTACTCAGTCGAAACAAAAGCGAATGAACTAGCGCGTTACGGCGTACTTGATGTGCGTGACCCCGTGCCCGGTAACGACCTTGCGCTGTTCGAGGTGCAGCGGCGTGACGGTTAGCCGGTCGAAAAGGCGAATGCCCGCGCCGAGCACCACGGGAACGATGTGGAGGTGGATCTCGTCGATCAGGCCGAGGTTGAGCGCCTGCTGGACAATCTGCGTGCCGCCGATGCCGAGCACCTTGTCGCCTGCGGCCTGCTTGCCCAGCGCGACCGCATGCTCGACACCTTCGGTGACGAATTGAAACGGCGAGCCGTCATACACCCACTCGGCGGGCGGGTTATGCGTCACGATGAACGTCGGAACACCCAGTAACGCCTTGCCGCCCCATGCCTTCGAGACGTCGAAATCGCGCCGGCCCGTAACCAGTGCGCCGAGCTGCGACCACTCCTCGTCCAGCCACGCCTTGCTGGCAGCCGAGATCATGAACTTGAGATCGGAGTGCGGCGCGACGAACTCGGTGTCGCCCGAGCCGTACCAGCCGAAAATTTCGCCGATTCCGTCGTTGGCGTCGGCGATGAAGCCGTCCAACGACATCGTGAACTCGGTTGTCACCCTACCCATGTGCCACTAACCCTCCCGTGTCATATAGAACATTTGTATTATAATCACGATTCGCAGAAATGCGCACGCGGAAACCGCGTGTTTGCGGAGGTCTCACCGAAACCTCACTCCCTAAATCGAGCATCACGAGACGGGGTGAGGTTCTGGTGGGGATTAGGGCAGCGCCCTAATACGAGCTGTACGCAGTGGGGAGTGGCGGCTAGCCCATACTGCCGATGAGCAGCAGCGGGATCGTGAGGCCGATCAGCGCGCCGACGACGACCTGCGGGACGGTGTGGCGTTGCAAGCGCAGGCGCGCCACGGCGACGAGCACCAGCAGCGGCAGCGTGACCCACAGGGCCGGCGTCCCGTAGGCCCAAACCGCGCCGACGACCGCCGCGCCGCTGCTCATGGCGTGCATGCTGACCTGCCATACAAGCGTGATTGCTGCGAGCAGGCTCAGCTGAATCAGGCTTGAGAGCGCCAACAGCGGGACAACCGACGGCGCGCCGAGCGCGCGCAGCGTCCACCATGCAACCGTCGTGGTGACGATCGACACGAGAAACGGCTTGATGCGCTGCTGGCGCACGGCCATGTGAATGTCGGTAATCTTGCCGCGCTTGACCATCCACGCGATGTATACAAGCGGCAGGATACACACCAAGCCGACATAGATCAGCGCCCATGTCAAGGCTTGTTCACGGCTTTCTGCCGCTTGAAACGCGATCGGGAAAGCCAACGCGCCCCATAATACCGGCGGGCTGAACAGATCGCTCACAAGGCGCGCCCAACCGAAGCCGGGGCGGTCGACATACATGCGGAGCGTGCTCAGTGCGCGGTTCACCATCGACAGCAGATTCCAACCTTCACCAACAAACGGCGGTACTATACCATAGACTTATTAAGCAGTGTTGAATCGTTGGTAGTTGTTGTGCAAACGTATCCCAGCCCGGCGAAGTTGAGTCCGTCCCAGATGCGCGTGGAGAACCGTGTCCGCGCGATTCTGGTTGACGCGGACAACCGCCTCGTGCTGATCCGGCGCGAGAAGGCCGGCGTGCCCCCGTACTATGTCGCCCCCGGTGGCGGGGTCGAGCCGTCCGACGCCAATTTCCACGCGGCGCTGCGGCGTGAAATGCGCGAGGAATTGGGGGGAACGGTTCATATCCACCGGCTTGTGTATATCACCGAGGCGATGCGCGGCGTCGACCTGCGCGTGCGCCAACTGTATTACGTGTGCCGTCTGCAAAGCATCAACCTTGCCGACCGCAACGGGCCGGAGTTCAACGACCCTGCGCGTGGTAAGTACATCGTCGAACGGGTATCGCTGCTGCCGACCGCGTTGGAGAAGCTGCGCATCCTGTCCGACGACCTCAAGTTGTTCCTGATCATCAACGCGTTCAAGCTGTTTCAACTCCCCGAAATCCAGCCGTAAGCGCCAATTGGCCGGACTGCTCACCCTGAATTGGAACTAGGCTCCGTGCCGTAATCGGCGCACAATACGCAAGTTGCCCAAGAGAGGACGCGTATGAAGACGTTTGCGTGGGTCAGTTTTTGGCTGGTCGCGGCGATTTGGGGTTCGTCATTCCTGCTGATCCGTGTTGGAGTCGAGCATTTCACGCCCGGCCAGATCGCGGTGATTCGCTGTGTGATCGCGGCCATCGGCCTCAACGCCGTCATGCTGGCACGGGGCAAGCGCTACCCGCGCGATCTCGGCGTCTGGATCGCATTCGCAATCGTCGGCTTCGGCAACGCCGCGCTTCCCTACTGGCTGATCGGCCTGGGTGAACGTACCATCGAAAGCGCGCTCGCCAGCGTCATTCAATCGACCGTTCCGATGTTTTCGCTCGTGATCGCGCACTTTGCGCTGGCGGACGAGCGCGTCAACACGCAGAAAATCCTCGGCCTGCTCATGGGTTTCATCGGCGTGACAGTGCTGGCCCTGCGCCAGACCGGCAGCGGTCATGAGAACGCGCTGGGCGGGATGTTGATGGTCGTTGGGGCGTCACTGTGCTACGCGATCCTGACGGTCTACACCCGCCGCCGTCTGTCGAACAACATCGAGCCGATCGTCATCGCCGGATCGACGTTTATCCTGTCCGTCCCCGCCGCGCTGGCGCTCATGCTGCTCGAGCCGGTGCTCGGTGTGCAGGTTGCCGCGGATGTCGGCCCGATGTCGGGCGAAGCCATCGGATCGGTGTTGGTGCTCGGACTGCTCAACACCTTCATTGCATATCTGTTCTTCTACTATATCATCCGCGAGCTGGGCGCGTTCCGGGCCACCAACGTGACCTACGTCGTGCCGGTGTTCGGTGTCGTGCTGGGCGCGCTGGTGCTCCGCGAACAGATCGATATTGCGTTGGTCGCCGGGGCCGGCTTAATCCTCTCCGGCATTGCTGTCATTAACCTCGGCGGGCGGCTTGCGACGTGGGTGCGCCCGCGCAGCCGACCTGCCACCGTCGCCTAGCGCAAAGCGCGCTGACGTCCTAGGGAATCTCGCCCGGCAGCACGGCCACGACACCATCGACGATTTCTGCGCCTTCGGCCGTCAGATCGGTGATGGTGCCGGTTTCGGGGTCGAAGTCGTACACCTTGACCCACAGCCGCACGGGGCCATCCGGCCAGTCGTCTGGCAGCAGCACGGCACGATGATCCCATACGGCCTCGCCGGGGGAGAGCAGGGTGGTCGTCTTGAACGTCGCGCCCAGCCAACTGTCCCGGCCTTGCGCGCGAATGAACGAGTTGTCGACGCTCACGACGAACAGGGCTACGGTGTAATCGTCGGTCGGGGGCTGATCGGCACGCCAGACGAGGCTGACTGGAAACGTGCCGCCGGCGGCCGGCACAGCGCCTTCAGGGATCGTGTAGCCGAGCAGCTCGAGCGATCCGCTGCCGTCTGGATGCGTAAACGTGTACGGCGCTTCGACCTGCGGCACGGCGGGCGCGTCCCACTCTGGCGCGCGGTGCGTGTCGTAGCGCAGAAGCCGCGCATACGGCGAGAACTCGCGCTCGCCGACACGATAGTATCGTTCGCCCATGTAGCGCTCGAACGGGCGCCGCGACCATGCGAGTATCGGGCTGCTGTCCATAAACAGCCACAGGTTTGGCGCATACGCCGCCCAGCGCCGGATGATCGGCTGAAGCCCGGGCGCGATCTCCTCGCGTGCATCCTCGCTGACGACCGCAACGGGCTGTTCGAAGCTGCCCCGGTCGCCGGGGTGATAGGGGAGACCGACGATCCAACGGCGCCCGACTTTGCCGTAGTTCATCCAGAAGTAGGTCGTCTCCGGGCTGTTGATCAGCACTGCGCCGCCCTGCGGCACCTCCTCGCGGATAACCTCGACAGCGTCGAACAAGTCGCGACGCTCGGCGAGGTAGAACGGGTCGCGGTCGTAAAGCTGGCGCAGTCCGGCGAACGTCAACACGACGAGCGACACCGTCGAAACACCGATCAGCAGCCAAGTCCGCCGCCGTCGCAGGGCGAGCGCGGCCAGCGCCGCCGGGATCCCGAACAGCGCGGCGTACGGCAGGATGTCCGCCCGCGCCCACGCCCAATTGACCGGCTCGACGCCGATCGCCCGCAGCAGCCCGACCGGCCGGATGTACGCGAGGTCGTTGAACCCGGGCAGCCAGTAGGTGAGGCCGAAGCTGGCGTCAAATACGGCGCGATCGTAGGCCGCCCAATTGAACACGACCGACGATAGCTGCCACCACAGGCTGTAACCGCACAGCGCAATGACCGCAGCGCGCTGAGGCCAACGCGTGAGGCGCGGCCATACCTCGACCGTGAGCAGCGCAAGCAGCGGAATGATCGGTAGCAGGAAACGCTGCGGCCAGATCGTGCCGCCGAACCAGTTGCCGCCAAACTCGCCCTCGCCGCGCAGCAGCCCGTATCCAAGCACAAACCCGAAAGCGATCAGCACGATGGAGGCGACCAACGCCGGGCTGCGCCGCCACAACAGCCATGCCCCCGGCACAGCCAGAAGCAGTACCGGTGATGTCCCCCAAACGCTGCCGCCGATGCTGAGCGCATAGGTATGAAGGGCAGTACGCGTCGTCTCCGGAATGATCGGGAAGGACGGTCGCAGCAGATAGCCGCCGGGCAGTGTGTCGCGCAGTAGTTCGGGCAGCGGGGTGTAGATCAGCGCAAGCACGAGCACGGCCAACGCGGCGATGAGGAACCCGGCGGCGCGGCGCATCCATGAGCGTTTCCATACGGCAGGCGGGAGCACGAGCAAGGCCAGCCCCGGCAGCGCGAACAGCGTGACGTCCTTGGTCCAATACGACAGGGCGAGCATGGCCGTGGCGGTGATGCCTGCGAGGACGCGGCGTGGTACGGTCGGGGCGCGCGGCACGTCGTACAGCGCCAACACGGCCAGCATCAGCCAGACGCACATTAGCGGCTCGCGGAAGAAGGTTTGGCTGTACGTCCACCAGATCGTCAGGATGCCGAACGCCAACGCGGTGACGAGCGACGCGCGCGGCCCAGCACCGAAGCGGCGGCAGGCGATGTACACGAGCGCGCCAACCACCGCGCTGATGCCGGCATTGAACAGCCACAGCGCGTGCGCGAGGCCGACGCCGGTGACGCGCTCTGCGGCGGCGTAGAACGGCGCGTTGACGTGAATGAACAGCGGGTCGGCAATGGTCGCATGAAGCGGCGGTTGACCGTCCGTGAACCGGCGCGGCAGAGACTGCCACATGCCCTCGTCGGCTAATGGCAGGCCAAAGCGCGCCGCGCCGCCTACGGCGTCAAAGTATTCGAGCTGGTCGCCCAGCTCGATCCGCCCCGTATACGTAATGAGATAGACGGATGCCAGCAGCACCGCCACGATCAGGGCACGAGCGGCGTCAGCAAAGGCCGGCCCACGGAGACCCGGGCCGGGGGCGTGCCGCGCGGCCACGTGCTACTTCTTCAGCACCTGATTGCGCCGTTTCATCACCCACTTGAGCATACGCTGCGACCGGGTGAGATTCTCGAGGTTGTCGAGGCCTTTTTCCATCGTTTCGGCGCCGTGAATGAACTTGCGCTCTTTGACCTGCAGCGTGCCCATCGCGACGAGCGTATCGGCATGCATTTGTTTTTCACCGAGCTCCTCGAACACGTCGGCGGCCTGTGCATAGCACGTGTAGGCCTGCTCATGATCGCCCAGCGCGGCATACACGCCGCCCATGTTGCCCAACACCTGTGCCGTGCGCAGGGCGTCGCCCATGTCTTGAAACGTTGCCAGCGCCGCGCTCATCAGGTCAAGCGCCTGCTGATTTTCACCCAATGCGCGGTGGACGAGGCCGATGTTGACCTGCATTTCGACCGCCTTGTCTTCCTGACCGGCAGCCCGATACGCGTCGGCGGCTTGATTGAACAGCTGAATGGCCTGTTCGTAATTTTTCTTCTGATAAGCGGCGATACCGCTGTCCTGCAGCTTCTTGGCGTCGTCGGCCATGAGCGTCCTCCTTGCCGGTGCCGTTACAACGGCGTCTTTCCAATCGTAGCGCAGTTTGGTGGACCGAAGAATTAAAACAGGCGCTCGATGGTCGCCGCTTGACGCCGTTCCATCAGCCAGTTGATGAAGCGCTGTTCCTGCGCGATGGCTTCCTCGCCGGACATCAACGGGCGCTCGCCGAATTCAAGGGTCTGCACGATATGCCAGCCCAGCGCGGTCTGGACCGGGCCGGACATCTCGCCGGGTTCGAGGCTGAAAGCCAGATCGGCCAACTGCGGTGTCGTCAAGTCGGTCCGGACGAAAAAGCCGAGGTCTCCGCCGACGTCCTTGGTCGTGACATCGCGGCTCACTTCCGCTGCCAATGCCTCGAACATCTCGCCATTGGCGAGCCGGTTGCTGACGGCCTGTGCCTCGTCTTGCGTCGTCAACAGGATGTGGCGCGCATGGACGGTACGGATCGCTTCGACCTCGCCGCTTTGCAGCAGCACGGCGTCGCGTACGCGTTGTGTCAGCAGGTTCGAATACAACGCCGAGCGGAAATCTGCCTCGGTATAGCCGTTGTCGGTCAGCCAAGCGTCCCAGTCGGTCGTCAGGGCTTTCAGGGCGTTGATCTCGGCGTCGATGTCCGCCGCGTCGACGGTAACGCCCAGCTCCGCTGCGGCCTGTTCGATCAGCGTTTGTTCGATCAGCGCGTCCAGCACTTGATTGCTGACCTGCTGCGCGATCGCACTGGCTGGCGACAAGCGCGCGACCGCACGCTCGTATTCGTCACGGGTGATGTCTTGCCCGTTCACCCGGACGACGACGTCGGGAAGATTCTCGGTGGTCGTCTCGCCGAGAATCGGCGGCGCGGCCTGACCGGCACACGCGGCCAACACCGCGGCGGCGGCGCACAACAGCACGGCAATCAAGCGGCTCAACAGCACATCCTCTTCGAACGGTCTCGCGGTACTGAAAATCGGCCCCTGATTATGCAAGGTTCACCCGCGGCCTGCAAGGATGGGCGGACCACGTTAGCCCTTGCTCGTGCGGCCGGGTGGATTATGCGGGCTGGCCGGCCGGAACGGCGCATCGGGCGTTTCGGGCGACGTCGGCCCATCGTCGCTCGGCTCGACCGGCTGGGTCGGCATCTGCGGCGACGGCTGTGCGCTCTGGCGCTGCGGCGTTTGCTGCATGCGGGGCATGATCAACTCCGACAGCAGGCGCGTCAAGTCGAGTGGGAGCCGCTGGCGGAAGTCGCGGAAGGTTTCGCCCCCGCTTTGACCGTGAACGGTGTAGGTATACGTCTCCCAGATTGTCTTGCCGGTCACTGCCATCTCGGGCTGCCAGCGGTCGAGCAGCAGCCAATTGGCGCCGTCGGACTGGTACAGC
Organism: Candidatus Flexicrinis affinis; assembly: GCA_016716525.1. Lineage (NCBI taxonomy): Bacteria > Bacillati > Chloroflexota > Anaerolineae > Aggregatilineales > Candidatus Flexifilaceae > Candidatus Flexicrinis > Candidatus Flexicrinis affinis. The sequence goes on from JADJWE010000004.1 coordinate 255,484, forward strand.
TCGAATACGATGCTGACCTCGCCGTGCTGGCCGCGCAGGCGCAGGTCGAGCGCGACCGGCAGCACAGCGCTGCGCTGCGTGATCCGGCGCAGCAGTTGACGCGTCAGCGTGCGCGCCAGCGGCGTCACTTTGCGCTCGACCTGATCGGCATCAAGTGGCTTGCTGGTGTGGGCGAGGCGGTTCAGCCGGCGCACGACCCACAGCGGGCCGGGCGTATAGGTGCGGGCAACGCGGCCGTACTGGTCATACTGGCTCATGCGCAGCGCGGTGATCGTCCAACCGCTCAGGTACTGGCCGTCCGCGCCTTGAAGCAGCTTGACGACCGCGCTCGTCCCGCGTACGGCAGGCTGGGTGATGGTGTTGTTCTGCGCGTAGGGCTGCCAGCTTTGGCGGATTCCCGACTGGCTGTACGGGTCGATCGGCGGGGTGGTGGCGTACGGCGGCAGGTGGTTGCCGAAAGCGGGTGGCCGGCGGAAGATCAGCCGGTACAACCGCATCAGCACAAGCAGCAGCACCAACACCAAGACCAGCACCAGCGCGCCGATCAGGATTTCTTCGCGTTTGAGGTTGTCGAGGTCGACGGTGTAGTTCAGAAAATCGATATAAAGCGGATTGGCCGCGGCCGGCGGCGGATTGCAGTCGGCCGTTGTGGCCGGGATCGACAGGGTGAGCTGGCGCGGTTGACTGCCGAAGGCCAGCCCGCCGTTGAGTGTGATGCGTACCTCGAACGTCTGCGAAGTGTTGGGCGTGAAGCCGGTCGTCGGCGCGGACAGGATGATCGTGCTGCCGCGCCCGGCATCCAGCGGCGCGACGGGCTGCGACGCGAGAACGGTAGCGGGTTGGTTCAAGGCGCGCAGTTCGACAGCGACAGGCTGAGTGCTGCCCGTGCCGTTGTTCGAGATCAGGTATTCAAGGTCGAACCGGCAGCCATCGGAGCTTACACCTTCTCGCAAAGGGAGGATCCGGTAAAACGGCTGGGCCTGAGACGTGTCTTGGGCGGCGGCTGGCAGCAGAACGCCGAGGAGGGCGATGAGCACCAGCGCACGCAAGAGGGCTTTGAACATGAGCGGACTGCCCGTCGGTGCGGATATCGTCGCGGAGATAATACCACGATACCGCTAAAACTTGCCGATGTCCTGTCGCATAGACGACGGTGTAACTACGACGGGCCGATGTCTTAGTCCGGCACTGTGGTGGAAAATTACTGGTGAAGCTCGGGCCGCCTCAATTGGTGTTGAAGCGCTCTGTCGGCGGAATGTCGTATGGGGGGATCAGTACCGGCTTTTCGAACTTGGGCAGTTCGATCTCGATATGACGCAGGTACGGTGTAACCAACTTGAGGCCGAAAGGAAGACCGATGTTCGAGAAGTGCAGGGCCGCCTTTACCAGCCACAATCGGCCGCGGTCTCCCGGTGGGTGTTCGAGCGGATCGATTCCATCCCGATCGCAGTAGAAACGGCCGAGTCCGAACGCGGCGAATCCGGCTTCGGTGTTCATGTTGCGCTTCTCGAAATAGCGGTATGCACTGTCGAGGTTCGACTCTGCCGACTCGATCATTCCGGCGCTGAACTTGACCGCCGCCAAGGCGAGCTCGGCCCGGCCGCGTTGTGCAGGCCGCCCGAAGCGATTCGCTTCGCTCCGGTAGTAGACCGCTTCGTTGATCTCTCGGGTCCCGACGCTGCGCAAGCTGCGAAGCATCAACTTATATGCGGCCAAGTCTAGTTCAAGAATCCGGGTCGGCACGTGCACCGGATAGGCACGATACGTGGGCAGGTCCTTGATGATGTCGTTGGCCATGCACAGAATCGTCTCAGCCGCGGAGAGCGAGCCGACCAACATCAGGTGCCAAGCCTGCGCGACCTGAAGCCGAAGCCGGTGAAAGTGCTTCAGCGGCCGGGTCATGGCGATGTTATAGGTGCTTATCCATGGGTGAAGATTGCCGCCTTCCGGCAGGAAGTGGCGCATACCATACAAGCCCTCGAAGAGGACGCTGGTATCTTCGACACGACGGGCGAGGAAGAAGAGTGTGCGCTGCCACTCGCGAAAACGGATGCTTTCGAAGTCTTTGCCGGGTGAACAAAGAATTGAATCGACGAGTCGGGTGAAGGCGCGGTCGTAGGTGTATGAAGTTGCGGCCATGAGTTGTTAAGAGTACCGGCCCGATCACACTGACCGGTGCACACCATGAATTCGATTGTATGACGAATCGTTTAGATGTACGCCGGTTAATTTCGAAATTTGTTGCATTTCGGCTTTTATCACGGCGAGACTGCACCAAGATTCGATGATCTATGGCGATTCACATTAGCGGAGGTGCGTCAGGCCTGTTTAGCGGCTAGTCGGGCGGCGTGGCGCGGCCGTGACGCAGGCGGCGGACGGCAGTCCGTACACGTGGCAAGATTTCGCTGAACGCGGTGTAGAGCAGCGTATTGGGCGCAAAGTCGTACGCGCCGATTCCCTGTCGAACCGTGCCGCGAAACCCGCGCTTGAACTGATAGACCCCCCACATCCGGTCGCTCTCGTCAAAGATGTCCGGCGCGCCCCACAGATCGTAGCGCGTACAACCCTGCGCCTTGGCCCAGCGCATCGCCGACCACTGCAGCAGATAGTTGGGCATCTTGTCACGGTGAACATCGCGGCTCGCGCCGTAGAAGTACCAGCAGGTCCGGCCGAAGCGGTACAGCACGACATGCGCCACAGGCTCGCCATCGACCTCGGCGATCAGCGCGTGGCCGAGGCCGGCGGCGAAGAAGTCGCCCCATGCGCGCTCGTAGTAGGCTTGCGGGCGGGTGAGGAATCCGTCGCGCTGGCCCGTCTCCTGATACAGGCGCACGAGCATTGGGAGATCGGCGCTTGTCGCCGCCCGAATCGTTACGCCGCTGCGTTCAGCGACGCGCACCTTGCGCCGTGTGTTCTGGCTCATCGCCATCAGCAGCGCGTCCTCATCCGGCGTGAGGTCGATCACGATGGTGTTGCGGAACTGGATCTGCTCGCGGCTGTAGCGCCATCCGCGGCGGAGCAGGGTGTCTTGCCACGCCAGTCCGTGAGAGTCGTCGGCGGCGTCCTCGCCCGGCGTGCCGGTCGAAAGCGCGATATCGGGGTCGATCTTGAGGGTCACGGCGTGCTCGCGGCGAGCAAGGGCCTCCAGTTCGGCCAGCACCACGTCCGCCAATTCGGGTGAGTCGTCACTCAGCAGCGGGCCGCGCGGCGCATACATCACCTTGAGCGGGCCGGCCTGCCGTACGCCGATCGAGATCATCGCGCGCAGGTCTGTGCCGTCCGAGTAGCCGATGCGCAGCGGCTTCCAGCCGGTCGTGACGTGCTTGAACGCCCCCCACTCCCAGCTCTGCAGGATGTGCGCGTCCGGGAACCGTGCGGCGGCATCGTTCCAGCGGTCGCGGTCGGTGATCAATTCGGCGGTGAGGGGCATCGGCACATCGTAGGTTAGGATCGGGAATGGGCGAATCATACACCATAAGGGAAGGAGTCAGATGTCAGTCTTCAGTTGACAGGATGGAGTGGTCGGTTCCGATGCCGCGTACAGGCAAAGAACGATTGAACCACAGAGGACACCGAGGACACAGAGAACAAAGAGCACAGAGGGGGCTGTAGGGGCGACCCGCCGGGCCGTCCGCCGCACAACCTGAACACTGGTTCCTGACTCCTGATTGCCGACCCTCAGAACGAATGGCTCCATTGGCGCGTGCCACACATTCCACCGATCGTTGCAACCCGCGTTACACTCATCTGCGCGGGCGCGATCTCTCTAGCGCAGGCCGGACCTTTCCGCAATAATGGCTGTTCCTACTCTTGAACCCGCTGCGGGTTAAATCGACGCGATGAGGTGCTGATGTGCTGCTGTTGACAGCCTTGCCATTTGCTGCCGCGCTGGTGCTGCTCACACCGTTGGGCAGGCCGAAAGCGGCCCGATACGCGCTGGCTGGCCTTAGTGCAGTGCTCTTTCTCGGATATGCCGGCGGCATCCCCTCGCTGGAGGCCGGCCCGCTGATCGAAGCAGTGCAGTGGCTGCCGTCGCTAGGCATGACGCTGACGACGTACGTCGATGGGCTGTCGCTGCTATTCGCCCTGCTGGTGACCGGTGTCGGCGCGGTGGTCGCGTTCTACATGGCGCACTACTTCGATGATGACGCCGACGCGCAGCAGTTCAGCGTGTTGTTCGCAGCCTTCATGGGCTCGATGCTGATGGTCGTGACGTCCGGCAACCTGCTGATGACGTTTGTCGGCTGGGAAGGCACGTCGGTCTTCTCGTTCCTGCTGATCGGCTTTTACGGCGGCAAGGGCGGGCGGAAGGCCGAAGAAGCCCGTGCCGGTGCCGCGCGTGCGCTAATCGTTACCGGGGCTGGCGGGTTGGCGCTAATTGCCGGCGTCGTGCTGCTGGGTACGGCATCAGGCAGCTACGAGCTGGCCGACATCCTCTCGAACCCCGACCTGCGCGGGCACGGCCTATACGGCGCGATCGTCGCGCTGATCGCGATGGCGGCGTTCACCAAGTCCGCCCAGTTCCCCTTCCATTTCTGGCTGCCCGGCGCGATGTCCGCGCCCAGCCCGGCTTCGGCCTACCTGCATGCCGCGACGATGGTCAAAGCGGGCGTGTTTCTCCTGCTGCGCCTTCAGCCAGCGCTCGGCAATACGCCCTTGTGGACGGGTCTCATTACCGTGGTTGGGCTGATCACGTTCGTGCTGGGCGCGGCGATAGCCACGCGCCAGCGCGATATGAAGGGGCTGCTTGCGTATACCACGGTCAGCGCACTCGGCTCGCTGGTCGCGCTGATCGGCTTGCCCGACTCGATCGGGATCAAGGCCGCGCTGGTCGGCGTTGCGGCGCATGGCGCGTACAAGGCCGCGCTGTTCTTGATGACCGGCGTGATCGAACACGCGACAGGAAGCCGCGACCTCGACGAACTGGGCGGACTGCGCCGAAGTATGCCCGGCGCGCTGGCCGTCGTGGCGATTTCGTCGCTGTCGATGGCGGGGCTTCCGCCGCTGCTCGGGTTCATGGCGAAGGACAGCCTGATCGAAGCCTCGTTTTCCGAGCCGTTGGCGTCGATCCTGCCGCTGATCGCGGTGATGGTGGGAAGCGTCCTCATGGTCGTCAGCGCGCTGACCGTGCTGCGCGACGCATTCTTGACCGAGCCGCCCGCGCCGCACTCGCCGGCAGGCAGCCATGACGACAAACACCACGGGGACGTGCACCATCCGCACACCAACCGCTTGCTTACATTGGGTCCGGCGGTGCTGGCCGCAGCGACGGTGCTGATCCCGTTCACCCTGCCGCAAACGCTCGATCCGCTGGTCAGTTCGGCGTTGGGCAAGGCGACTCATCTGCACATCTTCCCCGAACATCCCGAACCGCTGATCCTGAGCCTTGTGGCGCTGGCGATCGGTATCGTGCTCGTGCCGTCGCGCGCGGTGTGGTCGCGCTGGTTGGCGGTTCCGTGGCTGCCCACCGGTTCGCGCGTATACAGCGAGATGACGCGCTCGGTCGACGCCGTCGGTGACGTGGTCGTCACGCTGCAAAGCGGGCGGGTGCGCCAGTATCTCTATATGATGTGGGGCGTGCTGGCGGTACTGGTCATTCTGATGGTCGGCTCGCAGGATGGCATGACGATCCTTGAGGGCGTGCCGCTCAACTTCACCGAGCCGGGCACGGACGCCGTGAAGATCGCGCTGCTCGCGCTGTCCACCGCCGCGACCGCGTACTCGATTATCACGCGGCGGCATTTGCTGGCGGCGCTGGCGCTTGGCGTGTCGGGATATGCGCTCGGCGGCGTGTTCCTGCTCGAGCCCGCGCCGGATGTCGCGCTGGTGCAGATTCTGGTCGAGACGCTCGGCACCGTGCTCATCATCCTCATGATTGCCCGCCTCGACGCGACCAACAGCCGCATGCGCTCGGAGGTCATGCGCGACCTGTGGTCGACGTCATGGGTCGGCAAGCTGCGCGACGTCATTATCGCGACGATCATCGGCGGAGCCGTAGCGCTGGTGGCCGTGACGACCGTCATCAACCGGCCAGAGCGCGCCGACGTCAACCCCCCGATTGCCGAGTGGCACCTGCTGCACACCTATCCCGAGATCAAAATTACCGACACGGTAGGCGCGATCGTGACTGACTTCCGGGGGACGGATACGGTGTTCGAGATCACCGTGCTGGCGATGGCCGGCCTTGGCGTGCTCACTCTGCTCACGCAGCCCGGCATCAATGCCAGCGACGAACGCGTCCGCACTGAGTCGACGCTGGAGACGCCGCTGACGACCTTTGCGCTCAGGCTGGTGTTTCCGTTCGCGCTGCTGGTGGCGATGTCGCAGCTTTTGTACGGCGGTACCGGTCCCGGCGACGGGTTCACCGCAGGCGTGATCGCAGGACTCGGCGTGTCGCTGTCGTACGTCGTGCGCGGGTTCCAGCGTACGCGTGTTTCCTACCCGTGGCTCAAGCCGCGCCGCTTTATCGTCGGCGGCTTGACGCTGGCGGTGGGCAATGCGGTCGGCTGGATGCTCATCAACGGTGCGCCGTTCCTGCGCGTGCAGGACTTTGGCGACGCGCCGGCGGGGCTGCACTTTAGTTCGACGCTGTTGTTCGAAATCGCGATCATGCTGGCCGTCTTCGGGGCGATCACCCTCATTATGGACACGATTGCGCATCCAGTCGCCGAGGAGGAAGAAGGATGAACGTCATCTTCGCGGTCGTCACCGGCATCCTGTTCGGGCTGGGCGTGTTTCAATTGCTCCGCCGCGATCTGGTCAAAGTGGCGATGGGCTTCTACATCCTGTTCACGGCCATCAATCTGTTCTTTCTGGCGGTTGGCGCCTACAACGGCGAAACCGCCGCATACGTGGTGCCGCGCAAGGTGACGACGCTGGCCGAAGCCGTGCCGCAAGGCGTGCCGAGCGATCCGTTGGTTCAGGCGCTGCTGCTGACCGCCATTGTGATCAGCTTCGGGAGTTATGCGCTGCTGTTGGGCATGTTGAACGTGGTCGCGCAGCGCAACAAGTCGCTGAACACCGACCGCATGAACAATCTGGTGAGGTAGGTATGGCGGAGAACAACTGGCTCGTCCTCACCCCGGTGCTGACGCACATGCTGGCCGGCCTCGCCGCGCTGTTTCTGTGGCGGTTCAACCACGCCCAGCGGTTGTTGGGCGTGTTCAGCGGCGCGCTGACAGTCCTGTTCACAATTGCGCTGGCGATCACCGTGGCACAGGACGGGCCGCAGGTGTACCGTTTGGGCGGCTGGCAGCCCCCATACGGCATCGCGCTAGCAATCGACGGGCTGTCGGTGTTCTTCCTGACGATGGTCGCTATCGTCGTATTTGCCGCAATGATCTACACGTGGCAGTGCGCCGACAAGGGCATGAAGCGCAACAGCTACATGCCGCTGGCGTTGATGCAAGCGGCGGCCCTCAACGGCGCGTTTCTTACCGGCGACATCTTCACGTTCTTCGTGTTCATGGAACTGCTGGTGATCACCTCGGTCATCCTCGTGGCCGGCAGCGACAACCCCGACGGCATCGAGGCCGCGACCAAATACCTGCTCATCAGCGCGTGCGGCACGCTGTTCCTGCTGGTCGGCATCGCCATGATTTACGGCAGCTTCGGCACATTGAACATGGCGGACATCGCCCGCCTTTCGGCCGAGACCGGCGGGACCAACTTGACCAACGCCTCGGCCGTCGTGCTGATGTGCGCGTTCTTGCTCAAAGGCGCGGTGTTCCCGTTCCACTTCTGGCAACCCGACTTTCACACGACCGCGCCCGCGCCGCAGTCCGCGCTGCTGTCGTCGGTGGTGGTCAAGGTCGGCGTGTACGGCCTGCTGCGCCTGATCACGCTGCTGTTCCCCGGTTCTGCCGAGACGTTGCGCCTCGTGCTGATCGTGCTCGGCTTGATCGGCATCGGGTTCGGCGGCGTGACGGCCCTCCGGACGCACAACGTCAAGCGCGTGCTGGCCTATTCGACACTGGCACAGATTGGATTCATGCTGCTGGCGATTGGATGGGGCACGCCGCTGGCGCTTGCGGCGGCGTTGATCTACGCCTTCAACCACGCGCTGATCAAGTCCTCGTTGCTGATGCTGGCCGGCCTTGTGGCGAGCCGCACGACGACCAAGACCTCGTCGCTGGCCGAGAGCCACGGGGTCGGGCACGGCATGCCGTGGGTGAGCGTGCTGTTCTTCGTCGGCGGGCTGGCGCTGGCCGGCATCCCGCCGCTGAACGGGTTCGTCAGTAAGTTGGCGATTGTGCAAAGCGGTGTGGACGTTGCCCAGTCCGGCGACCTGAACAGTTGGGTGTGGCTGGGGCTGGCTGTTGCCGGCGGCGTTTTGACCCTGCTGTACGTCACCAACACGTGGCAGAACGTATTCCAGAAGGCACCAGACGATCGTACGGCCAAGCTCAAACCGGAAGGCGAGGGCGACTCGTGGTTGGCGCCGGCGCTGCTGATCGGCGCGTGCGTGGCGCTCGGGCTGTTCGCCGCCCCGCTGGTCGATGCCGCGCAGTCGATCGCGATGCAGATCACGCAGCCTGCGCTGTATATCTCTGCCGTGTTGGGCGGTTAGTGACGCAAGGAGAATGCGACCATGTATCTGATCCGGACGATCCTCCAATACGTCTTCATCGCGGCCATTATCGGCGTGCTGTGGGCGATCCTGACCGCGCAGCTCTCGGTGGAAGGTTGGGCGATCGGCGCGGGGCTGGGTTTCGCGATGTTGGTCGCCGTGCGCGGTAGGCAGGGGATCGACGTGCGTCCGCTCGACCTGCCGCAGCGCGTCGCTTGGCTGATCGTCTACCTGATCGTGCTCGAGCGTGATGTGATCGTGGCGTCGATCGACGTGGCGCTGCGCATCCTCGGCGTCCGCAAGGTGGACTCCGGTATCATCCGCGTGGCGGTCGGCGACGAACGACAGGAAGTCGCCGCGCTGACCGCGCATGGCATCACGATCACGCCGGGGCAGTTGGTCGTCGATTTCGACCACATCGAGGATGAACGTTACGTCTACGTCCACTGCCTGAGCGTGACCGACTCGGAAGGGACGGTCGAACAGGATCAGGTGCGCCGGATGCGCTTCTTCAAGAGGATTTTGGGCAATGGTTGAGATGCGCGGACTCTTCGACATCATCCTGATCGTGATGGTGGCGATGCTGATTTGGGTCGCCACGCGCGTATTCCGGGGGAACACGCCGGTCGACCGGCTGCAAGCCTCCGATCTGATCACGACGCTGGTGACTGCCATCATTGGCGTGGTCGGGCTGGCGCAGCAGTCGACCGTGCTGATCGACCTCGGTATCGCGCTCGCCGCGTTCAGCTTCATCGGTACGCTGGCCGTCGCGCGTTTCATGGGCGAAGGGAAGGTGTTCTGATGCAATTTGTCGGCGCCGCCCTGCTCATTGCCGGGACCGTTTTCGCGGTAATCGGCGTATACGGGTTCATGGTCACGTTCAAGAACGTCTACGAGCGCCTCCACGCGTCGGGCAAGGTTGCGACGCTCGGCCTTGTGCTGATCCTCGTCGGGGTGGCTGTCTTGCAACCTGCGGTGTGGACCAAGGCCGCCGTCCTGATCGGCTTCATGGTGCTGACATCTCCGGTTGTCAGCCATGCGATCGCAAAAGCCGCTCACAACCAGCATCTGCCGGCCGGAAAACGCGACGATTTGGCTGAAGCGCGCAAGCAGCAGGCGGGCGATTAAGGGATAGCAGCCCTCACCCCGCCGCCATCTCCACATCGAGCCAGTACAGAATCAGCGGCACGACGGTGAAGTCGCGCTGGTCGAACATGCGCGTTCCGTGGGCCGTCCCGTGCAGGATGCGTACGCCCAGTTCAGTGTTGGCGGTCGTGACCATCTGGCGGACAGCCGCCGTGCTTTCCATATCGCCGCGGCTGGTGACGAGCAGGGCGGACCGTTCGACCATGTCCTCGGCTAGCGCGTCCTCCGGCATCAGGCCGGCGTAATCCAGCCCCGGCGACAGCGCGACGGCGGTCAAGCAGGCAGGCTCCGCCGCGCATCCGATCAGCGCGAGGTTCGAGCCAATGCTGGCCCCGATCACGCCCAGCCGTGCCGGGTCGATCGACGTCTGTTCTTTGAGGTACGCAAACCAGTCCGCGACATCTTGAGTCGCCATTGTCCAGTCGCGCTGGCCGCCGGAGTCGCCATGGCCGCGCAGATCGACGTTCAGCACCGCATATCCGGCGTCAACCAGTGGCTCAATCAGCGGCTCCCAATCGCCGCGCCGCGCCCCGAACATGTGCATCAGCAGCACGGCCGGCGCGCCCGGTTCCTCGATCGCATCCGGCAGATACAGGTCGCCCACCAGCGTCACGCCGTCGGCGCTCTCGCGTTCGACCCGCACCTCGTCCGGCGCTTGAGCCGCTGTGATCCACGCGAAGACGAGTGCCACAAACCCGATGATGACCCAACGGCCCATCACTGCCTCCTTGCGACGTGCGCTCCGATTTCGAGAATGCGTTTATAATACCGCGAGAGCGAGGACAGGATGACGCTGTGCGCGAGAACCAACCACTCGAAGCGGCGATACTGCGGACCGTGCTGTACGCCGACATCTTCGACTACGCGCTGTCGGTGCGTGAACTCCATCACTTCTTGATTCACCCAACCGCAGTCGAATTGGCAGCGGTTGAACACGCGTTGGTGACGTCGCCGGTGCTGGCCGAGGCGCTGGCGCACTGCGACGGGTGGATCACGCTGGCTGACCGGACCGCCATCGCGCGCCTGCGCATCGAGCGCGAGCACACCGCGCGAGACTTGTGGCCGCAGGCCGAACGGTTTGGCAAGGCGTTGGCCCGCTTGCCGTTCGTGCGCATGGTCGGCCTGACCGGCGCGCTGGCGATGCGTAATCCGTCCGGCCCGCATGACGACTTGGACTACTTGATCGTCACACGGCCCGGGCGCGTGTGGCTTGCACGCCTGCTGAGCGTCGCCGTAGTGCGCTGGGTGCGCCTGCGCGGGCGCGAGATTTGCCCGAACTTCGTGCTGGCGGAGGATCGTCTCGCGCAAACCCGCCGCGACCTGTACATCGCGCATGAGGTGTCGCAGGTCGTGCCGCTGTTCGGGCGCGAGCTGTACGACCGCCTGCGCGACGCCAACTGCTGGACGCTCGATCACTTGCCGAACGCACTTCACCCGCTGCACCCTGGCGATACGGCGCGGCTTGGTCGCGCCGAGCGCGCGGTGAAATCCGTGGTCGAGCGTGTGTTGAGCGGACGGCTCGGCGACTGGCTGGAAGGGTGGGAGCGCCGCCGCAAGATGGCCCGCTTTGCCGCCGCCGCCAAGTCCGCCGAGAGCGCCGCTGTCATCGACGACTCGCAGGTGAAAGGCCACTTCAACGATCACGGAAGCCGCGTGCTGATGCAGTACCGCCGGCGGCTCGAACGGTTCGGCCTGGCCGCCACGCCGGACGAAAGCCTCGCCGCTGACTGACGACCCGAACTAGAAAGAGATCCTATGCCCATCAACGACCTTCCAACGCGCGGGCAAACCCTGCGCGCCCGCGTTACGCTCCGCGCCCTGACCATGCTGGTCCTCGTCGCGCTGCCGGTGACCGCCGCGCTCAGCCGAGATACCGGCGCGCCGGCGCTGGCACAGGAGAACACGATCGAGCCCGGAACATTGACAGCCGTCTTCGCCACGGTCACTGCGCAGGCCGGCGGCACGTTCGCCACGCCCATCCCGCCGGAAGCCACGCCGATCCCGCTGCCGCCGGGGGCCGTGCAGCCCATCGACCCCGAGCGCACGCCGGAGCCGACCCCGGTCCCGACCGCGACGCCGCAGTTGACCGACGACGTGCAGCTTCTGCTGCGTGCCCGCGCCGACCTTGAACTGCTGGCCGATGCACAGCTTGGTGGCGCGCGGCCCGAGGGCTGGACCGGCGCGAACGACCAGTTTGACCCGCAGCTCGCGCTGCTGACCCGGCTCGACCTCGAGACGCTGTACGCCGCGCTGGTTGACGCCGAACTGCGTCCCGTCAACTGGATTGGCGCGGTCGGATCGACTCCGTTCGCCATCGCCCGCGACATCCGACACGACCTCGAGCTGATGGCGGACCTGTTCTACGGCCCGACGACCCGCCCCGCCGGATGGTACGGCGGCGATCCGCTGTTCAAGTGCAACCGCGCCACGCAGGTGCTGGTGCAGCTCCTTCAGCGCGGTGGGCTGTTCACCGTCGACGCCAACCCCAACGACCCGAACTTCTGCTACAACGTCGAGATCGCCGCGACCAGATTCGTCGAGACCGAAGTGCTCGCCAACGAACGCGACGGCATCTTCTCGCCGGAGCTGGCGCTGGTGAGCGAGAATCGGATCACCACCGACTTCGCCGTAGCATGGCTGGACTCGGCAGCGCGAATCCGTGTCGGCGTGGTGCCGAAGGACACGCCCGTGCGCGTGATCGGGCGCAGCTACGCGGCATTCTCGAACATGATGCTGGTCGAAGGGCAGGACTTCCAAGTCTACGTCGAATATACCAACACGACCATCACCGCCGACCAGTTCCGCGCGCTGCCGAACGTGACGACACTGAACGTCGCGCCGGTATGCTTCGCGGATTGGTGTGAGACAGCGGATTAGTACCCCCTCATCCCCTGACCCCTTCTCCCTCAAGGGGAGAAGGGGAGATAACAACACGCGCAATGCCCGGTATCTGGCTATCGTGCGCGATGGCTGCCGCGTTGCCCTAGCCGCTGTTTTCACCACATTTGAGCGTAGAGGCAACCCGCCGGATCACACGTGTTTCTGCCTATCGCCTCTTGGAGAGCGGCGGCGAAGCGACGCGGGGGTGGTGGGGCGCACGGCCGACGCGAAGTGTGGTGGGTTTGAACACGCGCGCAAGCTATCATCGTGTGATGGAAAGGTGCGCGCGATGATCCCCGACTTCATTCGTCTGCAATGGGTGCCAATGGCGCTGGCGCTGTTGGCCGCCGCGCTGTTCGGAGCCAGCACGCCGCTGGCAAAGCTGCTCGTCGGCGAGGTCGACCCGATCGCGCTGGCAGCGTTTCTGTACCTCGGCAGCGGCATCGCCATGGTGACGGTCAAGCTCGTTCGCCGGTCGTCAGGCAGCGAAGCGCCAATTGAGCGCGCGGACTGGAAGTGGCTGCTCGGCTCGGTGGTCGCTGGCGGCGTCGCCGCGCCGATCGTCCTGCTCGTCAGCCTGCAGAACACTCCTGCCGCGACGGCATCGCTGCTGCTCGCGTTCGAGGGCGTCGCCACCAGCGTGATCGCCGTGCTGGTCTTCCGCGAGTCGGTCAGCCGGCGCGCGACGGTTGCGATTGTCCTCGTCACGCTCGCTACAATCCTGCTGACACGGGACGGCAGCGGAGAGTGGGGCATCTCGCTGGGGGCGCTGGGCGTATTGGCCGCGTGCGCGCTGTGGGGCATCGACAACAACCTGACTCGCAGCCTGTCGGGCAAGGACCCGCTGTCGATCGTGATGGTAAAGGGGCTGGGCGCGGGGACATTCTCGCTGGTGCTGGCGCTTGCGCTGGGACGCTCACTGCCGGCGCTGTCGACCGTGCTGTCCGCGATGCTGCTTGGCAGTGTGAGCTACGGCATGAGCATCGTGCTGTTTATCCGGGCGCTGCGCGGGCTGGGCGCGGCACGTACGAGCGCCCTGTTCGGCACGGCGCCGCTGGCTGGTGTCGTCCTGTCATTCGTGATCTTCAGCGAGAGCCTGGCGCTGCCGTTCTTCGCCGCATTGGGCCTGTCGGTCATCGCGGCGGCACTGCTGGTCGCCGAAAAGCACAGCCACGCGCATATCCACGAGTCGGTCACGCATGACCATCGCCACCGCCACGACGACGGGCACCATAGCCACGATCATCCGGGCATGACCGATCGCGGCCTAACGCACTCGCACGCCCACACCCATGAGCGGCTCGAACACGAGCATCCTCACCTGCCGGACTTGCATCACCGGCACGGGCACTAAGTACGGAGTAGAAAGTGCCGAGTGCTGAGAAGCCGCCGGTTCGCAGACGACCGCGTAGTCTATCCGGCGCTGTCGTTCGCTCGAGTTTGCCGTGCCGCCTCGAACAGGATGATCGACGCGGCGACCATTGCATTGAGCGACTCGGTTGCCGCAGACATCGGAATCGCGATTTGCTTGGCCGCGAGGTTGGCGGCATCGGCGCTCAGGCCGTGCGCCTCGCTCCCGACGATCAGCCCCCATGGCTTCAGCCAGTCCACGGCATCGTAAGCGGCTTCGCCTTCGGCATCGGCGGCGTACAGGGTAAGCGGTTCGCAGTAGCCGGCGATTTCGACCCACGTCGCCTCGACGACCGGCAGGCGGAAGTGCGCGCCCATTCCGGCCCGCAGCGCCTTCGGGTTGTACGGATCGGCGCATCCTGGCGCGAGGATCGCCAAGTCGGCGCCGGCGGCAGCGGCCGAGCGCAGCAGCCCGCCCAAATTGCCCGGATCGCCCAACGCATCGCAGATCAGCACGTGGCGCGGGTGCTTCGGCAGCGGCGGCATCGGCAGCGGGAACACCCCGATGATCCCCTGCGGCGACTGGGTATCGCTGACGTGCTGCATGACCTCGGCGCTGACGGCCAGTGTCGTCACGCGCGCTTTGGTCATTTTGGCAACCAGCGCCTCGTCGGAGTCGCCGGGGGTGTACAGCACAAAGTCGGGGCGGCTTCCGCGTTCCCATGCATCACGCACGAGGCGCGCGCCTTCGACGGCGATTCGCATGTGCTTGCGCCGGGTGCGTGGGCGCTCCTGCAATCCGCGCGTGAGCTTGACGCGCTCGTTCTGTAGGCTGGTGATGATGTCCATGGCGGGGAGTGTACCGGGGGAAGAGAAAAGGGGAAAGGGGAAAGGGCTAAGGGATAAGAGTCAGTTGTCAGGAGTCAGTGGGTGTGCGGTGGCGCGAATCTGCAACTGCCGTGCGGGGTGTAGGGGCGAGCCGCCGGCTCGCCCCCTCGCGCTGCGTTACAAGGCCCTCACGTGGACTCCTGAATACTGACATCTGAACCCTATCGTTCTGCTACTTGGGCAGCGCCTCGCGGATCTTGCGCAGCATGTTGCCGCTGAGGACGGCTTCCACATCCGCGTCGCTGAAGCCGCGCTCGCGCAGCACCTTGCCGACGAGGAGCAGATCACCCACGGTATCCATCTCCAGCGGGATCATCTCGCTGCCGAATCCGCCGTCGAAGTCGCTGCCGATCCCGACATGCGCCGCCGACCCGGTCACCTGACACACGTGGTCGATCACATCGGCCACCACCTTAAGCGTGATGTCGCCTTTGGGGTCGCCGCGCTTCCACGTGTTCGACAGAAAGCGGTTGTACAGCACCGTGCCCATCACACCGCCGCGCTCGGCCAGCGTGCGGATCATGTCGTCGGACAGATGGCGGTCGGTCTCGCAGAACTTGCGCGGGTTGCTGTGGCTGGCGAAGATCGGCCCCTCGTAGCTGTCGCATGCCTCGTAGAAGGACTTCTCCGCCATGTGCGACAGGTCGAGCAGCGCCCCGAACGACGCCATGACGTCGAGCAGTTCACGTCCCAGTGTCGTTAATCCGCCCGGCGCGCCCGTTCCGCCGCTATAGCGCGTGCGCTGCCACGCCGTGCCGACGATTCGCACCCCGCGCGCGTACCATTCTTCGAACTGGCGCGGCTCGACGATCGGATCGGCCCCTTCCATCAGCACGACCAAGCCCTGCTTGCGGAGGTGCACCGGCGTGTCGGATTTCCATGTTGCCAGCACGGAATCGAGATTGGCCGCGGTCTTGACCACGATGATGCGGTCAGATTCGTCAGCCAGTCGTTCGTAATAATCCAACTGCTCGGACGCATACGTATATGCTTCTTGAGGGTCGGAGTACGTCTTCTCGTTGCCGGTCGGCGTCCAGTCGCTTTCGGCCGGGGCCACGAAAAGCGTGGCGCACACGACGGCGACTCGCCCGGCGATGGCCTCTGGCAAGCCGATCGTCGCCGAGGGTGTACTCTTAGGTTCGTGAGTCCGCGCGACCAGCGCGCTGCGCCGGTAATCGCGGCCGTATTTCAAGGTGTTGTAGGCGATGTCCTGGTGCGCGTCTACGACAATACTCATGAGATGTTTGCCCGTTGAGAAGTGTGCGCCGTTATTATAGACCGACGCTGCACCATCTCATGAAAGACCACACCAGTCCGGATCATCCGGAGTGTGCCAACTCATCACGACTGACCGGATCAATCACGCTCGACCTGCCGCGCAACGATGGAGCAAAACATGATGTCCGCACCCGCACAGATTCGTCCACCCGGCATTCTGACCGGCATTCTCGTCGGCATCCTGATCGCGCTGCCGGTCATCGCGATCTTCTTCGCGCTCAACGCGCTGTTGGCGCTGCCCGTGCTGCCGATCAACGTCATGGATTGGCTGCCCAACAACCTGCCCAACGATCTGCTCAATTTCGGCAAGCAAACCATGGCTGACGTGCTTGTCGCGCTCAACATCGGACGATTGGATCAGGTCGCGAAGATCGCCGAGGGCATCATCGGCACGGCGACACTGTTTGGCATGATCGTCGTCGCGGTCGCAGCGATATTCGTGATCGCCCGCTCGCAGAAGGGTCCCCGCGCGGGGACGCTCACCGGCCTGATCGTCGGACTGGTGTTGGGTGTGCTGCTTGTGCTGATGTACACCAGCCTGCCGCTCGTGCAGTTCGAGCGCGCCAACTATCTGCTGATCGACAGCGCGTACATCATGCTCATGCTGATCGGGTCGGGCTTGGTCGCCGGCGTGATCTACGACCGGCTTTCGCGCCTGCCTGAGTCAAGCGGCGATGCCGCTGCCAGCGCGGAGCAGCTCAATCGACGCCAATTCCTCGTGCGAGTCGGTGGCAGCACGGCGACGTTGACAGTCGCCGGCGCGGTCGTCAGCCTGCTGCGCAGTGCAGGATCTGCCGAACCGATCGAAGAAGTCGCCACGATCGACACGCCGACGCCAACCGGGCCGGTCGAGGTCGTCGGCATGAGCGATGACTTCACCGCTGCGCCGGGCACCCGCCCTGAATATACGCCGCTGGAGAATCACTACCGCATCGACATCGTCAGCCGCCCGCCGGAGATCGACGCGGCCACGTGGACGCTGCCGATGGTCGGCCTCGTCAACAACCCACAGAACTTCACGCTCGATCAACTGCGCGAGATGGACGCCGTCAGCCAGATCGTCACGATCTCGTGCATCAGCAACAGCATCGGCGGCGACCTCATCAGCACGACCAAATGGACCGGCGTGAAGATGCAGGACCTGATCGTCATGGCCGACCCGCAGCCCGAAGCGACCTACCTCAAGATCACCTGCGCTGACGGCTTCGACGAATACGTCAACCTCGATCTGATCCGCGAGGACGAGCGCATCATCCTCGCCTATGCCTGGGACGACCGCCCGCTGCTGCAAAAGCACGGCTTCCCGGTGCGCATTTACATTCCGAACCACTACGGCATGAAGCAGCCTAAGTGGATCACCAACATGGAATTCGTGCCGGAGTGGGAAGAAGGCTACTGGGTGCGCCGTGGATGGTCGGCGTCGGCCCTCGTCCAGACGACCTCGGTGGTCGACACGGTCGCCTCTGACGACACGTTCGAGCAGGACGGCGTGACCTATGTGCCGATTGGCGGCATCGCCTACTCAGGCTCGAAGGGCATCAGCCGCGTCGAGGTCAGCATTGACGAAGGCGAGTGGGTGCCGGCCACGCTCAAAACGCCGCTGAGCGAGCTGACGTGGGTGCTGTGGCGTTACGATTGGCCGTTCGCTGAAGGCGCGCACAGCTTCCGCGTGCGGACGTTCGACGGCAACGGCGGTATCCAGCGCTCCGAGGTCACTCCGCAGCGCCCCGACGGCGCGACCGGCATCCACCGCGTTACGCGGGTGCTGTAGGGTAGTGCGGCGTGTCGAGTATTGAGTGCTGAGGAAAAGCAGGCACAGCGCACAAGCGACCCTCACCCCTAGCCCGTCTCTCACGAAGGCGCGGATTGAGGGGTGAGGGTTCAAGCGGCGGGTGACCCGCCAGGTCGCCCCTACGACCCGTCTCTGTGTGCTCTTCTGCCTCTGTGTCCTTTGTGACCTTTGTGGTTCAATCTCTTTTCGCCCGGACACGGCAGTGCCATGCAGCAGGGAGAGTCGTGCTAACGGACGACAACCGCCCCGACCAGCAGCGCCAGCAGGCCGGCGGCAAAGTAGATCACGACCGGGACACTGCGGGTCAGGGGGCGCTGGTCGTGCACAATCACCCGCGTGTTGACCTGATCGACCTCGATTCGGTACAGCGGTCCGATGAGCGTCGCCAGCAGCGCCCCGCCGACGAACCCGCCGACGTGCGCCCAGTTGTCGATCAGAAAGACGCCGCCACCGGTCAGGTTACCGAAGAAGCCGATCGAGAAGTTAAGCACGGCGAACATGATTACCTGCCGCAGACGAAGCCGCGCCGCCGGGCCCATCACGCGCCAGTTGGAGTACAAGTGAGCGGCTTCCGCGCCAAAGACGGCGAACACCGCGCCCGATGCGCCGACCGAGAAGGTTATCGGCGCGTTGAGCGCGGCGCTCAGGACCGAGCCGACCAGTCCGCCCAGCAGGTAGATCAGAGCGAAGCGAGCGTGACCGAACGTGATCTCCAGCACCGAGCCGAGGCTGTACAGCGCCAGCATGTTGAGCAGCACATGGGCGAGTCCGGCGTGCAGGAACATCGATGTGAACAGGCGCCAGTACTGGCCGCCGTCCAGCACGGCCGTCGGTTGATTGGCGGCGTTGAGCAGCAGGTCTTGGTTAAGCGCCGGCGCGATGAACGCCAGCGTGAAGATGGCAATGTTGAGACCGACCAGCGTCAGAGTCACGAGCGCGCGCTTGGGCCGGTTGTACGCGAATTCCACTTTGGCGATTTGCGGGCCGGGCGTGCCGTCCTCGCCGGGTTCGGGCGTAGGCGGACGGTTAAGCGGATGGACGGGCTTGCGTTCCAGCGGATGTACCGGACGGTCGTCTGGCGGGTTGGGGCCGGGGGATAACGTCATAACTGCCTCATTCGTTGAAGTCTCCCAGTATACCGCCCCGTCGCTTTCCCGTAGACCCGCAGATATTGGGGGGCGTGGCGGCGGAGCCGCGTCGGGCAGGCGTCTATAGAGATTCACATCTGGACGCCGTATACTGACATCTCACACGACATCCTGATCGAGGTGTGTTAGCCGGATGATCGTCCGCAGGGATTACCGTTACGCTTTTCGTCAGCGTCGGCGCGCGCAGCGTGTCCGCTGGCTTCTGCTGTTTACGACAGTGGTCGTCTTGGGCATGGTGGCCGTCACGGTCAACCTCGACACGGTGCGTACGATGGCGGCCGGCGCGCTGGGCATCAAAGCATCGCCTACGCTGTACCCCGCCGAATATGCCGTGCTCGGATCGGAGGCGTATCAGCGCGGGAACATGGAGGACGCCGCAGCACAGTTCGTCCGCGCGGTGCAGATGCAGCCCAACAACGTCGCCTATCTCTACGAGTATGGCAAGACGTTGATCGAGATGAACCAAACGACCGAGGCATCCACCATCGCCGACCGGGCCATCGCCGCCGACCCGAACGACGTACGCGGCTACGCGCTCAAGGCCAATGCGCTTGCCTACAGCGATCCGACCAACGCCATCATCTTCGCGCTGCAAGGGCAGGAGCTCGACCCGAACTTCGCGCCGTTGTACGCCGCGCTGTCTGTCGCCAATACATATATCTTCCGCTTCTCGCAGGCGTTGGCCGCCGGCGAACGTGCCATTGAACTCGACCCGAGCGACGCCAACAGCTACCGCGCCTACTCCACGCCGCTGATCTTCGTCGGCCGTTCGGAGGAAGCGATCGAGGCGCTGGAGACCGCCACGCAGATCAACCCGAACCTGCCGGGCGCGTGGTTCGAACTCGCATTCGAGTACAAGAACCGTGCCAACAACCCGCGCCGCGCCATCGCCATCTATCAATTCATGGTCGAAAACCTAGAGATGTCGGCGGCCGACACGGCCAAGGCGTACCTGCGCATTTGCGAGGCGTACGCCGGCGCCGACCCGGCCGACTTCGTCGCCGCGCAGCAGAACTGCGACCGTGCGCTGTCAATCGACCCGAACTACGGCTCGG
Source organism: Candidatus Flexicrinis affinis (assembly GCA_016716525.1). NCBI lineage: Bacteria > Bacillati > Chloroflexota > Anaerolineae > Aggregatilineales > Candidatus Flexifilaceae > Candidatus Flexicrinis > Candidatus Flexicrinis affinis. Next base: position 275,590 of record JADJWE010000004.1, read on the forward strand.
CCTATCGCGAGCTGGGGCGCATGCAGTACAACCGCCGCAACTACGAAGGCGCCATCGAGACGTTCGAGACGTGCGTTGCGCTGGGTGCCACGGACATCGAATGCTGGGCGCTGCGTGGTCTGGCGCATTACTGGATGGGCCAATGCGACGACGCATGGCGCGTCCTCAACGAAGCGCAGCAGCTCGCCGGAGGCCGCGAGGACGGCCTGATCGTGCAGGTGCGTGTCGGCCTCGACAACGTCATTGACAACTGCCCGGACTACCGCGGGCAGGCCGTGCCGACCGCCGTTCCGCCCACTGCCATTCCGCCGACGCCGATCGGCGGCCTGTAGCCTGCCCGGGTGTGGATACCGCATAACCGCTGATGCAAATTCACCGTGACTACTCCCAGCCGTTCTTCGGCACACGCCGGCGCCGCCGGGGTGCTGGACGGCGCTGGTTTATCGTGTTGCTGGCGCTCATTGTCGTGCTTGGATTCGCCGCGTACAGCCAGCGTGACGCGCTGCAGATGGCCGTGCTATCGGCAATGAACATGGCCCCGACGCCGACCCCCGGCCCTGCCGAGATTGTGGCGCAGGCGCGGGCCATGCGCGGGCAGGGCGACCTCACGCGTGCGGCGGCTTTGTACGAGCAGGCGCTGGCGGCCCGCCCCGACGACATCGACTGGCTGTATGAATACGGCCTGCTTCTGATGGACCTCGAAAACTACACGGCGGCTGTCGACCTCGGCCAACAAGCCATCGACATCGACTCGTTCGATCCCCGTGGTTATGCGCTCAAGGCGCGCGGGTACGTCTGGCAAGGTGACGGCTCGGCGGCCATCCCGATCGCGCTCAGCGGCCTCAACGTCGACGGACGTTTCGCGCCGCTGCATGCCATGCTCGGGCGCGCCTACACGCTGAGCGGCAACCTGCGCGCCGGCATCGACAGCGCCGAAGAAGGTGTCGCCATCGACCCCGGCGACGCCGAAGCCCGCCGCGCGCTGGCCTTCGCGCTCAATTACGCCGCTGCATACGACGCCGCGACCGAGGAGCTCGAAACTGCGCTTTCGCTGGAACCCGGCAACGTCAGCATCGCGATGGAGCTGGCATTCCAGTATCTCGCCCTCAACCGTGACGAGGACGCCATCGACCTGTACAACACCGTGCTAAAGCTGCAGCCCCGCAACAGCCGCGCCATGCTGCGCCTGTGTCGCGCCTATCGCAAGGTCGGGCAGTTCGACGAGGCGCTCACCCAATGCGAGAACGCCGTACGCGCCGACCCGTCCTATGTCGCGGCGCAGTTTCAGCTCGGCCTGCTGCGCTACAGCGAGCCGTACCGCGAATTCACCACCGCCGCCGAGAACTTCTCGACGTGTGTGTCGCTCGACCCGTCCAACGTCGAGTGCCTGTTCCGCTGGGGCCTGACCGATTACTACCGCTACCTCGCCACCAACGACACCGCGCTGTGCGGCTCGGCATGGGACAAGCTCAATCAGTCGCTGCAAATGGCGGACGGGCGGCCCAACTTGGAGCAGACGATCACCGACATTCAGCTTGGCATGGAGCACGTCGCGCGCGACTGCCCCGGCAACCTCGCCGCGCAGATGCCGCTCAACCTCACGCCGGTGCTGCTGGTGACCCCGACGGTCGACCCGCTGCTGGCCGCGACGCCTGAGCCGGGAGCGTGAGCATGTATCTGAAGCCCCGCCGTCGCACCGCCCGCCGTCGTGGCTTCTCGATCCGCCGCGTGTTCGTGCTGATCGTGGTGCCGCTGCTCATCGTCGGGCTAATCGCCGTATATGAGAACCGCGACGCCATCCGGCCGATCGTCGCGCGCGTATTCAACGATGTCGCGCAGCAAGCCGCCGATACCGTCGCGACGATTGGTGCGCCGACCCCGACGCCAACGCCCGACCCAACCGACAACCGACGTCTCGCCGAAGCGGCGTGGTCGAACGGCCAGTTTCAGGAGGCGGTGCGGCTTTACGCGTCGATCCTGCCCGCCCTGCCCAACGACGTGACCGCGCATTACTACTACACGCTCGGACTCATCATGCAGGGGCAGATCGACGATGCCGTCGAGGCCGCCGAGAACACCGTCACGGCCAACCCGTTCAGCTCGGACGCATGGGCGATACGCGCGCTGGCGCTCAACCGCTCTGGCGACCTGCGCGCGTCGATCGTCAGCGCCCTGCGCGCGATCGAACTCAAGCCGGACAGCGCCCGTGCCCGTGCCTACTTGGCAGAATCGTACGCCGACCTCGGCCAGTTCACCCGCGCCCAGCAGGAGATCGAGCGTGCGCTGGAGGCCAACCCGGAAAGCTACGAGGCGCATTACGTCTCCGGCCTGTACCAGTGGGAGGTCAACTTCGACTTCATCACGGCGCGCAACGAGCTGCAGGACGCCTACGACCTCTCCAATGGCGCGGCCCATGTCGGCCTCAACCTTGCTCGTCTGATCCTATTCACGCCCGGCCAAAGCGACTCCGAGACTCAGGCCGCGCTGGCCCTGCTGCAAGACATCCTCGACCGCAACCCGGACAGCGCGCCGATCCTCTACCAGATGGGGACGTATTCGTGGCGTACCCTCGGCGACAGCGATGCCGGCGAAGCGTATCTGCGGCGGTGCGTGTCGGCTGTGCCGGAGGACATCTTCTGCAACTACGAGCTTGGGCGCGCGCTCAACAACCTCGGCAAAACCGACGAGGCGCGGCAGGCGTTCGAGCGCGCCATCGAGGCTGGCAGCACGAACCCGTATCACTACTGGTGGGCCGGCACGACCCAGCTTTCCGGCTTGGGCAACTGCGGCTCGGCGCTGCGCTACTTCCAGCCCGGTTATCAGATCCTGCAAGCCGAGTTGGCCGCTGGATCGACCACCTACAACTCGATCGAGAATCTCGAAGTCTTGGTGTCGGACTACGAAACGGCGATGGCCCCGTGTGTCGGCGGGTCGTTCGGCGCGACGCCCACCCCCGATCCGAACGCGACCGCGACGCCCGAGCCGGCCGACGCGTAGACGCGCCAGATAGTTTGGAAGTGCACGGCCGAAAGCAGACACAGAGCACACAGAGAAAAATGGAGCCTTCTGCGTGCTCCTCTTTCTCTGTGTCCTCTGCGACCTTTGTGGTTCAATCTTTCAGGCGGCCACGGCGGCGCCGTGGCCCTACGCACATAACCGGACGCGACAGCGGGCGACCCGCCGGGTCGCCCCTACAGACCCTCTCTGTGTCCTCTGTGACCTTTGTGGTTCAGTCTCTTTAGGCGGACACGGCACGCCTTGCACCTACGCCGGGAGCGTCCATGTGGTGTAGTCGGCGACGCGCACAAACCCGACCGAGGCATACGCCGCCGTCGATGCCGGGTTGTCGAGCTCGTGTTTGACGCATGCGCGGGTCATCCCGGCAGTTCGCATGAGCTCCAGCGTGTCGTACATCAGCGCCTTGACGAGGCCGCGACGCTGATACGCCTCGGCACAGCCGACCGGCTCGAACAGGCCGATCTTGCTGATCGAGTCGAGCCAGTAGACGAGAAACGCCGCGAACGTCCCGTCCGGCGCGACGACGACGCGCTCGTGATCTATAACGAACCCCGGCGTCTCCATCACAAGGCGGTATTTCTCCGGTGTCCAATTGGACCCGAAGGCCGCGGAATGCACAGCCGCCAGCAGTCCCGCCTCGTGGACGCCCGCCGCGCTGCGGATCGAGAAGCCGTCCGGCAAGGCGGGCGCCGGGTTAGGAGCGGCGAGATCGCGCATCGTAACCGCCATCCGCGGCGCGGGATCGGGCACGAAGCCGAATTCGGCGAGCAGCGCGCCTCTGTACACATCGCCGCTGAACAGGTCGATCACGGCGGGCGCAGTTTTTCCCAACGACTGCATCAAGCGGTCGCGCGCGGCGACAGCCACCCGCAGCAGCGCGCGCTCGTCATCGCCGCCGCGCAGCGCCGGATGCATCAGCATCTCGATTTCGCCCTTGTGCGGGTAGAACTGGATCAGGCCGACGACCTCGCTACCGCGTGTCGCGACGAGCAGATAGGGCCCCGGGTCTGCTCCGCGCAGGGCGTTGCTTAAGTGATGCGCGATGTCGCCCGGATGGGCGGTATCGCCGACGGGATACGCGGCGTTGCACCGCCCGACAAAGTCCAGCATAACGGGCAGATCGGCGTGCGTGTACGGTCGAATGTCCATATCGGGCATGGGGGATCGCTTTCTGTGCTGACCGGACACGGCGCCCGGCCAGCATCATGTTCACTCGGGCGCTACTCGCCCGCGGATACCGCAAACCACGCGGTATCGCGGCGGTACACCATATCGATCATCACCTGCATGCCAAGGTGCGACCGGGGCAGCCGGCCTTCGACCTCGGCGTTGGGCGGCGTCGGCGTGTCGATGCGCACGACCACCACGTGTCGGTTGACCGACGGCACGGACACGACCTCGGCCGGCAACAGCTCGCCGCGGTCGAGCATGATGTCGGCATAGGTGCCATCCCGCATCACCAGCGACCGCATGGAATTTAGCCGCGCATCGATTGACGCCGCTGCGGTCAGCGCCGCATCCTCGTCGGTGTAGACGAACAGCGCCAAGCCAGATTCCGTCTCGCCGTCGGCGGCGGCCACGATCGCCGCCAGCTCGAACGGACCGACCGGGTTTTCGGCCAGCGTTTGGTTGATCGCCTCGACAATCGCCTCGGGACTGTCAGCGCGAATGATGGTTGCCGGGTCGAAGGCGGTGCCGGCCAGCGGGCTGAGGAAGACCGCGCCCGGCACGTACGGGAATGCTGACAGCACCGAGTCGATCGCTTGGAATGGTTCGAGGTCGGCGGCGGACGGCCGCACGCCGTTCAGCGCATCGACCGAGGCCTGAAAGGCGTCCAGATTTGGAGAGGTGACGATGGACGACTCGGACGCCAACACCGGGAAGCGCCGGCCGAGGTCGCCGCCGAACGGATTGAGCGGATCGCGCATCGACAAGTCCATCTGCGGGCCGGTGTCACAACCCTCGGTGCTGCAAATCAGCAAGCCGGCATCGGTCTCCGACTCCAACTCAAACCCGAAGTCTTTCAACTTTTCAGCCATCACAACTGGCTCGAACGCGCCGAAATAGGCCATCACCTGCGCGGGCGGCTGGCTGAACTCGATGGCCTGCGCGATCTGAAAGAAGTCGAGGCCAACGGCTTCCGGCATGTCGCCGAGCGTGAAGAAGCTCTGAATCAGCGTCGCCGGCCCCGACGGAGCGAAAGACCACGGCACGACACTTGCCGCCGGCAGATCCAAGTCGTAGGCGGTTCGGAATGCAGCGTGCGTCGGGAACACGACGCCGGTGCGGGACATCAGCGCGTCGGTGTAGTTGGCGTATGACGCGATCAGCTCAAAGCCCAGTATCTCGGGCGTGACCGGTACGGCGCTCAGCGCGCGCAGCAGCGGAGACGGCTCGCTCTCGCCGGCATCTTGCGCGGCAGCGGGGGTTAACATGACGAGAATCACAACCAGCACAAGCAGAACACGCTTCATTTAGGCCTCCCTGAAAGGTACATACGAGTTCACACTACCGCGATTCTCCCAACCCCGCAATGCGTCATGCGCACAGTGACAGGCGGGAATGCGTTGATTCGCGTATGAACATCGTCATGCTGCGGACAGGCACGGCGCTTGATTCCCGGTATGCTGAAGTGGACACCATCGACCCATCAATATCGAGCCCGGCCTAACGAGGAGGTTCACCCTATGATCGCACTCGCTCTAACCTTGCTACTGCTCATGGCGGCATCGTCAACTTTCGCACAGCCCGCGCCGGTCGAATGCCCACTTCCGCCGTATCAACTGCCGCTGATGGCGCCGGAGCGCGCATTCATCGACGAAAACGGCGATGTCGTCGTCAACGGCATCGAAACGGCGTTCGACCTGCTCGATAATCTGAATGCCGACCGTGTGCTGTGGTCGGGTGACGGCGAGGCGCTGTTGATCGAAGCGCGCGACGGCTTCACGGCTAGCGTGTTCACGGTCCGCGATGGCGAACTCGTGCAGGTCCTCGACAATGCTGCGTTGATGGATTTGCGCAGCGAGGATTTCCGCGACGCCGTGACCCTGTTTCGTCCCCAGTTTGTTCCCGGTACACACACGGTGCTGTTTCACACGCAGCTGCTGACTGACGCGGAAGGCATCTACTTCGAGCTGCCGTCCGATCTGTGGTCGCTCGATCTCGACACTGGCGCACTGACTGAACTGCTCCCCTACGGCGGGGCCGGCCAGCTCAGTATCTCGCCCGACGGTCAGCATCTAGTGATCGTCGGCTTCGACAGGATCTGGACGGTCGACGTGGCGATGACCAACCCGCGCGAACTTTTCGCCGGCACGACGTGGATCGGCGTCGGTCACGGCGTGATCGAGCCCCCGATCGTGTGGGACTACGAGGCCGAGGTTCCGACCTTCCGCACGATGTTGTTCCCGGACTTCGACTCGAACCTCGCCCAGTTCAACGCGCCGTTCCGCGTGTTCGAGTTCACGCTCGGTGACGAGCCGTCCAGCACGCTGCTGTTCAGCGGCGAAACCGAGTTCCTGCTCAACACCGCGCTGTCTCCCGATGGATACCGCGTCGTGGAGTGGCGCTGGGACGACCCCGGTAACCCGAAGCAGATCGAGCTGTGGGTGACGTCTTACGGCGACCCCGAAACCGAGGCGGGCACCGCGCCCAAGCTGCTACACGCTTTTGAGGTGCCGCAGGGACTCGGTCCGCTGGTCGAGTGGGCGGACGAGGTGCACATCCGTTTCGGCAACTACATCCCCGGCGGGCGCGTCGTCTCGATGATCGACCTATGCGGCGAGATCGTGCCGCTCGGCGAGCAGCAGAACTAGCACTCGCATGCTGATGTGGATCGCGCTCGCCGCCGTCTCGCTCGCGGGGTGGTTCGCCGCCCCGCTTCCGATGGGCTGCGAGCGCGTGCTGTCGGTTGCGTGGAGCCGCTGGCCTGAGCCGGACACCTACGAGGTGTGGGTATTGTCTTCCGACCTCCGCCCGCGCCTGCTGGCCGGCGTGCCGATCTCGCCTGCGCTAGACCGGCCCGAACTGGCATGGGAGAACGCAGGCCACGTACGCGTCACGATCACGGCCAACGGCGGCGGCGCGTTGTCGCGCCGCGTGTGGCGCATCGACACGTGTGGCAACGCCGCACTCGTGCTGTCGGAAGTCCGGATGCGCCCGTAATGCCTGTGACCCTCGGGGTCCTCAGCGACACGCACTGGCCGACGCGCGTCCCGTCCGTCCAGTACGAGGCGATCGAAGCGGCGTTTGCAGGCGTCTCGCTGATTTTGCACGCCGGCGACATCGAGACGCCCGACGTGCTCGATCGCCTGCGGCAGATCGCGCCGGTCGAGGCAGTCGGCGGCGACGACGACCAATTCGACCTGCCGCGCCACCGGGTAATCGAGATTGGGGGCAAGCGAATCGGCCTGACGCACGGCCAGCGTCCGTTCCTGATCGAACGGCGCGACCGCGTGCAGCGGCTGTTCGGCATCCAGACCGACCCGTGGAACGGCATGTTTGCGGACTTGCTGCGCTGGTTCGCCGGCGAAGCCGTGGACGCGATCGTGTTCGGCCACTGGCACCGCACGTACAGCGGCGTGCACGACGGCGTGCTGCTGTTCAACCCCGGCGCGGTGTATGCCCCGACACCCACCATGCTGCGGTGGCAGATGACCACGCCTCAGCCGCTGATCCGCCGCCTCGCGCTGCCGGTATGGCTGCGCCGGTCGGAAGCGACCCCGCCGGAGAAACGCCCCGTGCCCACCGTCGGCCTCCTGACGATCACGGACGCCAGCGACTTCGAGACGCGCTGGGTCGAGCTTCCGCGTGTGATGTGAAGCGACGGCGGCACGCTGCGACGTGTCGGATTCGATTTGCAGTCGCCCGCCTGAACCTGATGTACGAACAAATAACCACAGCGCAGCAGCCCACCCGTGAGTTCAACCTGCGCTAGAATACGCCCAAGAGACATCACATCATGAGACTTCGGGAGATGACGATGCGCTGGCGGATCGCAATACTCGGGCTGCTGCTCACGACCGGGCTGGCATTGGCGCAAGGCGACTCGCCGCCGATCACGCCGCAGACGGCGGGCAGCGTTCAGCCGCTGGCGATGCTCGGCAACGGCGAGGCCAACGACCTCGCGCTCAGTCCGAATGGCAAACTGCTGGCGGTCGCCACATCGGTCGGCGTGCTGTACACCGAGACGCGCGCGCCCGAAGCGACGCAGCGCCTTGAAGGCGCGCCGTTCTACGCCATGCGAATCGCCATGAGTCCGGACGGCGCGCAGATCGCCGCAGGCGCGACCGACTTCGCGCTGCGCATCTGGGACTTGCCCTCCGGCAAGCTGGTCGCAGAGCGATACGATCACGGCGGAACGGTCAACGCGCTGTCCTACAGCCTTGACGGGCAGTGGCTGGCGACCGCCGGCGGCGAAGCCGGGGTCATCGTGTGGAGCGTCGAGTCGCTTGAGCCGGTGCGCACGATTCGCGCCAGCGGCGAAGCCATCCGCGCGTTGGCTTACAGCCCCGATGGACGACTCATCGCCACCGCCGGCAACCTGCCTGCGATCACCGTGTGGGACGCCGAGACGGGCGAGGTCGTGCGCGAATTCCGGCCTGCGCAAGGTGCGGTCGACACGCTCGCGTTCCTGCCCAACGGTCTGCTGGTCAGCGGCGGCGAGTTCGGCGCGGTGCAAGTGTGGAACGTCGAGACAGGCGAACAGGCGGGCGGCTATCAGAACGACGATCGGCCGATCTGGGACATGGCCGTGCGCGACGACGGCCTGCTGGTGACCGTCGGCGGCGATGAGCTCCTTCGCGTGCACGTCCCGTTAAGCGGCGAACTACAGAGCGAGATCGTTAACATGCCGCGTCATCCGCTGCGCGCCGTCGCTGTGTCCGGTACGCTGTACGCCACCGCCAGCGCGCAAGACGTCAGCTTATGGGACAGCTCGGCCGGTACACGCGTCGGGCGGATTCGCATGCCCGACAAGACCGAGGCCGCGGTCTTCAGCCCGGACGGCGCGACCCTCGCGGTCGGCTGCACCGACGGCGTGATCGAGTTCTGGGATGTCGCCGCGCGCACATTGCGCTCGACGGTCGATCTGGAGCGCGGCAGTGTCATGTTCGTGTTGTACCGGAGTGAGGACGAGGTCGTCGCCGCGGCTGAGGACGGAACGCTGGTGGTGGTCAACCCGCTTACCGGCGATCGGCGTGACATTCCCGCCCACGAGGCACGTGTCTCCGGTCTAGGCAGCCTAGACGGCGATCGCGACATTGTCGTTTCGACGGCCATCGACGGCACGCTGCGCTTTACCGACGTCGCCGGGGGCATGAGCGTCGAGCGCGAACGCCGCGACACAATCGCCTTTACGGCAATGGCAATAACCGGCGCGCCGGGCGTCGTGGCACTGGGGACAAACGACGGGTATGTGACCGTGGCGCGTATCGCCGAACGCCGCCTGCGCCCTGATCCAGACCGCTTCCTGCTGGGCGGTGAGGCGGTGGCGCTGGCATTGGCCATTTCACCGGACGGGCGCGCTTTGGCCATCGGATCGAACGACAGCGCCCTGCGCGTATTCAGCGTAGCGAACCTGCAAAGCCCGCCGCGCGTGCTTACGTCGTTCTTCGGGCCGATCACCGGGATCGCATTCTCGCCGGACGGCGGGCTGATGGCTGTGACCAGTCAGGACAACCTCGTGCGCTTGATCCCAGCGGACGGCAGCGTTGTGTTGTTTGAGGGCACGGCACATGTCGCTCCGACGCTGCGGCCGACCTTCAGCCCGGATGCCCGTCTGCTGGCGACCACCGGCGAGGATGGGGTCACGTGGTTGTGGGGAGCGCCGTAGCGGAAGGTGACGTTTCGGCCTAAATCGACCTCTCGATGTGACTTGCGTCACGTCATGGATTCGTCCTGTGCTGCATTCTAGAGTCCGGGGATACGTCTCGACCGATCGAGACGGTGTCCTCCTTTGCTGGTCGACAAATCCGGATGTGTGAAGCTGAACGGGTATCGCATGGACTCACTGGCGCTCGAACACTTCAGCCACTGGATGGAATCGTACGGCAGAGCCAGCGAGCAAAACGATCCGTCTGCCTCGGCAGATCTCTTTACTCGGGATGCCCGTTATTTCGAGAGTCCGTTCGATGACCCGATTGTAGGGCGAGAGGCCATCTATACGTATTGGCTTCGGGGTGCGCGGTCTTTGAAGGACAAAGAGACGGCGTTCGAGATTCTGGCGGTCACAGGCATGCTGGGGATTGCGCGCTGGACGGCGAAGTTCACCATCATCGAATCGAACAAACGCATCGCGCTGGACTGTCTGTTCGCTGTCGAATTCAGCGAGAACGGGCTGTGCCAGACGTTTCGTGAATGGTGGCATGCTGCGCCGGCTTCTGTCTAGTTCAACTCAGGAACACGCCAAATGAACACACTCGATGTTCGAGACCTTACATGTAGTCAACGCCACACTCTGATCTTCACCACGTTTGAGAGATTGGCCGCTGGTGAAGGATTCGAGTTCGTCAACGACCACAGACCCACACCGCTGTACAGGCAGTTCTGCCAACGGTATCCCGATCAGTTCAGTTGGGAATACCGTGAGGAAGGGCCGGACGTATGGCGTATGGTGATTCGGCGCATCGCACAAGGGGATTCGACTCGTTTCGAGCCGGATGCCAGTCTTCGTATTCTTGCCAGCACAGAAGGAAACGACATGAAAGTTGTTGATGTACGCGAAATCATCCCGCGTGAACGTCACCCGCTTATCTTCCAGACACTCGACTCGTTGGCACCTGACGAGCAACTCGAACTGGTTAACGACCACGATCCCAAGCCGCTGTACTACCAGCTCATGCACGAGCGCACCGGCCAGTTTACGTGGGCGTACCTCGAAGAAGGGCCGATGGTTTGGCGCGTCGCCATTGGGCGGCAAACGACGCCAGAGAACGGCTGAAGTCAGCGCGCGTGATACACAACCAGTCCCTGGCAGAAGCTGGGAATATGCGCGATGAAGTAGGGACAGTGCGCTGACCGGCGTAGGTCGAGGCTTGAGCGAAGGTCGACCCGCCGGGTCGCCCCTTCAACGCCTGTGCGGGGTCTCTCGGCCACGGCACTGCCGTGTCCCTACCAGAATCCGGAAATCCCGCGAAGTGGTAAGTACAGCGCGTGCGCTGTCTGACGCGATATGAGGTCGGTTACGCGCCGGCCTATCCCTCAGCACTCAGCGCTTTCCACTCATCACTGCCTCTAGGCCATGACGATCTTGCCGTCGTCCATGCTGGTGATCGTGATGAGCGAATAGATCGGAATGTCGAACCCCTGCTGCTGCATGTACGCGCGGCCGGACTCGAACGATTTCTCGACCACTACACCCGCACCGACCAGATTGGCGTGCGCGCTGCGTACCATGCGCGCCAGCGCCGCGAGGGTCTTCCCGCTGGCGAGGAAGTCGTCGATGATCAGCACGTTCTCGTCTGCGTGCAGGAACTCGGCGGCGACCAGCAGGTTGACCTGCGCGCCTTTGGTGTGGCTGGGGGCCGTTTCAAGGTAGACCGGGCCGGCCATTGTGATCGGCTTGAGCTTGCGCGCGTACACGACCGGCACGTCCAGCGCATAGCCGGCCGTCAATGCCGGGCAAATGCCGCTGATCTCGGCGGTCAGGATGCGGTGGATGGTCACGCCGTGGAACATCGCGGCCAGCGCCTCGCCCATCGCGAACATCAGCTTGGGATCGATCTGGTGGTTGAGGATGCTGTCGATTTTGAGGATGCCGCTGCCGAGATTCTGGCCCTCCGCGGCGATTCGGTCTTTAAGCGCCTGCATGTCCGGATGTCTCTCCTGTGGGGGTCGCGCCCCCTGCTTCCTCGTAAACGTCCGCGAACATCACGTCAAAGCTGCCAGCAGGCAGCGACGTCAGCTCGCGTCCGGCCTCTTGCCCGCGCGGCGAACGCAGCGACTCGTTCATGCGGGCCTGATCCTCGAAATACACCTCCAACAGCCGGTAGAACGGCGACGGCCCGGTGGGGCTGCCGACGACGGAGTTGACCTGACGGCGTGTCACGTCGGGCATACGCTCGATCAGGGCCAGCAGGTTGTTGTAGGTGTCTTCGAATCGCGCGAGGTCGGTCGGCTGACGGAACAGGATGATCAGTTTCATCATCGGCGCGGAACCTTGACGCAGTGCGGGCAGATTGGCGTGATTATAGGCCATCGTCCCCAAGTTCTCATCCCCAAACCGCGTTTTCCACCGGCTGATCGGCGGACTGCCGGCGTGTAGCCCGCGACGACACGACGGTGGAACTTTTTTGACACGACTGTCGTCTATGCTATGTACGAAGGCGCAGGTTCTTGCGCCCGTTACCCATTTGGAGGAGATACTGCTATGCAGCGTCACATCAAGTCGATTGCGTTGTTCGGGTTGCTGATCGCGCTGGTCAGTGCATTTGTCGCGCCGGTCGCGGCGCAGGATATGCCCGCCAACACGATCACGGTCTTCGGTTCGGCCGAGGCCGCCGGCACGCCCGATCAGGCCACGCTGGAACTCGGCGTGGACACCTTTACCACCTCGGTCAGCGAAGCCTTCGACGCCTCGAACGAGACCGTCCGCACCATCGTTGCGGAGATCGTCGCACTCGGCGTCGCCGAAGAGGACATCCAGACCGCCAACCTAAGCGTCTACTCTACGACCCGCTATACACCCGAAACCGGCGATCAGCAGGGCTATCAGGTGAGCAACACCGTGCGCGTGCTGGTCCGCAACGTCGATCTGGTCGACGACATCATCAACACCGGCATCGAAAACGGCGCGACCAGCCTGTACGGCCTGTACTTCAGCGTCAGCGATCCGGCCCCGCTCGAGACGATCGCCCGTGAAGGTGCCGTCGCTCAGGCCCGCGCCCGCGCCGAAGCACTCGCCAGCTTGCTCGGCGTGCAGCTCGGCGAGGTCGTCTCGGTCCGTGAGGATTTCGGCGGCAGCGTGCCCGTGTTCTACGCGGGCATGGAGCGCGCGCAGGGCGGCGGCGGTGGCGCCTACGTCGCTCCCGGTCAAACCAGCGTCACCGTCAACGTCACTCTGACCTTTGAACTCGTGCGGTAAGCGCGACACACTTCCCACACGACACAGGGCGGCCATTCGGTCGCCCTGTGTGATTCTACGTTGGGGCGCTGCCCCAAGCCCTGCCAGAAGGCTTACGCCCTCTGGACTCCCATTCCGCGAACATGAGGCGCATGCGCCTCATGTTCGCAGCAGCGGGGTCAAGGGGTGCAAACCCCTTGTGGAGGTGCGGAGGCGAAGCCTCTGCTTCACAGCTGCGAGACCGCCGGCGGCAGTGGGGTCCGGCCGGCGGCGCGGGTGAGCGTGTAGCCGCCGTCCAACGTCAGCCGCGCGCCGGTGATGCTGCGCGCAGCGCTCGACAGCAGGAACGCGCACGCCCCGGCGATCTCGTCCGCTTCGATGAGGCGGCCGGTCGGCGTACCAGCGACCAGATGTGCATGGTCGGCCGGATCGTTCGACAGAGCCGCCGCGTCCAATTCGGTCCAGCCCAACTCAATCAGGTTCACGGTGATTCCGTGCGGCCCCAGATCGACGGCGGCCATCTGCGCGGTGGCGCGCAGCGCAGCCAACGACGTGCCCAGCGCCGACAGCTCGGCGAGCGGTAGGTCGGCGGCGACTGATGACAGCAGCACGATTCGCCCGGCCCGCCGGTGCGCAATCATGGACTTGGCGGCGGCCTGCATGATCCACACGGCGCGCTCGTAGTTCAGCCCAATCGCTTCGTCCCAGTCTGCGTCGCTGGTTTCGAGAAACGGCGCGGGGCGAACGGCCTCGGGCGCGACGATCAGCGCATCGAACGGGTCGAGACCGGCAACCGCCGCGCGGATCGCCTCGGGGTCGGCGGCCGGTACGTGCAGCGGATGCACATGCGCGCCGTACGCGTCGAAGTAGGTGGCCAGTTCCTCGGCGAGGGTCGCGCCACCTCCGACAATGACGATGTGTTTGCCGTTCAAGTCGATCATGGCGCGCCTCCTACAACGTGTACTTGCTGATGCCCAACCCGCCGTCCAGCCGCAGATAGGTGCCGGTCACGTAATCGCCGTCGGAACTGGCATAGTAGACGGCCGCGCGGCCCATCTCCTCGATCAGTCCGGCGCGCTTCAGCGGGACCGACTGGCGGGTGGCTTCGATGCCCTCCTCGGTCTGCAGTTCCGGCTGTGGATCGTTCAGTGCCGACTGCACCCAGCCCGGCCCAATGTGATTGACGGTGATGTTGTACGGCGCCAGTTCGAGCGCAAGCGTTCCCACAAACGGGAACATCGCGCGTTTGGTCGCGCCGTAGACCGGCGTGATCGGGAAGTGCATCGACGCCTGCACCGACGACGTGACGATGATGCGCCCGCCGTCCCCTTGCCCGATCATCTGCCGGGCGGCGGCCCGGCACACGTACACGTTGCCCTTGAGGTTGACGTCGACGATCGAGCGCAGGTTTTCCGGCGTGATGTCGAGGAAGTGCTCCCAGCGGATGATCCCGGCGTTGCTGGCGACGATGTCGAGGCGGCCCATTGTGGCCACGGCGTCAGCGAACAGCGCGGCGACTTGCTCCGGCTTCGAGACGTCGGCGGCGTAGGCGGCCGCGCGCACGCCGCGCGCCTGAATGTCCTCCACGGCGCTCGGCAGCCACTCGGAGCGGATGTCGTTCACGATCACGTCGGCACCCTCGTCGGCCAGCGCCCGCGCGATACCGCGGCCGATACTGCGCGGATCGCCCGCGCCGGTCACCAGCGCGACCTTGCCGGTCAGGCGTTTCTCAGTGGACATGGTCGGCCTCCTACACCCAGGTGCTCAATGTCGACTTCGTGCGAGTTGCCAAGCGACTCCTGCGGGCAAATGCAGGGGATGGACCACCGTTTAGGGGGTATCTTCGTCCGAGACTGTTCCGTAGACACCCTGTTCGCCAGAGTTGCCGTTGTCGTCCGCCTCGATTGATGTCTCTGGCTCCAACTCGTCCAGCACCAGAACCTTGATTCCTTCTACGCGCTTGAAACCGTAGTCATTCGTTAAGAAGGCATCGCAACCCGCAGCGATGGCTGTCGCGATATGAATGGCATCGGGTGTCCGAAGCGTGTAGTTGGCACGAAGTTCGGCCGCTAGACGCGCGGTGGCGGCAGTGAGTGGTTCCAGGTGAAAACCATTGCTGTCCAAGAACACGGCCTCATAGCGTTGCGCCAAGTCCTTATCGCCAGCCTTCAACGGCTGGACAAGGACTTCCGCCAAAGTCGTCGTCGCACTGACGCCAGTCATCAGCCCTTTGTCGACGCTGCGCATGATGTACAACATCCGATCGAAATACACCGGATGCTTCTCGATGAAATAAATGAGCGGCGCGGTGTCAAAACCGAGCCGCCGGATACCTCGAAGCGCATCCGGCAGCTTCAAGGACGGTCGTCCCATTCACGACGCAGCTGATCGACGTAATCCTGTGCGTCGATTCCCTTCCAAATATCTGCGCCCAATCCTGCCAGCTCAAGAATGCTGTGCTTCCGGGACTCTTCGCCATGTCGGATTGACTCGCTCAACAGCCGAACCAAGTCACGCTGTTCCTGTAGGCTCAAACCTTTGGCCTGCTGCAAGATGTCTGCAACTGTCATGGCGTTCTACTCCTCACTGTTCTTTATTGTACTATGTTTAGGCGGGCGCGAAGCTCGATCGATGCGAGTTCGCCCCCGACTCCTGACCCCTTCCCCTCATCACTATTCTTGACCGACTGGCGTGAGGATCGCCTTGACGCCTGTGCCGTTCTCGAACGTGGCGAACGCCGCCTCCCACTGTGTGACCGGGAAGCGGTGGGTGATGAGCGCGTCGGTGCGGACTTTCCCGCTGGCGATCAGGCTGACGGCCTTGCTCCATGCCGCGGGGATGCTGGCATTGCTGCCGGTCGCGACGATTTCCTTGAAACACAGCTGATCCAAATCCCACGCCACCGGCTTGCCGAACAGCCCGACTTGCACGTAGCGCCCGCGCCGCCGCACCAGCGTGAGCAGTTGGGCCGCCGCCGGCCCCGCGCCGGAGCACTCGTACACCACGTCCGCGCCCAAGCCCTCGTCGGTGAGCGAGGCGATCAGCGGCGCGGGATCCTCGCGCTGGACGTTGACGGTGTGATCCGCGCCGAGGTCGCGGGCCAGCACAAGGCGGTGCTGGTCGCGGTCGGTGCCCAACATGACGACCGTTGCGCCTGCTGCCTTGACCACTTGCAGCGTGAGCAGGCCGATGGCGCCCGGGCCGGCGATCACCGCGACGTCTCCGGGGCTGACGGTCGGCGTGGTCGTCACGGCATGCACGACACACGCCAGCGGCTCGGTCAGCGCGCCAGCGTCGAACGATACGTGATCGGGGATCGCGTGCAGGTTACGCGCTGGCACGATGACGTAGTCCGTGAACCCGCCGTTGACCGCCGACCCGATCGAGCGGCGGTTGAGGCACAGGTTGGTGTGGCCGGCGCGGCAGTACTTGCACGTCCCGCAGAATGAGAAGTACGTCTCGGTCGTCACGCGTGCGCCGGGCTGCCAGCCCTCGACGCCTTCGCCGACCTCGACGATTTCGCCGGAGACCTCGTGACCGAGCACGACCGGCGGCCAACTGCGAAACTCGTCCTTCAGGATGTGCAGATCGGTCCCGCACAGACCGGCGGCGCGCACCGCGATCTTGACCTGTCCGGCTTTCGGCGCTGGCTCGGGGATGTCGCGCAGTTCCACGTGCCCAACACCGGGTGCCACCTTCATAATCGCTTTCATAGGTCCAGCCGCCTTGCGGGAAATGTACGGACATTCTAAAGTATAGATACTTGCCGGGCGCGCGCCAATGACCGCGCGTTCCAGCCGACAGATTTGTTTGAACGAGTGCAAAGGATTGCGGACTCATGACTCAGGCGGTTGTGGTTGGCACCGGCTTTATCGGCCCGGTTCACGTCGAGGCGCTCCGGCGCATCGGCGTCCACGTGCGCGGGGTGTTGGGCGTCACGCCGGACAAGAGTCGTGCGGCGGCAGACTCGATGCGGCTTGAGGTCGCTTACGACGATTTTCAGTCCGTTCTCGACGACCCGCAGGTCGACTCCATCCATATCACCACGCCCAACCAGACACACCTCGAATTCAGCAAGCGCGCGCTGATGGCCGGCAAGCACGTCATCTGCGAGAAGCCGCTGGCGATGAACGCGACCGAAACGGCCGAACTGGTGGCGCTCTCGCACAGTCATCCCAATCAGGTTGCGGCGGTCAATTACAACAAGCGCTTCTACCCGCTGGTGCAGCACGCCCGCGAGGCCGTCGCTGCCGGCGAGATCGGCGAGGTGCGCGGCGTGCGCGGCGGCTATCTGCAAGACTGGCTGATGTACGAGACCGACTGGAACTGGCGTCTCGTGCCGGAGGAGGGCGGCGCGACGCGCGCCATCGGTGACATCGGCACGCACTGGATGGACTTGATTGGCTTCATCACCGGCCTCAAGATCACGGAAGTGATGGCTGACCTGCACACGTTCATCCCGGTCCGGCGCAAGCCCAAGCAGGCAGTCGCCACGTTTGTCGGCAAGGAGCAGGCCGCCGCGGTCGAGACCGAGCCGGTCGATATCTATACCGAGGACTGGGGCGCGGTGCTGTTCCACTACAGCAACGGCGCGCGCGGCACGATGCTCGTCTCGCAGGTCAGCGGCGGACGCAAGAACTACTGCCACTTCGAGATCGTCGGCAGCAAGGGCTCGCTGGCGTGGGATGTCGAGAATCCCAACGAGATGTGGATTGGGCGGCGCGACGCGCCCAACGGCATTCTGATCAAGGATCCGTCGTTGATGCTGCCCGCGGGACGTGCCGCCAACAGTTATCCGGGCGGGCATACCGAAGGCTTCGACGACAGCTTCAAACAGTTGTACGCGTCGATCTACCGCTACATGGAAGCCGGCGACTTCGGCGCGCCGAAGCCATACCCGACTTTCGAGGACGGGCACTATGAGGTCGTACTGTGCGACAAGATCGTGGAGAGCCACCGCACGCGCGGGTGGGTATCTGTTTAGAAACGGCTTGGGGCGCTGCCCCAAACCCTGGCAGGAGGCATGGCCTCCTGCACCTCGCTTCCTGCGGAATCGCGTCACGAGCGACGCGATTTCGCAGAGACGGGAGTCCAGAGGGTGCAAACCCTCTGGTGAAAATGGTTTGAATTCGGGAAAGGAACAATGCAAATGAAACTCGGATTTGTCACTGCCATTCTGCCTGACCTGTCGTTCGAGGACGTGCTCAAGTTCGCCGCCGATCACGGCTTTGGCTGTGTCGAAGTCATGTGCTGGCCGGTCGGCGAGGCGGAACGGCGCTACGCCGGCGTCACGCATATCGACGTCACCAATTTCGGCCCGGCGGAGGCGGCCAACGTCAAGGCGCTGATGGCCAAGTACGGCGTGTCGATCAGCGGGCTGGGCTACTACCCGAATCCATTAGTGGCCGACCCGGCCGAGCGCACCGTCTACGCCGAGCACATCAAAAAGGTGATCGCCGCGGCCAAGATGATCGACGTGCCGGTCATGAATACGTTCGTCGGGCGCGATCCGGCCCGTTCGATCGAGGATCAGTGGCCGCTGTTCGAGGAAGTGTGGGCGCCGCTGATCGCCTTTGCCGAGCAGCAGGACGTCAAGATCGGCATCGAGAATTGCCCGATGCTGTTCAGCCTCGACGAGTGGCCCGGCGGCAAGAACCTCGCCATCTCGCCAGACGTCTGGCGGCGGATGTTCGACCGCTTCCCCAGCCGGCACTTCGGACTGAACTTCGACCCGTCGCACCTGATCTGGCAGCACATCGACTACGTGCGCGCCATCCACGAGTTCGGCTCGCGCTTTGTGCACGTCCACGCCAAGGACGAGAAGATCGACCCCGACCGGCTGTACGACCGCGGTATTCTGGGCCTCAAATGGCACACGCCCAAACTGCCCGGACTCGGCAGCGTGAACTGGGGCGCGTTCTATTCGGCGCTCAGCGACACCGGCTACGACTACGCCGTGTGTATCGAGGTCGAGGATCGCGCCTACGAAGGCTCGCTGGACGACCGCAAGCGTTCGCTCACGCAGTCCAAGCGCTTCCTCGAACAGTTCATGTACTAGGGGCAGAGGTCAGGAGTCAGAAGCCAGTTGTCGGGTAGGGTGGCGCGGCGGGCCGCCCATGCGGGTGTCGCCCGACCTGAGACGTCTCTCTCGTGCGTAGGGCCACGGCAGTGCCGTGGCCTTCGTTCACCACCCCTAACGGATCGCCCTGAGCCCCGGCCCCAATCCAATTCGGAGGGGAGAATCATCTGGTGTGGCTAGTCCCCTCTCCGAGGCGGAGAGGGGATTTCGGGGTGAGGTCTCGTCAGGTTCGCGGCCGTCAGGGCAATTCCGCGCCTATCGCCGGCGTGTAGAGAGTCTGCGTCGCGCTCTTGGCCTTGTCGCCGTTGTAGCCCTTGGCTTTCACGAACCACGTGAACGTCTCGGCCAGCGGCAGCGGGCCATACACGCCGGAGTTGACCGAGCACGGGCCTTCGCACTGATTGGAAAAGCGCTTCAGCTTGAACACGGTATCCCCGCTGTCGGCATCCTTGACGACCACCTTGTACTGCGCGTTCACGTCGTCGTCATTGTTCCACGACAGGCTGTGCACCGGCAGCAGTAGCGCCCCATGGGCCGGCAGCAGCGTTGTCGGCGCGGCGACCGTGTCGACAACGACCGTCCACGTCTGACTCTTGACCTTGATGTCGTCGATCTTGGCGATCACCTTCCACTCGACGGTGTCGCCATCGTCCACGTGGTCGAAGATCGGCGTATCTTCCATCGCTTTAATGCAGAATCCGGCCTCGAAGCAGTTATCGGTGCTGACGACCTGCTTGGCCTTCGCGCCGGTCTCAACGACCTTCATCTTGATGACGTAGCTGTCAGCAGTTTGCACGCGCGACCATGTAAACACGTTGCTGTAGTCCACGGTCACACCATCCGGCGGCGACAGCAGATTCACGACAGGGAGGATAATCACACCCAGTCCGGGAGCCTCTGGCACCGGCAGCGGATCGGCCTGCGCGATCCCGACAGCCATCATGGCCAGCAGCATCAGCGGAACGAGCGTACGACGAATACGGCGGCGAATACGAATGTTCATGGCATGCACTCCTCTTTTCAATGGGGCGGCATTGTCCGCCCGCGTTGAGTGCATGGTCGCCGATGATCGTTCAGAAATCGTCCAGAGGTGGGATGAGGGCCGAAGTTGGGGCTATTGTCGGGCAAATTCAGGTCCACAAGCGGATTCACCGTGCCTGATCTCGCCTACTTAAGCGGGGTGAGACCGGCCCTTGTCTGACAACTGACGACTGATACCTGCCAACTCTCCGCCTAGACTGGCGGCCACGGGTAGTTGGCACCGCCGCCGGGACGCGGATAACGGCGCGACTTCAGCACGCGGTCGATCCGGTGAACCGTGGTGCTGATCTCGCCCGGGGAGAGCAGGGCGGCCATCGTCCGGTGCAGCGGGTCGGACTCATCACACAGGTGGTCGCGCACGTCGCGCACGTCAGCCAGCAGCGGCCCCGGGATCTCCTCGCCTTCGAAGTCCCAGATCACCGTGCGCAGCTTGTGCGCCTGATTGAAGGTCAGGCCGTTGTCGATGCACCACACGCGCTCGTCGTCGCCGAGCAGCAGGTGCCCGCCCTTGCGGTCGGCGTTGTTGGTGATGCAGTCGAACAGCGCGATACGCTTGAGCTGCGCGTGCACCCGATCGCCGAACGTGAAGTAGTTCTCGGACGGGTCGTGCGGGATGAACCACTGTACCGAGCCGATGCCGTGCGGCCCGTCGCGCAGGGCGGTCGGCGGCACCAGACCCCAGCCCAGCGCCTCGCTGAGCACAAAGGACGCGCGCTCGCGGTCGGCCAGCGTGTTGTCGGGGAAGTCCCACAGCGGGCGTTCGCCGCGCCGCGGCTTGTAAATCGCCAGCGCGCTGACCTTCTCGTGCGTTAGCGTGACGAGGAACGTGTAATTCGAGCTGTTGCGGATCATGCCGTGCTGGGTCGTAACCTCGCCGCGCTCGAGCAGCAGTAAGGCATCCGCACTGCTGAGGTCCGGCTGAACCAGCGAGAGTCCGCGATTGCCGCCGTCGGAGCTTGCCGGGGTTGTGGAATCGTCCACAGCTAGGTCCAGTAATACACCAATCGGCCGTTGAGGCGCGGGTCGGCGCGGCCCGCCTTGACCGTGTCGGCGGCGTGTATGGAGAGCGCGCGCATCTGTTCGCGGCTGCACCACAAGCGCACTACCGACGGGCGTTCTGCATCGTCTTCTTCTCCGAGCGGATCGTAGGAGTCCTCGATGAGGGCGTCATCGGCGGTGTCGTCATCGGCGTCGACATCGGCGTCCATGTCAAGCCCGCCGTTTTCGTCGCCGACGACCAGCTCCTGCATGATCAACACGATGCGGTCGCTGTCTTCATCGAAGCCGAGGCCCATGCGCGACACGCGAAACAGCGGCTCGATCGGCTCGCGCAGGTCCATGTCCATCAGGCTCATGTCGACCTTCGTCTCGGAGGAGCGCCGCTCGTCCACGTCGTCGATCAGCTCGCGCAGGGCTTCGCTCAGCGCCCACGACTGTTCCTTCTCGACGATCATCGAGACCAGTTGATTCTCACGTCCGGCCTGCAAATAGAAGACCCGCTGGCCCTTCGGCCCAATAGTGCCGATGGTGACAAAATCCACCGGGTTCAGGTCGATCTCTACGTTCGGCATGCGGCGGTTCAGCCCTTCGTTTCGTTCTTTGGCTGTCGCAGGTGGGACACGTCGTTGACCCCGACGACGTACGGGCTACTGTGTCCCAATTGTACTGTACTAATCGACGCCGTCGAAATCTCGATACGCTGAAAGCTGTCGAGGTGCATGCCCAAATAATGGGCGACGATTAGCTTGATGACGTCGGAATGGCTGAACACCGCAACAACCTGCGCCGGGTGTGCTTTCACCAGCCCTTCGATGGCCCGGACAGCCCGAAACTGCGCCTCGGAAAAAGACTCGCCGCCCGGGAACGTCGCGCGCGAAGGCGCGCGCTGCACGACATCCCACAGTTTGCGCCGGCGCAGGTCGTTCAGGCTCATCCCTTGCCACTCCCCGAACTGCACTTCGCCCACGCCTTCGAGGATGTTTAACGGCAGATGCGCGTGATGCTCGCGCACGGCTTCGGCCGTCTCGACAGCGCGTTCGAGCGGGCTCGAATAGATCGCCTGAAGCGGCACATCGGCGAGTCGTTCGCCGAGCAGCTTGGCCTGCGCCACGCCGTCCTCATTAAGGTGGACACCGGGCGTCCAACCGGCTAGCTTGCCGGTCTTCACGTAGTCGTTTACCGCGTGGCGGATGAGCAAAATCGTCGTCATGGGGCGTGGCTCCTCGGCCGCTATCATAGCATACGGGCAGACGCGCAATAACCCACAGCGGACTGAATGTTCGGTTAATGCGCGCATTTGCCCGCGGCGCGACCGCGCGCTAGGATTTGCGCACACCCCGCCGCACAAGGGCCGAAGCACCATGACCGTGACTGCTGACGACATCGCCGCTGCCGCCGCGCGCATCGCGCCGCATCTGACGCCGACCCCGCTCGAACCGGCCGCCGGCCATGACGGTGTGTGGCTCAAGCTCGAAAACGCCAACCTGACTCACAGCTTCAAGATTCGCGGTGCGCTGAACGCCATGCTGCGCCTGCAAGAACGCGGCGCGGCGCGGGATGGCGTGATCGCCGCATCGTCCGGCAATCATGCGCAGGCGCTGGCGTGCGCTGCCCGCCTGACAGACGTCAAGGCGACGATCCTGATGCCGCGCCATACGCCACGCAAGAAGGTCGATGGCGTGCGCCGGCAGGGTGGGGAGGCCGTGCTGTTCGGCGACAACTACGACGAAGCAGAAGCCGAGGCCATCCGGCGCGCGCGCGAAACCGGCGGCACCTACGTCTCGCCCTATAACGACCCCGACGTGGTTGCCGGTGCAGGCACGATCGGGCGCGAGATCGCCGCGCAGCTGCCGGATGTCGGGCGGGTGCTGGTATGCACGAGCGGCGGCGGACTGCTCAGCGGAATCGCGGTCGCCATCAAGGCGCACAACCCGAGGGTCGAAGTGATCGCCGTGTGCGCCGAACACGCCCCGGCCATGTACAACGTCCTCGCCGGCGAGCAGCGCCCGCAGGTTTGGGACACGCTGGCGGAAGCCCTCAGCGGCGAGATCGAGGACGGGTCGATCACCATCCCCCTCACGCAGCAGCATGTCGACCGCGCGGTGCTGGTCAGCGAGGCGATGATTGCCGACACGATGCGCTGGTTCATCGGCACGCAGGGCTGGCTGGTCGAAGGCGGCGGCACGGTCGCGGCGGCAGCAGTGCTGCACGGGGTAGTCCGTGCTGGAGACGTGCCAACCGTATGCGTCGTGAGCGGCGGCAATGTCGATCTCGAGACCGTTCAAAAGGTGCTCTGTTAGGCGCAAAATCGGGTACAGTTTGCGGACTCTTTTAACTTGCGTTAATATGCCCGATGTCGCGCGCCCCGGGGGTGGGTGCGACTAGGGCAAAGGCAAGACAGCATGTCTGAAGCATTGCAAACTGGTGTCGTCAAGTGGTTTAACAATGTCAAAGGCTACGGCTTCATCACGGTGGATGGTCGAGAAAGCGACGTGTTCGTCCATTACTCCGCGATCCAAGCCAACGGTTACAAAACGTTGAACGAGGGAGATCGGGTTCAGTTCACGATCGCACAAGGGCAAAAGGGCGAAGAAGCCCGTCAAGTCACCAAGATCGAGTAAGGGTGCGGTAAAAGGCCGCTGGGAAAGGGCTCTGGCGGCTTTTTGATTCCCGCCGATCGGCCGGTGGTGGGCCGCGGCCCTGCCCGACCTCCGTTCATCTATGCTATGCTAGCCATCGTAACGACGATGAGCAGGTAGAATCAACTCTTGCCGTATCAATCCGACGGTGGCCGGCGCAACAACGTTCAGATGGGCGTCGGGCAGTCGCTGTGGGGCGCATCCCCGCCTCCGCCGATCCCCGAACGCGCGCTCGACGGGATTCCCGGCTGTATCGCGTGGTTGGCGCTGTTATTCTGCGTCGCCTCTGCCCTTGCCTTTCCGCGCATCGTTCTGACCTTGGCCGCGCTCCTCGGCGCATATACGGCCCTGCGTTTCGTGCTTGCGGCGGTCGCCAACTTCAACGGCATGCGCATGATCCGCCGCTGGGAACAAACCGACTGGAAAGCCAAGTACGATACCGACACTGCCGGACGGGCCGACGCGCTGCCTTGGGATGACGTCAAGTACCTTGTCATTGTCCCCAACTACGGCGAACCGTACGAGATTCTGCAGCGCACGCTGGCGCATCTCGCCAAGCAGTACGAGGCGCGGCG